>CAIWWN010000157.1 GCA_903916355.1 uncultured Burkholderiales bacterium | reverse complement strand
TGTTGTACCGAAGGCAGGGCGTCGACCAGCTCTTGCACCACGGTCATGCGGTCGTGGTCGCGCCCGCCATAGGTGACGCCATCCACCGCGATCAGCACCTTGGGCTCAATTTGCTTGAAGCGGTCCAGCACCGCCAGCGTGCCCATGTCGGGCGCGCAAATGCTCCACACCCCGCCCACACTGACGGTGGCCAAAAAGGCCACCATGGCTTCGGGAATATTGGGCAAGTAAGCCGCAACGCGGTCGCCGGGCTGCAGCCCATGGGCCTTCAAATGCAAGGCCATGGAGGCCACTTGGCGTCGCAGCTCAGGCCAGGACATTTCGCTGTGTTGCCCTTTTTCATTGCGGCAAATCAGGGCCATGAAGCCGGCCTGATCGGCCGGTTGCACATGGCGCAACACCTGCTGCGCATAGTTGAATTGGGCCCCGGGAAACCATTGCCCGCCAGGCATGGCGTTTTTGGCCAGCACCTGGCTGTGGGGGGTGGGCGAGCGCATGTCGAAATAGTCCCAAATGCTTTGCCAAAAAGCATCCAGGTCCGTGATTGACCATTGCCACAGCTCTTTGTAGGTCTCAAACGAGAGGCCCAGGTGGGCCTTCAGCCAGTCTTGATACAGCCGAATTTGCGGCGCAAACGGGGCGATCGGGGCCGCGGGGGCGTGGGGGTTAGAGCTTGCATTCATGAGCGCAAGGGTAGCAGTGGCGCTGACGCCTTGTCACCCGGAAAACCCGCGTGCGGTGCACCTTGGCGACAGCGTTTGGGTGCAGGGCCTTATGAAGGCGCTGCGCGGTGCGTTCACTCCACCGCGTCGCAACGCCCTTGACCCGAAGCATGGCCACGGTAATCGCTTTGCCATTGCCGCTGCACCACATCGATTTGAATACGCTCGTTGTCGATGGCGGTGATCAAGAGCGCGCCGTTCCTCGCAAAAGCATGAGGCACCACGCCATCGATCGTCAAAGACTGAACTTGTTGGTCCTGCAACGTCAAGGCCAAGGTGCGCACCCAGGTGCTGCGGGCGGGCATATAGACGACCGCGCATTCCAGCCGCAAAGTTTCGGCCGAAGCGGCTGCGCTGCTGGCCAGCGCTGAAAACGCCATCCAGCCCGCAGCCATAACGTCTTTGCAGTTAAGCCGCATCGTCGGTGTTGTGCGCCATGCGCTGGCTTTTCCAATACACATCGTCACCGCCATTCATGCGGTTCAAAATACGCGCCAGGACAAACATCAAATCTGATAAACGGTTGAGATACTGTTTGGGCGTTTCGTTGAGTGTCTCCTCGTTGCCCAGCGCCACCGTGGCCCGCTCAGCGCGGCGCGCCACGGTGCGGCACACATGCGCCAAGGCCGCGCCGCGGGATCCAGCGGGCAAGATGAATTCTTGCAACTTGGGCAATTGCGCGTTGTAAAGGGCCAAGGCGGCATCCAAGTCGGCCACGGCCTCGGTCTTGAGCAACTCAAAACCAGGAATGGACAACTCGCCCCCCAAATTGAACAGCTGGTGCTGCACCTCCACCAGCACATCGCGCACGTCTTGGGGCATGTCTTCGCAGAGCAACACGCCGATGTGGGAGTTGAGCTCGTCCACCTCGCCCATGGCGTGCACGCGCAAGCTGTTTTTGGATACGCGCAGGTTATTGCCCAGGCCCGTGGTGCCGTTGTCGCCGGTGCGGGTGGAAATTTGCGTCAAACGTTGGCCCATAAGTCACTTCGGTTCATTCAGTTGCGTTAACCCCGATTGTGCTTGAGGTCCTGCACAGCGTAAACTTTGCCCTCGATGGCATCTTGCCCCACGGAGACACTCCCCATGAACGCACCGACTCAAGCCGCCCACCTGGCTCCCGAAATAGCCCAACGCGCCGTTCCTGACGCCTTGATCGAGGCTTTGAAAGCCCGCTTTGGCATCAACTGCTCCACCGCCTTGGTGGTGCGCGAACAGCACGGCCGTGACGAGTCGGCCTTCACCACCGTGCCGCCACCCGCTGCCGTGGTGTTTGCCGAGTCCACCCAAGACGTCTCCGACGCGGTGCGCCTGTGCGCCCAGTACCAGGTGCCGGTGATTCCGTTTGGCGTGGGCTCGTCTTTGGAGGGCCATTTATTGGCGGTGCAGGGCGGCATCAGCATTGACTTGATGCGCATGAACAAGGTGCTGTCGATCAACCCCGAAGACCTGCTGGTCGTGGTGCAGCCGGGCGTGACGCGCAAGCAGTTGAACGAAGAAATCAAATCCACCGGCCTGTTCTTTCCGATCGATCCGGGCGCTGACGCCACGATTGGCGGCATGAGCGCGACCCGCGCCAGCGGCACCAATGCCGTGCGCTACGGCACGATGCGCGAAAACGTCTTGGCCCTCGAAGTGGTGACCGCCAGCGGCGAGGTGATCCGCACCGGCACCCGCGCCAAAAAATCCAGCGCCGGCTACGACCTGACGCGCTTGATGATCGGCAGCGAAGGCACCTTGGGCGTGCTGACCGAAATCACCGTCAAGCTCTACCCCCTGCCTGAAGCCATTTCGGCGGCGATTTGCTCGTTTCCGAGCATTGAGGCGGCGGTGCGCGCGGTGATCCAAACCATCCAGCTGGGCGTGCCGATTGCGCGGGTCGAGTTGATCGACCACAACGCGGTGCGCATGGTCAACGCCTACGCCAAACTGGGTCTGCGCGAAGAGCCGATGCTGTTGATGGAGTTCCACGGCTCGCCCGCCGGCGTGAAAGAGCAAGCCGAGACGGTGCAAGAAATTGCCAGCGAATTTGGCGGCAACGCCTTTGAATGGGCCACCACCCCCGAGGAGCGCACGCGTTTATGGACCGCGCGCCACAACGCCTACTTTGCCGCTTTGCAAAGCCGGCCTGGCTGCCGCGCCATCAGCACCGACACCTGCGTGCCGATCAGCCGCCTGGCCGACTGCCTGCTCGACTCGATCGCTGAAACCGACGCCAGTGGCATTCCGTATTTCTTGGTCGGCCATGTGGGCGACGGGAACTTCCACTTTGGCTATTTGATCGACCCGAACAACCCGCAAGAATGCGCCACGGCTGAGGCGCTGAACCAGCAACTGGTGCACCGCGCGCTCAGGCTGGGCGGCACCTGCACCGGCGAGCACGGCATCGGCCTGCACAAGATGGATTTTTTGCGCACCGAAACCGGCGAAGGCGCGGTGGACATGATGCGCACCATCAAGCGGGCGCTGGACCCGCACAACATCATGAACCCGGGCAAAATTTTCTCAATGTGAAGATCAGACTGCGGGGGTCAAAGGGGTGGGTGCGCGCCCCGCAATAACAAAGCCTCGACCTGATCACACAATTGAGCGGGGTCAAAGGGTTTGAGCAGCAAGGCGCTCAGGCCAGCGTCTTTGAAGCGTGCCAAGTCCTGAGGGTTCACATTGGCCGTCAGACCAATCACCGGCGCCAAGCCGTGTGAGGTGAAGGACTGGCGAATCGCTTGCGTGGTTTGCACGCCGTCCATCACGGGCATGAGCATGTCCATGAACACCAAATCAAAGCGCTGCGCTCGCCAAAAATCGAGCGCTTGGGCACCATTTTCAGCCTCCACCACTGTACACGCGGGCCACGCATTTTTCAATATTTGCTTGGCCAGCAAACGGTTCAGATGGTGATCGTCTACCACCAAAAATTGCCAGGCTTGTCCGGCGGTTTTCCGCTCCTTCATCGCCTGGAGTTTCGCTGGCTGCGGCGAAGTTTGCGCCGTCAAAGGCAAACGGAACCAGAAGCGCGAGCCCTGACCCGGGGTGCTGGCAAAACCGATCTCCCCTTGCAGCAGCGCCACCAAGCTTTGGGTAATGGCCAAGCCCAAACCGGTTCCGCCGTAGCGTTTCTGTATCTCGCCTTGGGCCTGGATAAAGCGATGGAAGATGCGAGGCTGATCATCCACGGCAATGCCTATGCCGGTGTCCTCGACTGAAAACAGCACGCCCAGTGGGTCCATTTGCACGCTCAGTACCACATGCCCTTGGTGGGTGAATTTGAGCGCGTTGCCCAACAGGTTGACCAAGATTTGCATCAAGCGATGACGGTCGGTACTGACCCATTCGGGCACGCCGTCCGCGATCTCGCAGCGGTAGGCCAGGTCCATGCTTTTGACTCGCGGGGCAAACAAATCAAAGGCGTCGCGCACCGTCTCGCGTAAAACAAAGGTTTCGGCATGCGCCGTCAATCGGCCCGAGAAGAACTGCGAATAATCCAGCACGTCGTTGATGACGGTCATCAGGTGATCCGCCGACTGGCTGGTGTGCGCCAGAATTTCTTGCGCCCGGGGTTTGTTGTGCACGCGCTTCATCAACAAGCTGTTAAAGCCCAAGATCGCATTCATGGGTGTGCGCAGCTCATGGCTGACCGAGGCAATAAAGTGCTCGCGCATCTCCTGTGCTTGCTCCAACTCAGCCTGTTTTTTCTCCAAATCTTGTTGTCGCGATCGCCCCTCACGCAAAGCCGCCTGGTGTTGGCGGTCGTACACCAAGGGCACCAGCACCAGCATCAAGGTGATGATGGAGAAGGTGGCAAACGCATATTTACTTTGCGCGTCGTCACTGGGCAGCGCTTGCAGCAACCAGCCTTGCGCGGTCAGGACCGCGACCACGACCTGCGCCGCAAACACCGCGCCCAACCACACATAACCGGCGCGAGGGCCAATGATGTAGAACGGAATCACCGGCAAAATCAACAACCACGACAAGCGCGGCGACAGCAGTCCGCCCGAGGTCCAGGCCGCATGAATCAAGTAAAAGACACCGAGCAGGCAGATCATGTGGATGGCTTGACTCAAGGGCATGCCACGGCTGATCAGCACCATCTGCAGCATCATCGCCAAGCCAAAGGCAAGCGAGGTCATGGGCGCTTGGTGATACGGGTTGATCAGCGGAAAACTGAGCAGCACAAGCGTCAGCAACGCCTCAAAGAAAAACAGATACGGCATCTTGCCGTGCCGAAAGGCCTGCGGCAGGCGAGGCACCAGCACCTGCTCCAGCCATTGCTGCAATCGGGCGAGTGTCATGCCGACACCTTGTTCAATGCGGCGGCTTCGGAGACGGTGCGGACCATGAGCTCGGGGTCCATGGGTTTGTACAGCACCTGGTTCATGCCCGCGTCCAAGCAGCGCTGCCGGTCCACGGGGTTGGTGTTGGCCGTCAAGGCCACCACCGGCAGGTTGCGCAGCGGCAACGGCAGTTGGCGCAGGGCGCGCGTCACCGCCATGCCGTCCATCTCGGGCATGACCATGTCGATCAAGGCGACATCGAAATGCTGCGCCTGCATCAACGCCAGCGCCTGGGCGCCAGAGCTGGCGGTGGTGACGCGCACCTGCGGCCACGCCTTGCGCAACTGCAACTGGGCCACCATCAAGTTCATGGCGTTGTCATCGACCACCAGCACGTCAAACACCGCGTCGCTGGCCAAGAGGGTGTGGGATGGGGCGGTTTCGGTGGGCCGCTGTGACAGCTGAAGCGGCAACTCGAACCAAAACAAGGCCCCTTGCCCGACATCGCTGCGCACACCGATGCGCCCGCCTTGCAAGACCACCAGACGCTCGCAAATACTCAGGCCCAAGCCGGTGCCGCCAAAGGCCTGGTTGGTCGCGACATCGGCCGACTCAAAGCGGTTGAAGATCTGCTGTTGCCGCTCGGGCGCAATGCCGCGGCCCGTGTCTTGCACTTCAATACGCAGGGCGTCGCCTTGTTGGCGCAACGTCAGGGTGAGCGCGCCGCTGGCAGTGAACTTGAGGGCGTTGTCCAGCAAGTAACCCAGGATTTGCGCCAAGCGCTGGCGATCGATCCAGACCTCAGGCGGCAGCGCTGGCGCCAACTGAAGCAGCCAAGCCAAGCCCTTGGCCTGCGCTCGGGCCTTGAAGGGCTGGACGGTGGCGTCCAGCCAAGGGGCCAGCAGACACGCCTCAGGGAAAAAGTTCACGCGCCCGGCTTGCAGCTGCGCAAAATCCAAAATGTCATTGACCACGTGCAGCAAGTGCTCGGTGGAGCGGCGAATGTGCTCGGCCGTTTCGGCATTGACCGGATCGTCCGCGAACTCTTCGCGCAGCACGCCATTCAGGCCCAAGATGGCGTTCATGGGTGTGCGCAGCTCATGGCCCACAGCGGCGATAAATTCGTCCTTGTGCGCTTGCGCCTCCATCAAATGGGTCTGGGTGGCTTCCAGCTCGCGGTTGCGCTCTTGCACCACGGCCAGTTGGGTGTGGTGCAGCCGGTCATACAAACGCAAGACCAACACCAAACTGGCCGCAGCAAAAACATGATTGGACAAGGCCCACAACAGCGTGCCCGAATTGGGAGGGGGACGGACCATGTCACCGTGCAAGTTAGCCATCAACAGCCACAGGTACACCGCAAGCAACAAACCCATCCAAACGCCCGCGCCTCGTGGCCCCAAAAAGAACAGCGCGGGCACCGCCAACACGGTTAAAAAAACCAACGCCGATGAGTTGATGCCGCCAGTCTCGGTGGCGATGTAAACGATCAGCGATATGGCCACCACCAGCGCCATATTCACCAGCAGCACATGCAGGCGGCGCGACAGCGCAAACGGCAGCATGGCCAACAGCACTGCCGCCGCCAGCAAATTGGCGCGGTGGTCGTAGTCCGATTGCGGCAAAACATAAAAGGTGAGCGCGTTGACGCCGATCACCAACAAACACATGAAAAGCAACTGCTCGCGCGTGAAGCCCGGCGCCAGAGGCTGGGACGACTCGGGTCGCCACCAGCGAAGGAGAATTTGGCGCAAAGAGAACATGCGGCGGGCTTTAGCCGCGCAAGCGGTCAATCAAGCCGTTGAGCGCTTCCAGCGAGCCGAACTGAATCGACAGCTCGCCCATCTCTTCTATCTTGCCGTGGCGCTTGACGCGCTTTTTGATGCGCACCTCCACCTCCGCCATCAGCAAATCAGCCAGTTCTTCCTCGACCCGGCGGATGTCGCGAGATTTTTCTTTCTTGGGTTTTTGCGGCACCAAATTGAATTCGGCACTGAGTTTTTTGACCAGGCTTTCGGTCTCGCGCACCGACATTTTCTTGGCGGTGATTTGGTTCGCCGCTGTGATTTGGGTGGCCCGGTCCAGCGACAACAAAGCGCGGGCGTGGCCCATGTCCAAGTCGCCCGCCATCAGCATGGTTTGCACCGGCTCGGCCAGGTTCAGCAAACGCAGCAAATTGCTGGCGGCGCTGCGCGAGCGGCCCACCGCCTGGGCGGCGGTTTCATGGGTCAGGCCAAACTCTTTGATCAGGCGCTGCAAGCCCTGCGCTTCTTCCAAGGGGTTCAGGTCTTCGCGCTGGATATTTTCAATCAGCGCCATCGCAGCGGCAGACTCATTAGGCACGTCGCGCACCAACACCGGCACACGGTCCAGGCCCGCTAAACGCGAGGCCCTGAAACGCCGCTCGCCGGCAATGATTTCGTACTTGCCGGCGTTGGGCCCCTCGTGCAGCTGGCGCACCAAGATCGGCTGCATGATGCCTTGCACCTTGATGGATTCGGCCAACTCGTACAAAGCGCCCTCGTCCATGCGCGTGCGCGGTTGGTAAACGCCGGGCACCAAGGCGTCCAGCGCCAAGGTGGTGGAGATACCATCGTTGGCCACGCCTGCGGCCTGCGTCGGTGCTTCTTGCACTTTGGGGCCCAGTAAAGCTTCGAGGCCGCGGCCGAGGCCTTTGGGTTTTTTCGTGACCATGGTCAGTCTTTCAAAAGTTCATTCAATAGCGCCAGGCCTTGTGGCCAGTCGCCCAGTTTCGATTCGGTGTTGATGTGGCCCGCCGGCCCCAGGTTCACCCATTGCGCGCCCCAGTTCAAGGCCCGCGTTTGCGCCTCGTCCAAGCTGCAATAGGGGTCGTTTTCACTGCCCACCACCACCGCCTTAAAGGGCAGACGTTGACGCGACACTGGCGACCAACTGGGCAGGGCGTGGCTCAGCTCAGGCGTTTGCATGTCGACCGGCGCCACCAACAAAGCAGCACGCACGCGCGCCGTATTGTGAGAGTGCGCCGCCCAGGCGGCCACCTGGTGGCAGCCCAGGCCGTGCGCCACCAGCGCCACCGCGCCAGGGGCCTCGAGCACGGCCTCTTCCAGGCGCATCAGCCAGTCGCCGCGCAAGGGGCGCAGCCAGTCATGCTGCTCCACCGCGGTATAGCCATGCGCGGCCACCCAACGCAATTGCCAATGCGCGGGACCACTGCCCTGCCAGCCGGGCAACACCAAGACGCGGGGCGTTATCATTTCACATTGTGGGAATACGTTCAACCAACTCGCGGGCGAACTCGACGAAAGCCTGGCTGCCTTTGGCTGATGGGTCAAACACCACGCCGGGCAGGCCGTAGCTGGGCGCTTCGGCCAGACGCACATTACGCGGGATCACGGTGTTGAACACCTTGTCGCCAAAATGCGACTTGAGCTGCTCGCCCACCTGCTGCTGCAGGGTGATGCGCGGATCGAACATCACGCGCAACAGGCCAATGATCTTCAGGTCGCGGTTCAAATTGGCGTGCACTTGTTTGATGGTGTTGACCAGGTCGGTCAGGCCCTCCAGCGCAAAGTACTCGCACTGCATCGGCACGATCACGCCGTTCGCCGAGCACAGGCCATTGAGCGTGAGCATGGACAAGGACGGCGGGCAGTCGATCAGCACAAAATCAAAGTGGTCTTGAACCTGGGCCAAGGCCAGCTTCAGGCGCTGGTCACGGTGCTCCAAGTCCACCAACTCGACCTCAGCACCCGCCAATTCGCGGTTGGCACCGACCACGTGGTAGCCGCATTTCTCGGCGAAGATCGCGGCTTCCATGATGCTGGCCGACTCCAGCAAGACGTCGTAGACCGTCAGCGCCAATTGGCGTTTGTCGATGCCCGAACCCATGGTGGCATTGCCTTGGGGGTCCAAGTCGATCAACAAAACGCGTTGCCCGACCAGGGCCAAACCTGCCGCCAAGTTGACCGTGGTCGTGGTCTTGCCCACACCGCCTTTTTGGTTTGCTACACAGAATATTTTGGCCATGAAAACGCGTCCGATTTATTTGGAAGTGGCGAGCTTGATGCCAAAGCCAATGAGAAAAACACCCGCCAACTTTTCCAGCCAGCGCACGACCCGGGGGTTGGCCCGCATGCGCTCAGCCAGATGATGGGTCAACAAGGTCATGCCCAGCCCATAAAGGAACGTCAGTCCCGCAATCGTGGCCGCCATGACGCCAAAACTGACCACCCCCTGGTGGTGCTTGGGGTCAACAAACAAAGGAAAAAACGCCATGTAGAAAACAATGGCCTTCGGGTTCAGTAAAGTGATCGCCAAGGCTTGTTGGAAATAGTGACGCGGCAAAATATTCAAAACCGGCGCATCACCCGGCTTGGCAGACCACATCTTCCAGCCCAACCAGGCGAGGTACGCCGCGCCCAGCCACTGCACGAAGGAAAAGGCCGCAGGGTACGTGGTCAACACCGCAGCCACACCGGCCACCGCCAGCCACATCAGCACCTGATCACCCGCAATCACGCCCAGCGTGGCACCCAAACCGCCGGCGATACCGCCCTTGCTGGTCGAGGTGATGAGCGCCAAATTACCCGGACCGGGGATGGCCAGAAACAAGATGATCGCGGCAACGAACGAGCCGTAATCCGAAATGCCAAAAAACATGGAAATTCTTTCTGGGGGAATGCGCCAAGTGTACGTGATGCTTATGGCGCATCAACCCGCAGAAATTGACGCGCCTACGCAGCGACACCGGTTGCGCGCAGACGCAACCACAGCATGCAGCGCTCGGCATCCAAGCCCGGCACGGTCAATGGTTCCACGTGAAACACTTCCACCTCGGGGGGCAGCTGGGCCATCTCATCGGAGGGCATCTTGCCCTTCATCGCCATCCACACGCCGCCCTCGGCCAAGGCGGACTGCGACCATTGGGTAAAGTCTTTGAGCGAGGCAAAGGCACGGGAACACACCACGTCATAGCGCTCTTGCACCGATTCCACCCGGGCATGGAGCCCGCGCAAATTGGGCAGACGCAAAGTCACAGCCACTTGCTGAATAAACGCCGCCTTCTTGCCCACGGTGTCCACACAGGTCACCTGGATCTCGGGCCGGCAAATGGCCAGAACCACACCTGGCAGACCGCCGCCGGAGCCCACATCCAACAAGCGAATCGGCTGACCGCCGGTATGACGCAACAAAGGCGTCAGCGCTGAAAGGCTGTCCAGCAGATGGTGCGTCAGCATGTCTTGCGGATCACGTACCGCCGTCAGGTTGTAAACCTGGGTCCATTTCTGGATCAATGCCATGAAGGCGAGCAACTGCTGTTGCGTCGCATCTGACAGCGTCAGGCCCAAGGCCTGGACGCCCTCACGCAAGGGCGCGGCCAAGGCGTCGCTCATGCCGAACCTTCTTGGACGGTATCTGCTTGGGCCACCGCCTCGGCAGGCGCCGCCAACTTAAAGCCTTTGACGCCGCCCTTCTTCAGGTGAATCAACAACAAAGAAATGGTCGCTGGCGTGATGCCCGAAATACGCGAAGCCAAGCCCAAGGTTTCGGGCCGGTGCTTGGCCAGTTTTTGCCGAGCTTCGATCGACAGCGCAGACACCTGCAAATAATCCAAATCCGCCGGCAGTTTGAGTTGCTCGTAATGGCTGGAGCGCTCGACCTCTTCGATCTGCCGACCGATGTAGCCCGCGTACTTGGCGGCAATCTCCACCTGTTCGGTTACCGCCTCCAGGTCGTCGCCCAAGGTTTCACGTGAAACATCGGCGCTGGCATAGCGTCCTTCATTCAAACCCATCAAATCGGCCAGGCCCACGCCCGGGCGGCGCAACAGGTCAAACAGGTTGTATTCGTGCTCGATGGCCTTGCCCAGAACCCGCTCGGCCTCGGCCGCAGGCAGGTTGCGCGGATTCACCCAAATGGACTTCAGGCGTTCTGTTTCACGTGAAACAGCGTCGCGTTTGCGGCTGAAGGCGTCCCAGCGGGCATCGTCCACCAAGCCCATCTGGCGGCCGACCTCGGTCAGACGCAGATCGGCATTGTCTTCGCGCAACTGCAAGCGGAACTCGGCCCGGCTGGTGAACATGCGGTAAGGCTCGGTCACGCCTTTGCTGATCAAGTCGTCCACCAGCACGCCCAAATAGGCCTGGTCGCGCGCAGGCAACCAAGGCGCGTCGCCCCGGCACTGCAGCGCGGCGTTCAGCCCTGCAAACAGGCCTTGGGCCGCGGCTTCTTCGTAACCGGTGGTGCCGTTGATTTGCCCGGCAAAGAAAAGGCCCTGGATCTGCCGCGTTTCAAAGTTGCTCTTCAGCGCGCGCGGGTCGAAGTAGTCGTATTCAATCGCGTAGCCAGGGCGCAAGATGTGCGCGTTTTCCAGCCCCTTCATCGAGCGCACCAGCTGGTACTGGATGTCAAAAGGCAAGCTGGTTGAGATGCCGTTCGGGTAGTACTCGTGGGTCGTCAGGCCTTCGGGTTCCAGAAAAATCTGGTGGCTGTCTTTGTCGGCAAAGCGATTGATCTTGTCTTCCACGCTCGGGCAGTAGCGCGGGCCCACGCCCTCGATCTTGCCGGTGAACATGGGGCTTCGGTCAAAGCCGGAGCGGATGATGTCGTGGGTGCGCTCGTTGGTGTGGGTGATCCAGCAAGGCATGTGCTGCGGGTGCATGCTGGCCTTGCCCATGAAACTGAACACCGGCACACCGGCCTCGGGGTTCAGACCGCCGGGTACGCCGTCGCCAGGTTGCTCAGCGCATTGGCTGAAGTCGATGCTGCGCCCATCGAGCCGAGGCGGCGTACCTGTTTTCAGCCGACCTTGCGGCAGTTGCAGCTCTTTCAAGCGCGCCGACAAACTCACCGCCGGTGGATCGCCGGCGCGCCCAGCCGCGTAATTTTGCAGGCCCACATGGATCTTGCCGTCCAAGAACGTTCCAGCCGTCAGCACCACGGTGCGTGAACGGAACCGAATGCCCACTTGCGTGACCGCGCCCACCACCCGATCACCTTCGACCATCAAGTCGTCCACGGCCTGCTGGAACAACCACAAATTGGGCTGGTTTTCCAAGCGATGGCGGATTGCTGCCTTGTACAAAATGCGGTCGGCCTGGGCCCGCGTGGCGCGCACAGCCGGTCCTTTGGAGCTGTTCAAAATGCGAAACTGAATTCCGCTCTCGTCGGTGGCCAAGGCCATGGCGCCGCCTAAAGCGTCCACCTCTTTGACCAGGTGGCCCTTGCCAATACCGCCAATCGACGGGTTGCAACTCATCTGGCCCAGGGTTTCGATGTTGTGCGACAGCAGCAAGGTTTTCGCGCCCATGCGGGCAGCGGCCAGCGCCGCTTCGGTGCCCGCGTGGCCGCCGCCGACCACGATCACGTCGAATTCTTCAGGGTAAAGCATGGCAAGTTCCAACAGACAAGGCGCAGCGCGCCCGAATGCCGCACTGCGCCAGTACGGCCCCAAAGGGGCTGATTTTACAAGCTCCCTGTAGAAATACGGCATGCCGGGCTTTGCCGCGCCCAGCGCCCGCCCGTATCACGACTTCCAAAATCGCGGTTATTCATTTTTTGCATAACCCAACCCAAAATCGGCCTTGGACAGCGCAGCGCTGAATACCTAAGCTTGCATTCAGATTTCACCGGAGATGTCCATGACCCCAGCCGCCCCAATGCAAACACCCCACGCCTTGCCCTCTTACCTGAACCCCGACCACCTCGGCCCCTGGGGCGACTACCTGCAGCAGGTGGACCGCGTCACGCCCTATTTGGGCCCCTTGTCGCGATGGGTCGAGACCTTGAAGCGCCCCAAGCGCATCCTGATCGTAGATGTGCCTATCGAGCTGGACAATGGCAGCATGGCCCACTTTGAGGGCTATCGGGTGCAGCACAACACCAGTCGCGGCCCGGGCAAAGGGGGCGTTCGCTTTCACCCCGAAGTCACGCTGTCGGAGGTCATGGCCTTGTCGGCCTGGATGTCGGTGAAGAACGCCGCTGTCAACCTGCCGTTTGGCGGCGCCAAGGGCGGCATTCGCGTCGACCCCAAAACCTTGTCACGCGGCGAGCTGGAGCGCTTGACCCGGCGCTACACCAGCGAGATCGGCGTGATCATTGGGCCGACCAAAGACATTCCGGCGCCCGACGTCAACACCAACGCGCAAATCATGGCCTGGATGATGGACACCTACTCCATGAACCAAGGCGCCACCCACACCGCCGTGGTCACAGGCAAACCCATCGCGCTGGGCGGCTCGCTGGGACGCCAAGAGGCCACCGGGCGCGGCGTGTTCACCGTCGGCTGCCTGGCGGCGCAGCACATCGGTTTGGCCATCCCAGGCGCGCGCATTGCGGTGCAGGGCTTTGGCAATGTGGGCGGCATCGCTGCGCAACTGTTCACCCAAGCCGGAGCGGTGCTGGTGGCGGTGCAAGACCACGAGGGCTCCCTGTACCAACCCGCAGGCCTGGACGCCCAGGCCCTGTGGCAGCACGTGCAAACGCACGGCAGCGTGGCCGGCTTGGAGGGCGCAGAAACGGTGGCGCGCGAGACCTTCTGGGACACGCCGTGCGACGTGATGATCCCCGCCGCGATGGAGCAGCAAATCACCGCCGAGAATGCGCACCGCATCCAAGCGCGGCTGGTGATTGAGGGCGCCAACGGCCCGACCACGCCAGCCGCCGACGACATCCTGCGCGAGCGCAACATTTTGGTGGTACCCGACGTGATCGCCAACGCCGGCGGCGTGACGGTGAGTTACTTCGAATGGGTGCAGGATTTCTCCAGCTTTTTCTGGAGCGAAGACGACGTCAACGCGCGCCTGGTGCGCATCATGACCGAGGCTTTTGAGGGCATCTGGCAGGTGGCGCAAGCGCATCAGGTGAGCCTGCGCACGGCCACCTTCATCACCGCGTGCACGCGCATCTTGCAAGCGCGGGAGTTGCGCGGCCTCTACCCCTAAAGCCATTGCCGCAGCCACAGTGCCAGAGCACGCGACAAGACGGGCTTGGCACGGGTTAGCATGCGGGCATGACTTTTTCTTGCCGCAGCGGCTGCGCCGCCTGTTGTATCGCGCCCTCCATCAGCTCCGCGATTCCCGGCATGCCTTTGGGCAAGCCGGCGGGGGTGCGCTGCGTTCAATTGGGCGACGACCTGCGATGTTTGATTTTTGGCCGCCCTGAACGGCCCGCCGTGTGTGGGCAACTGCAGCCGCACCCTGAGATGTGCGGCGCGCAAGACGATGGCGGCCACCACGCCCGGCTGTACCTTGCGCGACTGGAAAAGCTCACCGCACCAGATTAAGCTTGCGATCCCATTTGAAGGAAACATTGCCATGAGCTTGAACATCCCCAGCGTGAAAAACGAAGTCCATGCCGACGAATGGCAATTGCGCTGCGACCTGGCCGCTTGCTACCGCTTGGTGGCCCTGTATGGCTGGAGCGATTTGGTCTTCACCCACATCAGCGCCAAGTTGCCGCACAGCGTGGCGGGCGACAGCCACCAATTTTTGATCAACCCCTATGGGCTGATGTTCGACGAAATCACCGCCTCCAGCCTGGTCAAGGTGGACATGCAGTGCAACAAGCTCGACGCCAACCCCTTCCCGGTCAACCCCGCCGGCTTCGTGATTCACAGCGCGGTGCACGAGGTGCGCGAAGACGCGGGCTGCGTGTTGCACACCCACACCCGCGCCGGTGTGGCGGTGAGTGCACAACACCACGGTGTCTTGCCCATCAGCCAGCAAAGCACCTTTGTGCTGGCGTCCCTGGCCTATCACGGCTACGAAGGGGTGGCGATTCGCGACGAGGAAAAAGCCCGCCTGCAGGCCGACCTGGGCCACGCCAACTACCTGATGCTGCGCAACCACGGCCTGCTCACCGTGGGCAAAACCATTGCCGACGCGTTCTTGTCGATGTACACCTTTGAAAATACCTGCCGCATCCAAGTTGATGCGCTGGCCGGTCAACAAGGCGCTCACGCCTTG
Source organism: uncultured Burkholderiales bacterium (assembly GCA_903916355.1). Taxonomy (GTDB): domain Bacteria; phylum Pseudomonadota; class Gammaproteobacteria; order Burkholderiales; family Burkholderiaceae_C; genus Limnohabitans_A. The sequence continues at coordinate 49,359 of CAIWWN010000157.1, read as the reverse complement.
ACCTCGGTGGACCCGCAGATTCTGGACGGCGTGGCCACTTCGATGCGGGTGCAAACCGGCGGCCTGGGGGGTCAATTCGTTTGGCCGTCCCTGCTGCGCAAACTGCAACGCGAAAACAGCGATTTCGCCACCTGATAAACCCTCATGAAAAACCTGTTTGAACCCTGCCAAGTCGGCGCCATGGCCTTGGCCAACCGCGTCGTGATGGCCCCCTTGACGCGCAACCGCGCGCCCGGTGGCCTGGCCAATGCCCGCATGGCGGTGTACTACGGCCAGCGCGCCCACCCCACAAGCGGCGCGGGTCTGATCATCACTGAAGCTACCGCCATCAGCCACCAGGCCCAAGGCTATGCCGACGTGCCCGGCATCTGGAGCGAAGCGCAAGTCGCGGCCTGGAAACAGGTCACGGACGCCGTGCACCTGCAGGGCGGCAAAATCGTCATGCAGCTGTGGCATGTGGGCCGCATCTCACACACCAGCTTGCAGCCCGGCGGCCAAGCCCCCGTGGCGCCCTCGGCGTTGACGGCCAAGACCAAAACTGTGTTGCTGATCGACGGCAAGCCCACTTTTGCCGACACCTCGGCGCCACGCGCGCTGGAGCTCAGCGAGTTGCCAGGCATCGTGCAGGACTACCGCGTGGCCGCGAAGCACGCGATCGCCGCCGGCTTTGACGGCGTGGAAGTGCACGCGGCCAACGGCTATCTGATTGACCAGTTTTTGCGCGCCGGCTCGAACCAGCGCAGCGACGCCTATGGCGGCAGCATCGAAAACCGGGCGCGCTTTCTGAACGAGGTGATGCAAGCCATCTGCGCCGAAATTGGCGGCGAACGCACCGGCATCCGCATCTCGCCAGTGACGCCGGCCAATGACGCGCACGACGCGCAGCCCCAAGCCCTGTTTGCGCATGTGGTGCGTTTGTTGGCCCCTTTGAATTTGGCCTATGTGCATGTGATCGAAGGCTCCACCGGCGGGCCGCGCGACCACCAACAAGGCGATACCGCATTCGACTACGCCGCGCTGCAGCACGCTTACACCCACGCGGGCGGCCATGCGGCCTGGATGCTCAACAATGGCTACGACCTGGCGCTGGCCGAGCAATCTTTGGCCAGTGGCGCGGACTTGGTGGCGTTTGGCAAGTCCTTCATTGCCAACCCCGATCTAACGGCGCGCCTGCGCGCCGGTGGCCCGTTCAACACCCCCGACCGCACGACTTTCTACGGCGGCGGTGATGCGGGCTATACCGACTACCCCACGCTGGCGGCCTGAAACCGCCCGCACCACGGGGCGGCTTCGCCTCAAGCGCCCAAACCAATCGGTGCGGGCGCTTTCATCACGATGCGGCTGAAGAGTTTTTCAAACTCGGGGCCGGGCGGGTGTTTCCCGGTGAGCGGATCCGCGTTCTTCTCGAACTCGGCGTCCAATTCCCGCCAATCGTCGGCTGACAACAGTTTTTCAGCCTGCGGCAAGATTTCAGTCTCCTCCAGCCGCATATGCTCCAAATAAGCGTCCACATAGGGGGTGAATGCGCTCACAAAGGCCTCGCGGCGCGACTCCCCAAGCAGCTCCCACGCCAAGAGCAAATGCTGTAGATCGCGCACCGCTTTTTCGCTTTGCATGTGGTCGCGCTCGAGCCGGTCCACCGCACCCATGACGCTGGGCGCTTTGCGCACGACGCGGGGAAACAGCAGGTTCGACTCTTTCGGATGGTGCAAACGCTCAGGAAACTCATCGATGTAAAACAACATCGCACGCATCACTTCAAAAAAGTTCTGCGCCTGACCGGCCGTGCCGCGTTGCACCATCAAACGCATGGACTGCAACATGGCGGCCAATGAGGCGTGTTCATCCCGAATGATTTGCAAACAGCTGTGTTTCACGGTATTTCTCCTGGTTGGGGAACCAGTGTGCCCGGGCTTTCGACCCGCCGAAATGACGCAAATCAAGAACTCTGCGCAAACCCCAACTTCTGCTCAGGTTTTGTCGCGCAAGGGCATCCAGCGCTTGAGCAACAAGGCGTTGGTCATGACGCTGACCGAACTCAGGGCCATGGCACCGCCCGCCAACACCGGACTCAAGAAGCCCAGCGCCGCCAAGGGAATGCCCGCCACGTTGTAGGCAAAAGCCCAAAACAGGTTCTGCCGAATCTTGGCCACGGTGCGCGCCGAAATGTCCAGCGCTGCCGCCACCAAAGCGACATCGCCGCGCATCAAGGTGATGCCCGCCGCGTGCATCGCCACATCAGTGCCATTGCCCATGGCCATGCCCACATGGGCCGCGGCCAGGGCGGGTGCGTCGTTGACGCCATCACCCACCATGGCGACGATGTGCCCGCCTTCTTTGAGCTGGTTGATCAGCGCGGATTTGTCCGCCGGCAAGACTTCGGCGCGCACCTCGCCCGCCTCAGGGCGCAAGCCCAAACGACGCGCCATGGCGTTGGCCGCAGCTTGGTTGTCGCCGGAAATCATCACCAAGCGCAAGCCGCGTTGGCGCAAGGCCGCCAAAGCCTCGGCGGCGCCGGGTTTGGGCTCGTCGCCAAACGCAAACAAGGCATGCAAGAGCAAACCAGGTGCCTGACCTTGCACGCGGCGTTCGGTCAAGGCCGACACGGTGGCCCCTTGACCATGCAAGAGATCGATCTGCGCTTGCCAAGGCGCCAAGTCCAGGCCTTCGGACTGCATCCAAGCCAAGCTGCCCAACAGATACGACCGGCCCTGAATCTGCGCCTCGACACCGCGCCCGGCGACGCTGCGCACCTGCTCACAGGGCGACGCCACCAACTGCTGGTCGTGCGCCATGGACAACACCGCGCGAGCCAAAGGATGCTCGCTGCCACTTTGAATCCCGGCAGCCACACGCAACCACTGCGCTTTTTCTGGCGCAGAAGCGGCCCACAACTCGGTCACGCGGGGCAAGCCCATGGTCAAGGTGCCGGTTTTGTCAAAGGCCACCGTGTCGACGCGGTGAGCCAGCTCCAAGGCCTGCGCGTCTTTGATCAAGATGCCATTTTTCGCCGCCACCCCAGTACCGGCCATGATGGCCGCCGGCGTGGCCAAGCCCAGAGCGCAAGGGCAGGCAATCACCAACACCGCCACGGCATGAATCACCGCGGTTTCAAACAAGGCGCCCTGCCACAGCCAGGCACCCAAAGTGAACACAGCGACACCGATGACCACCGGGACGAAGACCTCGGACACCTGGTCCACCAGCCGCTGAATCGGCGCCTTGGCGGCTTGCGCGTCTTCCACCAAACGGATGATGTGGGCCAACACGGTTTCTTGGCCTACAGCGGTGACCCGCATCGTCACGCGGCCATCGCCATTGATGGAGGCCCCGGTCAAGGCTTGACCGGTGGTCTTCAGTACCGCCTGGGACTCACCGGTCAACATCGACTCGTCTACCTGCGTCTCGCCTTCGAGCAGCACGCCATCAACCGGAAAGCGCTCGCCAGGCAAGACCACCAAGTGGTCACCGACCAGCACCTCCAACAAAGGCACATCGACCACGCCCTCAGGCCCCATCCAATGTGCGGTTTCGGGCCGCAGTGCGTGCAAGGCGCGGATGGCCGAGGTGGTTTGCTGCTTGGCGCGGGCTTCCAGCCATTTGCCGAGCAACACCAGGGTCACCACCACGGCAGAGCCTTCAAAGTACAGATGCGGCATGCTACCCGGTGCCGCGTCCCACCACAACCACACCGACAGCAACCAACCGGCCGAGGTCCCCAGGGCCACCAGCAAGTCCATGTTCCCGCTCAAGGCCTTCGCGGCGTGCCAGCCGGCTTTGTAAAAGCGCGCACCCAGCACGAACTGCACTGGCGTGGCCAAGGCAAATTGCAGCCACGCGGGCAGCATCCAGTGTTGCCCGAACAGATCGCCCAGCATGGGCAAGACCAAGGGCAGGGACAAAGCCGAACCCCAGGCCACGGCGGAGAAACCCTCCCAAGGAGAGGCGTTCAAGGCCGCATCGGCTTGCGCGGCGGTGCGCGGATCGTAACCGGCATCGCGCACGGCGCGTCGCAGCAAGGCTTCCATGGACGCATCGCCCTGGACTTGAATGCGCGCCGACTCCGTCGCCAAATTGACCGAGGCACTCAGCACGCCTGGGACTTTGCGCAGCGCTTTTTCCACACGGCCGACACAAGAGGCACAGGTCATGCCGCCCACAGAAATGTCAATGGCGCAGGTCTCAGGTTTGATTATGGTCATGTCATTTTTCAATGAAAAGGATATGCTCGGGCTTCTTTTTTAAACGGGACAAACACATGAACCACCTCTTCACCGTCGAGGGCATGACCTGTGGTCATTGTGAAAAAGCAGTGACCAAGGCCTTGGTCACTGTAGACCCTCAAGCCAAAGTCATTATTGACCGGAGTCAAAACGTCGTCACAGTGGAATCTGAACAAGCACGTGAAACGCTGCGCCACGCCATCGCCGAAGAAGGCTACCAAGTTCAACCCTGACCCTATGACCGCGACCACCACCCCCGCTTTGATCAACCGCCGACTTGAACAGCTGGTCTTGGGGCGCCCTACTCGTGATGGTGATGGCGTCAAATTGACGCGCGTGCTCACCGCCGATTTGCAGCAGCGCCTGGACCCGTTTTTAATGCTGGATCAATTTGGCAGTGACGACCCCAAAGACTATGGCGGTGGTTTTCCAGACCACCCGCACCGGGGCTTTGAAACTATCACCTACATGATCGCAGGCCGCATGCGCCACCAAGACAGTGCAGGCCATCAAGGCTTGCTGCAAAACGGTGGCGTGCAATGGATGACCGCAGGCAAAGGCGTGATTCACAGCGAAATGCCCGAGCAAGAAGCCGGCGTGATGGAGGGCTTTCAGCTGTGGCTGAATTTGCCGGGCAAAGACAAGCTGTGCGTCCCTTGGTACCGGGACATTCAAAGCGAAGATATTCCTGAAATAATGAGCCCTCAAGGTGTACGGGTGCGCATCATTTCAGGCGCCTGCCTAGGCACATCGGGCGCCATGAAGCGCTCGGCCGATCAATACCCCACCGACACCCTGTACCTGGACATTCACTTTGAGCACGACGCCCAGTTTGAACAGGCGCTCAATCCCGCGTACAACGCCTTCCTCTACACCTACCGCGGTAGCACCGACGTCATCGAGGCTGCTGGCCACAGCCAAGCTGTGGCCTTGCACCACATGGGCGTGCTGCGCAACGAAGGCCAGCAAGTTCAATTGCAAGCCAAGGCGGGCACACGCGTGTTGTTGATTGCTGGCCGGCCACTGCATGAGCCGATTGCGCAATATGGCCCCTTTGTCATGAATACCCGCGCTGAATTGATGCAAGCCGTTGAGGACTTCAACAACGGTCTGTTCAAGTCCTGAACTTTACAAAGACATACAGACCAGATGACTGGCGTTCACATTCACGGCGCACACTGGTATGCACCTTGAGGTCTCACAGGCTTCAGGTTTTTTGATACTTCAAAGGGAACACCATGAAACTCCGTCATCTCCTGATCACCGCCAGTTTGCTCACCGGTTTGAGCGCCATGGCGCAAACCGCGACCACCAGCGACACAGCAGCCACACCGCCCGGTGCGCGACAAACGGGCCCCATGCAAAAAATGCGCGACATGATGGGACATCGCCGTGCTCAACATTTGGAAGCACTGAAAACCAGCTTGAAACTCAAGCCTGAACAAGAAAGTCAATGGACTGCTTTTGCCGGCAGCATGAAGCCTCACAACACTGAACAGCAACATATGGCGATGGCTGACATGGACAAATTAACCACGCCTGAACGCATTGACAAAATGATGGCCTTGAAAACCCAACGTGATGCCGAAATGCAAAAACGCGGCGATGCCACCAAAACGTTTTACGCCACCTTGTCTGACGAGCAGAAAAAAACCTTCGACCAACATACCGCCAAATTCATGCACCGCATGGCTGAAGGACAGCACGGTGGTCCAGGGCATATGTTGCATTGATTCAGAGTTTTTCTCTGATCATCAAGGGCTGTGGTGTCACAGCCTTTTTTTCGTCCGCATTTTCTGAAATTGATGTACATCAAGCAACAAAGGCCTTGTCAATATTAAGCTCGGTTGATGCCGAACCGAACTCCACCCATCCCAACAAGCTCTTTGCCACCGATACGATCCATTGAATTTGATCAACCCCTGAAATGGTTGGTCTTGGGCTGGAAAGACATTGCACGCCATCCCTTTTGGAGCTTGTTGCATGGGGCCGTGATGTCCATCGCAGGCCTGTTGATCACACTCTTGGCACATGACCAATTTTGGCTATTGGCAGGCGCTATTTCAGGATTTTTGGTGGTGGCACCGGTCTTGGCCACCAGTTTGTACGCCATGAGCCGCGCCGATGAGCGGCAGGAAAAAGTGGATGCCACATTACTCTTCAAGACCTGGACCCGTTGGCAACTTCACGCCAGGCAAGACCCGGCAGGCTATTGGAGTTTGATTCAATTTGGCTTGTTGTTGGCATTGGCTGCAACAGGATGGGTTTTAACCTCTTCTGCCTTGATCACCCTGGCTGCCAGCCAACCGATTCATACCCCCATGGATTTCATCCACCATGTTGTGTTGGCACCAGAAGGCTCTTTGTTTGAAATTTGGCTGGTCATGGGTGGGCTGATGGCCGCACCCATCTTCGCCTCCAGTGTAGTGTCCATGCCTTTGCTGTTGGACAAACGTGTCACTGTCATGCAAGCGGTCATGACCAGTTGGAAGGCGGTCATCACACATCCTGTGATTTTGGCTTTTTGGGCCTTCTTGATCTTGGGTTTTGCCACCTTGGGTTTGATGTCGCTCTTCTTAGGTCTGATCTTCGTCATCCCGATGCTGGGACACGCCAGTTGGCATGCCTACAAAGACCTGGTTGACACTCGCCATTTGCCAGACCGTTTGTCTTCTGAGGTTCTCTGATGTGGGGATTCACTGAAACACAAATTGCCGGTTTTGGATTGACCTTCGGCGTGGCTGCCTTTATGGCCTATATGCTGTTCATCATCGGTCATTTGGCGTGGGAATCCAAAGCCGGAAAGTTCGGCACTTTTGTTATTTTTCTGGGCTTGGCCTTCGGCATGGTGGGTTTTGTGGCCAAGGGCTTCATCCAATGGTTTCTGGAAAAATGAGCTGTATAAAGTTGTGGATAGTTTGACTCAAAAGACCAAGTTATCCACAGCAATCTTCAAAGTGGCCAAGTTATTCATATTTCAGATACACCACCGAAGCAGACTCGTGCACATGGGTACAGACAGGCTAAGTCTTTGAAAAATATGAGCTTTAAAACCTTGTCCACAGAAGCACGGCACCCTTATCTACTACTACTATATTGATATAAAGAAATAAGAGAAAGAGAGAGGATAACCTTGAGGGGTAAAATCTGTACCTTTCAAGCCCACGGGATCTATGTTGTCAGCCTCTGCTTCAAGCGCCTCCATCAGTTATGAAATCAAAAGTGCTGACTTGGCACTGGTGGCACTGTTATTGAAAACGGCTCAGATCGATTCCCTCGCGCAAGATTTGAAAAAACAACTGGCCGAAACGCCTGATTTTTTTGATCAAGAACCGGTGGTGATTGATTTAAGTGGCTTACCCGAAGCAGAAAAAGCGCAAGCGGTTGATTTCCCTCGTTTGATGGCGTTGCTGCGGTTGCACAGCATGTTGCCCATTGCTTTACGCTCAGGTTCGCCCGAGCAGATGCAAGCGGGTAAAGCGGCAGGATTGATCGACGCCACTTACGCGCGAATTTTAAAAACACCGGTAAGTACGCCCTCACCAGCACCGGCGGCCAAAGCGCTAGCTGCCAAAGTACCTCCCTTGGAAGCGGTTGTTGCACTCGGCGCATTGGTGATCGACAAGCCTTTGCGTTCGGGTCAGCAAATCTATGCCAAAGGCCGTGATTTGGTGATTTTGGCCATGGTCAATCCTGGTGCTGAGGTGATTGCCGATGGCAACATCCATGTCTATTCCACTTTGCGCGGCAAAGCCATTGCAGGAGCCAGGGGCAACAGCCAAGCCATGATCTTTGCGCAGTGCATGGAGCCTGAGTTGATCTCGATTGCGGGTGTGTACCGAACCAGCGAAAATGCTTTGCCTGCCGACATTTGGGGCCAAGCAGCCCAGGTCAGCCTCAAACCTAGCCCTGAAGGCGAAAAACTGGTTATCCAGCGCCTTAAATCTTGATTTTCAATCTTATTTTCGAATTTTTATCTCTCAGAAAGACCTATCACCCATGGCAAAAATCGTCGTTGTGACTTCCGGCAAAGGTGGTGTGGGTAAAACCACCACCAGCGCCAGTTTTGCCACAGGCTTGGCCCTGCGCGGCTTGAAGACTGTGGTCATTGACTTTGATGTGGGTTTACGCAACCTCGACCTGATCATGGGTTGTGAGCGCCGCGTGGTGTATGACTTTATCAATGTGATTCAAGGTGAAGCCAACCTCAACCAGGCTCTGATCAAGGACAAACAGTGCGAAAACTTGTTTGTGCTGGCAGCCTCGCAAACGCGCGACAAGGACGCATTGAGCCAGGAAGGCGTAGAGAAGGTTTTGAACGATTTGGCAGGGATGGGCTTCGACTACATCGTTTGCGACTCTCCTGCAGGCATTGAGACGGGTGCATTGATGGCCATGCACTTCGCCGACGAAGCGCTGATCGTCACCAACCCCGAAGTGTCCTCGGTACGTGATTCAGACCGTATTTTGGGTATGTTGGGCAGCAAAACCAAACGTGCGATTGAGGGTGGCGATCCGATCAAAGAGCATTTGCTGATCACCCGCTACAACCCCAACCGTGTGGAAGACGGTCAAATGTTGTCGCTGCAAGACATTCAGGACATCCTGCGTGTGCCGCTGATTGGTGTGATTCCTGAGAGCGAAAACGTGCTGCAAGCCTCCAACCAGGGCACGCCAGCCATTCACATGAACGGCGCCGATGTTTCAGAAGCCTACAAAGACGTGATCGATCGCTTTTTGGGTGAAGACAAGCCTTTGCGTTTCACTGAGGTGGAAAAAACAGGCTTTTTCAAGCGTCTTTTTGGGGGGAAATAAATGATGTCCTTCCTTTCATTCTTGCTTGGGGAAAAGAAAAAAACGGCCAGCGTGGCCAAAGAACGTCTACAAATCATCTTGGCGCATGAGCGCAGTGGACGCAATGCGGCAGAACCTGACTATCTGCCCGCGTTGCAGCGTGAGCTGGTGGCTGTGATCAGCAAATACATCAAAATCAACCCCGACGACATCAAGGTGAACTTGGAACGTCAGGACAATTTGGAAGTACTCGAAGTCAAAATCGAGCTGCCAGACGCGCGTTAAGCAGGGTTTAAGACCTCTTAACAACAAAAGGGCTCTGAATCACCAGAGCCCTTTTTCATGGAGCAGGTTTTTCAAGCCACAAATTTCGCCATCAAAGCCGTCCATTGCAAGCGTGCGGCCTTGAGATTGCGCTCCTTCACGTGGCCAAAACCTTTGATCAGTTCAGGAATACGCGCCACATCCACCGCCAAACTGTGGTTATCCGCGGTTAACTGCGCCAAGATCACGTTCAGGCTGCTTTCGTACTCACCGATCAAGGCGCGCTCGGTGCGGCGTTCTTCGCTGCGGCCAAACACATCCAGTGGCGTGCCACGCAAAAACTTGAGCCGCGACAAGACTTTGAAACCGGTGAGCATGACCGGGCCAAATTTTTGTTTGACGAGTTCGCCTTTGTCGTTGGTATCGGCCATCAATGGCGGCGCCAGGTGGTAGTTGAGTTTGAAGTCGCCTTCAAACATGCCGTTGACGCGCTTTAAAAATGCGGTATCGGTATGCAAACGCGCCACCTCGTACTCGTCCTTGTAAGCCATCAACTTGAACAGGTAGCGTGCCACGGTTTCAGTCAACACCGTTTTCCCCAGCGCGGATTCAGCTCGCTGCACTTGGCCAACAAAGCGGAGATAGCGTTGCGCGTAGGCGGCGTTTTGGTAGTCTGACAAAAATGCCACACGACGCTCGATCAGGGTGTCCAAGTTGTCGCGCTTTTTGAACTCAATCACCTGCGACGGCGCCATGATGCGCTGCACCGAAGCGGCGTCGTGCGCCGCATGGCGTCCCCATTCAAAAGCCGTTTGGTTGTTTTGCACTTGCACGCCGTTGAGTTCCATGGCGCGCGCAATGCTCTCGCGCGACAAGGGGATCCAACCTTTTTGCCAGGCGTAACCCAAGATCATGGGGTTCACATAAATCGTGTCGCCCATCAGTTGGTTGGCCATGGCGTCGGCATCGAACGCGCCCACACCGTCCACACCCACAGCTTGCGCAATTTCAGCCAGGCATTGCTCAGCAGGATTTTCCCAATTGCCGTTTTTCACAAAGGCCGCCGTTGGCGTGCCGTGGGAGTTCAAGGCCACGCGCGTGCGCCCTTGGCGCATGCGCAAAGCCGTTTCTTTGCTGGCGGTGACGATCGGGTCGCAGCCAATGATCACATCAGCGGCAGCCATGCTGACGCGGGTGGTGCGAATCTCGTCTTGGTGATTGGCAATCAGCACATGGCTCCAGGTGGCGCCGCCCTTTTGTGCCAGGCCCGCAGCGTCTTGCGTGATGATGCCCTTGCCATCGATGTGACCGGCCATACCCAGCAATTGGCCAATGGTGATCACGCCGGTGCCACCCACACCTGCCACGACCAGGCCATAGGCCTGGGTCAAGACCGGCAGGACGGGCTCGGGCAACGCGCCCAAAGCCGCAGGCGAGGCCGCCTGCGTTTTGGATTTCTTTTTCAGCTGCCCGCCTTCGACGGTGACAAAGCTCGGACAAAAGCCCTTCAGGCAGCTGGTGTCCTTGTTGCAGGTGCTTTGGTTGATGGTGCGCTTGCGGCCGAACTCCGTTTCCAGCGGCTCCACCGAGAGGCAGTTGGACTGCACGCCGCAGTCGCCACAGCCCTCACACACCAACTCGTTGATCACCACCCGCACGGCAGGGTCGACCATGGTGCCGCGTTTACGGCGGCGGCGTTTTTCGGTGGCACAGGTCTGGTCGTAAATGATGACGGTGCAGCCCTTGATCTCACGCATTTCACGTTGGATGCGATCGAGCTCGTCACGGTGATGCACCGTCACGCCTTCGGCCAGGGTCACGCCATCGTATTTGTCCGGCTCGTCGGTCACCACGTCGATACGCACCGCGCCTTCGGCGCGCATGCTTTGGGCAATTTGCACCACGCTGTGGCCTTCCGGGCGCTCGCCCACTTGCTGGCCACCGGTCATGGCCACGGCGTCGTTGTAGAGAATTTTGTAGGTGATGTTCACGCCCGCCACAATGCTTTGGCGAATCGCCAGCATGCCGCTGTGAAAGTAGGTGCCATCGCCCACATTGGCAAACATGTGCTGGTCGTGGCTGAACGGTTGTTGCCCCACCCAGGGTACGCCCTCGCCGCCCATTTGGGTAAAGCCCACGGTGCTGCGGTCCATCCACACGCTCATGAAATGGCAGCCAATGCCCGCCATGGCGCGCGAGCCCTCGGGCACGCGCGTGGAGGTGTTGTGTGGGCAGCCCGAACAAAACCAAGGCGTGCGCTCGCCAATGGCATTGACATTCAAAACTTGCAGGGACCTGTCCTTCGCCTCCAAGATGGCCAATTGCGCATCGATGCGTGCGGTGGTGTCGGCGTCCAGGCCGAGTTTTTTGAGTCGCTTTGCCAAGGCTTTGGCAATCAAGGCCGGGGTCAAGTCGGCGTTGGCGCGCAGCAGGGTGCGGCTGTGCGGGTTGGAGACCGACCATTCTCCGCCGGTGGTTTCGCCTTCTTGCTCGTCAAATTTGCCCAGCACCTTGGGTCGCACATCGTCGCGCCAGTTGTACAGCTCTTCTTTGATTTGGTACTCGATCAGTTGGCGCTTTTCTTCGATCACCAAAATCTCTTGCAAGCCCGTGGCAAATTCGCGCGTGGAGTGCGACTCCAGCGGCCAGACCACACCCACCTTGTGCACCCGAATGCCCAGACGCTGGCAGGTGGCGTCGTCCAAACCCAGGTCGAGCAGGGCCTGACGCGTGTCGTTGTAGGCCTTGCCGCTGGCGATGATGCCAAAGCGGTCATGCGGGCCTTGCACCACGTTGTGATTCAACTTGTTGGCACGAATGTACGCCAGTGCGGCATACCATTTGTAGTCAAACAAACGCGCTTCCTGGTCCAGCGCCGGGTCTGGCCAGCGAATGTGCACGCCACCGGGCGGCATGTCAAATTCAGGCAAGATGATTTTCACGCGCTCGGGGTCTATCTCAGCGGTGGCGCTCGATTCGACAATTTCTTGGATGGTCTTCATGCCTGACCAAATACCCGCAAAACGGCTCAGTGCGATGCCATGCACGCCCATGTCCAGCACGTCTTGCACCGAGGTGGGAAAGAACACGGGCAGGCCACAGGCTTTGAAAATATGGTCACTCTGGTGCGCTGCGGTGGAGCTCTTGGCCACATGGTCGTCACCGGCCACTGCCAGCACGCCACCCCAGGGCGTGGTGCCTGCCATGTTGGCGTGTTTGAAAACATCAGAGCAACGGTCGACGCCCGGGCCTTTGCCATACCAAATGCCAAAGACGCCGTCAAAGCGGTTGCTGCCCGGTGGTGCAAAGCCCAGCTGCTGTGTGCCCCACAGTGCGGTGGCGGCCAATTCCTCATTCACGCCGGGCTGAAAGACAATGTTTTGCGCTTGCAAATACGATTTGGCCTTCCACAAAAACTGATCGTAACTGCCCAGCGGCGAACCGCGATAACCACTGATGAAACCTGCGGTATTTTTGCCCTGCAGCGCATCGCGCTGGCGTTGCAACATCGGCAGTTTGACCAAGGCTTGCACCCCGCTCATGAAAGCGCGGCCGGTGTCCAAGCTGTACTTGTCGTCCAGCGTCACGGTTTCCAGGGCTTTGCGAATCGAATCGGGAAGTGGGGCGTTCATCAGGGTCTCCAACGCAGAAGTCGAAAATTCAGTGTAGGTCGCACGGGGCGGGCTTGCTTAGCTTTAGGCGACAAGACCACGGCCTCATTCAGGGTTTGCGCGTTTCGGGCAGAAAACGAACACCTTTGCGTGCCATTCCACCGCCGACGCCCATCGGCGTGCCGTCGGCACGCCAGCAGGCTGCGCCTTCCAGGCGGCCATCGTCATGAAATTCGATGGCATTCATGCCGCCGCCCACGTTGGGCACGCGCAAGACCGCATGACCCTGCTGTTCGAGCGCCGCTTGCAGCTCAGGTGAAAAAGCCGGCTCCAACTCCAGGTCAAAGCCCTGCGTCCAGACGCGTGGGGCCTCGACCGCTTGTTGCAAACTCATGCCGTGATCGATCAGGTTGATCACCGCCTGCAAGGCCGAGGGGAAGATGCGCAAGCCCCCTGGCAGACCCAAGGCGTAGCGCGGCTGGCCGCCTTGCAACACCATCAAGGGGGCCATCGAAGAGGTGACACGCTTGCCAGGCGCCATCGAGTTGGCGCGGTCGGGTCGGGGGTCGAGCACGTACAGGTAATTGTTCGGAATCAGACCGGTGCCGGGCACCATGTAGCGCGCGCCAAAAACCGAGTTGATGGTCTGCGTCGCACTCACCACCCGCCCGTCGCTGTCGGCCACCGTGATGTGGGTGGTGTGCGCGCTTTCGCTTGGTGACAGGCCTGGCACCCAGGTTTGCGCGCGTTGCAGATCCAACTGGCTTCGGCGCAAGTCCGCGTAAGCAGGCGACAACAAGCGCTCAACGGGCACGTTGACAAAGTCGGGGTCGGCGGTGACGGCGGCGCGGTCGGCAAAAGCCATCTTCAGCACCTCGGCCAGCAGGTGCACGCTGGCCGGCGTGCCAAAACCCATGGCGCGCAGATCGAAGCCCTCCAGCACGTTCAGCATCTGGCCAATGTGCAAAGGCCCAGCGCAGGGCGGCGGCGGCCCAATGATGTCAAAGCCGCGGTACGACGAGCGCAGCGGAGCCGGGTCGCGCGTGCGGTAGTGGCGCAAATCTTCCAGGGTTAAAAAACCGTCGTGCGCGGCAATGTCGTCGCACAAGGCGCGGCCCAGTGCGCCGCTATACAAGGCCGTGGCGCCTTGCTGCGAAACCAATTTCAGGGTGTCGGCATAAGCGCCTTGCTGCAAGCGATCCCCTTTTTGCAGCGGCTGACCCTGCGGTACAAACACGCGGGCAATTTCAGGGTCCAGGGCCAGATCTGCGGCGTTATCGGTGATGCAGTCGCTCAGGTACTGCGTCACATGAAAGCCGCGGCTCGCATGCTGGATGGCGGGCGCCATCACATCCTCCAAGGACAGGGTGCCGTGGCGAGAGAGCATCTGGCACCAGGCCATCAGGTTGCCTGGGGTGGCCACAGACCCGCGGCCCAGGCTGTGGCGTCGCCCCAAGCTCTCTAGCGAGCCTGGTGGCGCTGAGGCGTCGTGTTGGAAGGTGTGCGGCCCCACCGCCTGCGGGCAGGACCCTTGCCCCTCCAAAATCGTGTGCGTGCCATCGGGCTGGCGCAGATGCGCAAAGCCGCCGCCCAGCAAGCCCACCATCATGGGCTCGACCACCGACAAGGTGAACAGCGCCGCCACGGCGGCGTCCACCGCATTGCCGCCGGCGCACAGCATCTCAGTGCCTGCGGCGGAGGCCAAAGGGTGGTTGGTGACCACCATGCCGCGCGCCGCCTGGGCAGGGCGCTTGTCCGTGTCAAAGTGGGTGCCGCAGATTTTTTGCCAGTGGTTCATCGTGGTTTTTCAGTGTGCTGCAGAGATGGTCTCGCATCAAGTTAGTCCTGAACGCCTGAAAAAACAAGGGTGCAATCCATAAGCCCCGTGTTGTTTGCAGTGCCTGGCCCTGCTGTCGCCCAGGTTTCAGCCCATAGGGTCAACCACCTTGGCGAGAAAAACGATTCGTGACCCAATGAAAAGTGAAAAGTTAAAAAAGAAGCCCCCAAGCCCCTGAATTCTTCATCCACCCTCGAGGAGACCCGCATGTTCAAAGCCCCTTTTTCCAAGCGTTCCTTTTCCAAACTCGCGCTGGCGCTGAGCGCCGCCGCCCTATTGTCACCGGCACAAGCGCAGCAAGGGCCGATCAAAATCGGCCTGTCCACGCCGGTGCAGTTGCAGGTCGGTCGCGACACCCAAGAGGCGGCCAAGATGGCGATCGAAGAGATCAACGCCAAGGGTGGGGTGATGGGCCGCAAGCTGTCGTTTGTCGTGGCGGATGAAACTGAAAACCCTGAAGTGGGGATCAACGCCATCAAAAAGCTGACGGCCGATGAAAAAGTGGATGTGATCGTCGGCGGTTACACCAGTGGCGTGACGCTGGCGCAGTTGCCCCACATTGCTTCGGCTAAAACCATTTACCTGGGTGTGGGGGCGGCATCCCCGGCGATCACCGCCAAGGTCAAGCAGGATTATGAGAACTACAAATACATCTTCCGTACCGGCCCCATCCACGCGGTGCACCAAGCCAAAGGCTTGGTCGAGTGGATTTCGGGCCACCTGATCGGCGAGTTGGGCCTGAAGAAAATCGCCATCATTGGTGAGAACGCCAAATGGGTGCAAGACCTGGTGCCCGTGCTGCGCAAAGGCGCGGGCGATGTGGGGGCGGATGTGCGGATGGTGGAGTTCTTTGACACCACGACTTCTGACTTTTCGCCTTTGCTGTCGAAAATCAAAAGTTCCGAAGCGCAGTTCTTGGTGGTGGTGTTGTCGCATGCTTCCAGCGATGTGTTTGCCAAGCAGTGGTATGACGCGCGCTTTCCGATTCCCTATGGCGGCATCGACGTGAAGTCGCAAGACGGTGATTTTTTTGATCGCGTCGGTGGCAAGTCGCTGAGCGAAATTGCAGTGAACTTTGCGGTTCGCGCACCGTTGACCGTGAAGACCGTGCCGTTTTTTGACGAATTCAAAAAGCGCACGGGCCGCGTTCCGGTCTACACCGCTTTTGGCGCGTATGACTCCGTGCACGCCTATGCCCAGGCGATTGATCGCGCCAAGAGTTTGGACACCAACGCCATCATCAAAGAGTTGGAAAAAACCAGCATGCCCGGGGTTGCCGGTCAACTGGAATACGACGACAGCCATGACGTGAAAGCCGGCGGTAAATACATGAACCTGCTGTTCGCTCAGTGGCAAGCCAAGGGCGAACGCGTGGTGCTGTGGCCGAAAAATTTGCGCAGCGGCAGCATGATCATGCCGCCTTGGTTGACCAAATAATTCCACCGAATTCAGGACTGTTTTGCATCATGCAAAGGGACGACTGTGCTTGAAATACTGATCTTTGGTGCCGTCACCAGCGCCATCTATGCCATGCTGGCCGTGGGCTTCACGCTGATTTTTGGCGTGGCCCGCATCCTCAACTTGGCGCATGGCTCCTTCTATGCCCTGGGCGCTTATGGCGCCTATGTGTTGACGACGATTTTCAAGGTGCCGTTGCTGGTGGCGGCGCCGTTGGTCGTGATTGGCGTGGCCTTGTTTGGCATGGTGGTGGAGCGGGTCTTGATTCGGCCCATGCGCACCTCGCAGCTGGCGGTGCTGATGATCAGCTTGGCGGTGGCCTTGGTGGTCGAGCAGGCCTTGTTCTTGGTCTTTGGCTCGGAGTACCGCAACGTGCCCAGTTTCAGCGATCAAAAATATGTGATCGGTGGTGTTGATGTCGCGGGCCAGCGGCTCTTGACCCTGCTGGTGGCGGTGGTGTCGATTGGCTGCCTCTACCTGTTCATTCAAAAGACCCGTCTGGGCAGTGCCATCTTGGCGATCTCACAAGACCCGGAAGCGGCGCAGTACATGGGCATTCCGAGTGACCGCATCTTTGGCGTGGTGATGGCCCTGTCGGCGGGGCTGGCGGCTTTGGCCGGCATCATGGCGGGGCCTTTTTTGAGTGTGCAGCCGTCTATGCATTTGCTGCCCATCGTCAAAGCCTTTGCGATTGTGGTGGTCGGAGGACTGGGCTCGATTCCGGGCAGCATTGTGGCCGCCTTGATGCTGGGCTATGCCGAAACGCTGGTGGCCTATGGCATCTCCACCTCTTGGACCGAGATCGTTTCGGTGGCAGCGACGTTGCTGATGCTGGTGCTTCGCCCTGCGGGCTTCTTTGGCAAACGCGCCGCCTTCTGATCTAAGGAAATCCCAATGCAGTTGAAAAACATAGACCGCGGTGGCGCGATCTTGGCGGTGGCGGTGATGGCGGTGTTGCCACTCGTCTTCGACAGCCGCTACCTCATGGGCGTGCTCACCGTGGCCGCGATTTATGGCATCTGGTCGGTCAGCTGGGACTTCATGTCGGGCCTGACGGGTCGTGAAAATTTTGGCCACTCCTTGTTTATTGGCGTCGGCGCTTATGCGGCCGGATTTCTCAACACCCTTTGGGGCGCCAACGCCTGGTGGAGTTTGCCGGCCGGCATGGCGGCCGCGGTGGTGTTTGCCTTGATCATGGGCATTCCCACGCTGCGTTTGAAGGGCCCGTACTTTGCCTTGGCCATGCTCTCGGGCGCGGTCATCATGCAGCGCCTGATGCTGATTTTTTGGGAGTACACCGGCGGCGAGGAAGGCATCAACGGCATTGAGCCGTTGATTCGCTCTCCGCTGTACTTTTATTGGTTTGTGCTCGGCGTCTTGGCGCTCACGGTGGCTTTGTTGGGCGGTTTGGCGCGTTCGCGCTGGGGTTTGATTTTGAAGGCCATACGCGGCGATGAAGCGACCTGCCAAGCCGCGGGCTTGAACGTGACGTACTACAAAATTGCCTCGCTGGTCATCAGCGCCGCGTTTGCGGGCATGGGCGGCGCCCTGTATGCGCACTACCAATTGCAGGTCAGCCCGCAACTGTTTGCGGTGGTCACCTCCATCACCATCATCACCATGGTGTATGTGGGTGGCATGGGCTCGATTTACGGCGCGGTGGGAGGCGCCTTGTTGCTGACGCTGATGACCGAGTTGCTGCGCAACTTTGGTGAGTGGCGCTTGATGGTCTACAGCGTGGCCTTGATTTTGATCTTGTTCTTTTTGCCCCAGGGCCTGGTGGCTCCCACGTGGCACAAAATTCGCCAGCGTTGGGTGGGGGTGAAGTCATGAGTTTGCTCAGCGTTCGCAATCTGAACAAGCGCTTTGGCGGCTTGCATGCGGTCAAGGATGTCAGCCTGGAGGTGCAGCAGGGCGATATCTTGGGCATCTTGGGGCCGAATGGCGCAGGTAAAACCACGCTGTACAACCTGCTGACGGGCTTTATCGAGCCCGACAGCGGCGAGGTGCTGCTGGACGGTCAATCCTTGCTGGGGATTCCTGCGCACAAGGTGGTGGGCTTGGGCATTGCCCGCACGTTTCAGCTGTGCCGGCCCTTTGTGGGTCTGACGGTGTTGGAAAACGTGATGGTCGGCAGTCTGGGGCCGCGCGTACCGGCGGTCGATTTGGAACAAAGAGCCTACAAATTGCTGGACCAGGTGGGCTTGACGGGCAAAGCGCAGTCGTTATCTGAACTCTTGTCGTATGGCGATCAACGGCGCCTGGAAATTGCCCGCGCACTGGCCACCGAACCGCGCTTGTTGCTGTTGGACGAGCCCTTTGCGGGTTTGGGTTCGGGCGAGATTGCCGCCCTGTCGACCTTGATCCGCGATCTGCACCGTGAGCAGGGCCTGACCATCATGCTGATCGAGCACAAATTGCGCGAGTTCATGCAACTGGTTTCCCATGTGGTGGCGATTGATTTTGGCCAAGTGATCGGCACCGGCGCGCCACAAGAGATTGTGAAAAATCCGAAGGTGATCGAGGCGTACATCGGAAAACAAGAGGTCGACCATGCTGCTTGAGATTGAACACATGAGCGCCTCGTACGGCAAGGCGCTGGCGTTGGAAGACGTCAGCTTGCACATTGCGCCGGGTGAGTTTGTCGCGGTGCTGGGGCCAAACGGCGCGGGCAAATCGACCCTGCTCAAATGCATTTCGCGCATGCTCGACTCAAACGGCAAGCTGGAGTTGAATGGCGTGTCCTTGCATCCGTATGCCGCACACCAGGTGGTGGGTCGTGGCATCTGCCATTGCCCGGAAGGCCGCCGCCTGTTTCCCGAATTGACGGTGCTGAAAAACCTGATGCTCGGCGCCTATTTGCGTGACGATGCGGACGCCGTCGCCAAAGACCTGGAGCGGGTCTACGCTTTGTTTCCGATCTTGCGCGACCGCGCCAGTCAAATGGTCAGCACCCTGTCGGGCGGGCAGCAGCAAATGGTGGCCATTGGCCGCGCCTTGATGGGCGCACCCAAATTACTGTTGCTGGACGAACCCTCTGTGGGCATTGCGCACCGCCTCAAACACGAAATATTTGATGCCATTGGGCAGATCCGCGACGGCGGTGTGGCGATCTTGATGGCCGAGCAAGATGCCTTGTCGGCACTGCGCATCGCTGACCGCGCCTATGTTCTCGAGCATGGCCATGTGGCGCGCCACGGCCCGGTGGCCGAGCTCAGCCAGGACGATCACATCCGGCAAATTTATCTGGGCGTGGCTTAAAGCCCGCGTGGCCTCAACATGACCTCAGCGCGGCAACAACACCCACAGCCGCAAAGGCTGTTTCAGTCGCCCGGCCAACTCACCTGCGGCGGCGCCTGAGCCGGCAAAGTAGTCAGCCCGAATGCCGCCCACAATCGCGCTGCCGGTGTCTTGGGCCAGCACCAGTTTTTGCAGCTGCGCCTGCGCTCCGCTGGAGGCCAGCCACACCGGCGTGCCATAGGGAATGCTGCCCGGATCGACCGCGATGGAACGCCCGGCGGTGAGCGGCACGCCTTGCGCGCCTTTGGGGCCGAGATCGGCGGCGGCGCCGGCCAAGGATTCTTCTTTGAAAAACACCACGCGCGGGTTTTTCCAAAGCAACTCGTTCACGCGCTGCGGGTTTTTGGCGATCCAGGCTTTGATGCC
Source organism: uncultured Burkholderiales bacterium (assembly GCA_903916355.1). Taxonomy (GTDB): domain Bacteria; phylum Pseudomonadota; class Gammaproteobacteria; order Burkholderiales; family Burkholderiaceae_C; genus Limnohabitans_A. The sequence goes on along the minus strand of CAIWWN010000157.1, from coordinate 29,506 downwards.
CGGCCAGGTGGCGTCCCGCGTCAGGCCTTGCTCCAGCAGCCAGCTGCCGATGCTTTTGTAGGGGTGGTCGTTGGTGCCGGCAAAGGCCAACCGCACCATGCGCACCCGGCCATCGGCTTCGGTGATGCGGATGCGGCCACTGCCTTGGATGTGCAGCACCATCGCGTCCACCGGGTCGGCCAGGTACGCCAGCTCTTTGCCTTTGAGGGCCGCCCGTGCGAAGGCCTGGGTGTCCATTTCTTCGCGCGAGAACCAGGGCTTGCGCTGGCCCAGACCGTTGGGCACCGCGTACAGCGGGACGGCAAAGCCGGGGCGGGGCAGGCGCGAGGCGTCCATCACCGGTTCGTAATAACTGGTCAACAGGCCCTCGCTGGCCCCTTGCAAAGTTTCGACGCGGTAGGGCTGAAAGCGTTGCGTGAGCCATTGTTGTTGCGCGCTCAGACTGGCGCCGCTCAGGCGCTGCACCTCGGCACAGATGGTGGTTGCCCCCGTGCTTGGCCGTTGGCAACTTTGCAACCAAGCGCCCCAGGCCTCGGGCAGCGCGTCTTGCGACCAGCCCGGCAGATCCGACCAAGGCGCGGCCACCCAGCGGCTTTTGGCTTGCAGGATGGGTGGCGGCAGCGTGCCTTCACTGCCAGGGGGGGCGGTCAGGGGCGGCTCTGTGGTGCGCGCAGGGGGCGGCGCTGTCATCACCCCGCACCCCGCCAAGCTGCCTACAATCAGAGCTACTGCCAGGGCGCGCTTGTGGCCGCGCGTTGGCCACAGGAGAGTGTGCATGCGTGGTTTGCTGTTGGAAGCGTTATTGGCCTTGGTCATTTTGCTGCTCATTGTGTGGTGGACCATGTTTTCAGGCCGCCCCCGCGGTGAAGTGCCGCGCGCAGACGACGAGGAGCATGTACCTGAAGGCAACCCACCGAACGCGTCACCGACCGACAAAACCTGAGCGGTCCTCACAGCTCACGCAGCAGGTTAGCCAACTCCACGGCCGACTTCACATTCATTTTGTCAAACACCCGAGAACGGTGCACCTCCACGGTGCGCACGCTGATCTCCAACTGGTCCGCAATCAGTTTATTGGGCAAACCTTCGATCACCAGCCGCATCACATCGCGTTCGCGTTCCGTTAACTCGGCCAAACGCGCGCTCAGTTCGTGGTGAATTTGACGCGCGGCCCATCGGCTGTGGGACAGGGCCAAGGCATGCTCCACCCGGTCGACCAAGGCATTGTCAGAAAACGGTTTTTCGCAAAAATCAAAAGCCCCGCGCTTGACGGTGTCCACAGCCGTGGGCACATCGGCGTGACCGGTGAGAAATATCACCGGCCAGGCCTGTGCCAAGCCCGAGGCGATCAGTTTTTCAAACAAGGCCAAACCACTTTGGCCAGGCATGCGCACGTCCAACAAAATGCAGCCCGCCTCGCGGGGCAAGCCCTCACTCAAAGGACCCTGCGGCTGCTGAAGGTGGGCCTCAAAGGCGTCAGCGCTGGCAAAAGAGTCGCTCAGCAAACGGCGTGAACGCAGCAACCACGCCATGCCCTCGCGCACGCTCGCATCATCATCAACAATGTAGACCGTGGCGTGAAAAGTGGGCAGCATGGTGGGATTCTAGTCAGCCCTATGGCCGCTGCGGCACCGGCAGCGTAAAACGAAAGAGAGTGCCTCGGGGCGGGTGGGCTTCAAACTCCAAATGACCGCCATGCTGCTCAATCACGGTTCGGCACAAACTCAGACCCAAGCCCATGCCTTCGGCCTTGGTGGTGAAAAACGGGGTGAACAACTGCGCCGCCACTTCGGTTGAAATGCCACTGCCTTGGTCGGTGACCGACAACTCCACCCACTGATGTTCTTGATTGGACGCGGCGCGGCGCACCTGGATCAGCAGCAGTCGGTCGGTGCAATCGGGCGCGTCCATGGCTTGCATACCGTTGCGCGCCAAGTTAAGCAACACCTGCTCCACCATGGTGCGATCACACCACACCGTGGGGAGCTTGTCCTCCAGTTTGATCACCACCCGCACGCGCAGCTTGCGCGCTTGCAGCTGCACCAGCGGCATGATGGCCTCGATCAGGGCCTGAGGGATGACCGCTTCACGGTCTTGATCGCGGCGCCGGACAAAGTCGTGCACGCTGTTGATGATTTTGCCGGCACGCCCGGCCTGCTCGGCAATTCGCCTCAGCGCCAGTTGCAGGTCGGCCAGGGTCTGTGTGGCGTCTTCGGCTTCGGGGTCTTGTAGCAAGTTGAGCGAGCCGTTGGCATAGCTGGCAATGGCCGCCAAGGGTTGATTCAGTTCATGGCTGAGCAGCGAGGCCATTTCGCCCACTGTGGCTAAACGTGCTGTGGCCTGCAAACGCTCCTGGCTGGCGCGCGACATTTCTTCGACGCGCCGCTGCTCGCTGATGTCCAAAAACGCGCTCATCCAGCCGGTTTGCTGACCCAACACGTTGATCAGGGGGGCCTCAATGATCAGCACCGCAATGCGCGTGCCATCTTTGTGCATGAAGACCGACTCGTAACCCTCGCGCGGCGGCGCATTGCCCGCCAGTCGGATCGCTTGGCGTTGCTGGTATTCGCCCGCCATCTCCGGTGGCCAGTAAGGCATGGGGGCGTTGTAGCCCAACAGTTCGGCCGGCTCAAAGCCCACCATTTGGCAAAAAGCCGGGTTCACATAAGTGATGCGGCCTTGCAAATCGCGCGCGCGCAAGCCGGTGACCAACGAGTCTTCCATGGCTTTGCGAAACGCCAAGGCCTCGGCCAGGTCGCGTTCGGCCTTCAAGCGTCGACGTGAGTCCTTGACGAGCAACACCAGCACCGAGACCAGCGCAATCGACATGGCGGTGACCAAGGCCGTCAAGACATTTGGGAACAGATCGGGCGCGCCGCGTCGGCCATCGACCCGCAACACCAAGGTCAAGCCTGGCAGATCGAGCAATTGCTGCGCGGAGAACAAGCGCACGCCCCGGCCGTGCTGACCAATGATGGCCAAACGCGTGCCGTCCGGCTCGATGAACGAGACCTCGTTGCGCCGGGCAAAGTCCGGGCTCAAATGCACCGCCATGATCTCTTGCAAACTGAAGGTGGTGATGGTGTAGCCCAGGGTTTCGCCCGCGATCACCCAGGGCAGGCACAGATCCATGACTTCAAACCCAATGCCATCTGCTTGCGGCACAAAGTAGCTGCTGGAATAGGCGGGCGCACTGGAGCGGCGCGCGCGTTGGCAGGCTGGTGTGACTTCATTCAAGACGTTGGAGCGCGGTGTTCTGGCGAACGAGGGCGCACGCAAGGGCGAGTCCACGTGTGCACGCAGTTGCATGTGGGCATCGCGCCACTCCACACGCAGCCAGTCGCGGTGCTCGCGCAACAGGCGGCCCGTTTCTGTTGACCAAGCGCCCACGCTGTTGTGGCTCGCCTGCAGGGCCTGCAAGGCCTGGACATCGCGCATCAAGCCGCTGCGAATGTCATTGACCGCATCCGTTGTGTCGCGCTCCAAGGTGGCTTGCACTTGACTGGTTTCGTAACGCCCGGCCAACCACACCAGCGTGATCAAGACGGCGGCAACCAAACCCACCAAGGCCACCCACAAGGACAGGCGCCGGTCCCGCAGCGACCAGATCAAAGTCAGTCGTTGGAGGAGTGGTCTTGCCCAAAGCGGCGATGGTTTCATGGAGAAGCTGGGCGTGCCGCGATGTTTACTGGGGCGCGGGTTTCACAGGGATGTCGATTTTGGTCACCTTGGGGTTCGACCAGGTGCCGTCCACTTGGAACGTTTGCGCGGCCGCTTTGGACAAGGGGTTGTGCAAAAACCATTGCGCTAAAAAGGTGCTCAGGCCCACGATGGGATTGACCGTGAACCCGGCAATCAGCGATGCGGTGCCGGCGTCCACCTCGGGCAAGATCAAGACCCGCAGGTTTTGTGTCTCTTTGGCAATGTCTGAAGTGCCCTCCATTTTCACCAGCGCATTCACGCCCTTCATTTCCAGGTTCTGGGTGCTGGCGATACCGCGATCGATCGCCACATCACCGCGGATCACATCGTAAGAAAAACCTTCTGAAAAGACGTCCCTAAAATCCAACAGCAAGCGCCGCGGCAGCGACTGCAAACTCAGTACGCCCAAGAGTTTGGCCACGCCCGGGTCGGCCTTCAAAAATTGACCTCTGGCCAGGCTCACGTTGAAGCGACCCGACAAACTGGGATAGTGCAAAGCCAGCGGCGAACCCTGCCATGCCACTTGACCTTCCAGGCGGCCGTTGCCTGCGCGCATGGCGTCTTGTGTACCCAAGCGGCTGAGTAAATTGCCCGAGTCATTCACGTCGAGCCGGAAATTCATTTCGGTCTGGCGAGGGCCGCGGCTGTCTTTCGCGGTCACCCAGCGTCCGGTCGCCTTGAAGCTGGCTTCAGGCACAGTGACGTTGAGTTTGTTCAGTCGCCATTCGTGCGTGGCGCCAAGGCGCGGTCCACCCGCGCTGGCCAGGGCTTCGGCATTCGTGGCCTCGATTTCGATACGACCCAACTTTTTGCCACGCAACTCCAAGTCTTCGACCACGATGTCCAGGGCTGGGATGTCGATGGGCCCGCTTTCCAGCAACTCTTCCACTACGTTGTCGGCCGTGGGCGGCAAGCTCAAACGACCCAAACGGGCATAGACCCGGCCCAGATTGGTGCCGGAGGATTGGCGGTATTCCAAATAGCCGCTGAACTCGCGTGCATCGAGGTTGGCGCGCCACAACAAACCCTCGCGCGAGCCGCCCACCACCACGTTGTGCAAGGTGCGGCCCTGGGTGACCAACTCTTGCGCTTGCAAGGTCATGCGCGTGGGTAAAAAAGTGGCTGAAATCACGTCATAAGCGGCTTTGGACACGGCCCCTGCGGCGCGGGTATCGGCAGGCAAGGCGCCAGTGCCGGCCCAAGCGGCTTGCCACTCGTCGAGCGAAAAAACCTGGAACGCCATATTCGCCACCACGCCGCTGTCAGGCAAGGGAGGCGCTTGCACACGGTCCAGTCCAATGCCCAGACTGCCTTGCACCACGCGGGGTTTGTCGCCGCTCCAATCGCGGATGTAGGTGGCGGCCAGCAGGCGCCCCAGATTCAACTGGATCTGTTCACGCAGGGGCTTGGAGCCCCCCCCGGAGATCACGCGCGAGTCCATGCGCAGCGCCAACTCGTCGGCCGGTGCTTTGACCAAGGGCGCGGGCAAGCTCAAGCCCAGGCCTTGCAAACGGCTGGTGATCGACAGTTCGGGGTGGCCCTGGCGAAAACCAATCACCGCGTTGTAGGCGGTGCTGCCACTCATGTGCTGTGCGAACTTGTTCAGCGGCGCCAATTCGACCGCTTGTTGCAAACCCAGCGCCGTGGCAGTGCCTTGCACCCGCAGGGAAATCGGTGCCTCGCTGCTGCCGGCGCTCGGCACCCGCGAGCCGCCGTCGACGCGCAAATTACCCCCCAGCATGCGGGCCAAGCCGGCGGTGACGGTAAACCCGGACTCATTGAAGTTCACGGCGCCTTGGGCTTTTTCCAGCTTGGGCAACTCGCTGACGATGCGCAAATCATTGCCCCCCAGCACCACGCTGCCTTGCAGTTTGGTTTTCTCCAAGTTGGCCAGCGGCAAGCTCAGTTTGATGCGCCCAGACACATTGCCCGTGGCCGTGCTGTCATGCAAGCTGCCGCTGAGCATCGTATCCAAGGGGGATTTTTGCACCAGGCTCAACACCTCGCTGGCCAACGCATTGCGTGATTCCGCCGTAATCTCCAAGAGCGCGGCGTGCGCCATGTCGGCGATGGCGGCCTGTCCGTTGCTCAGTGGCACATTGCCCAGCTTGCCGCTGGCGTTGCCCAGCTTCACGCCCAAGCGGTCAAAAACCAAATCACCACTCAGGCCCGACAGCGCCGGCCAAGGGGCTTCGCCGGGGTCTTGCAATCGGGTGGGCACATAGGCCATTTGCACATTGCGCACCTTGCCGGCAAAGCGGAACTCGCCACTTTTGGGGTTGGCAAAGGGCAAGTCTTTCAAATCGCCCTTGATGCGCACCGCCATCTGCGTCAGCTCGCCTTGCGTCAAGGCGTCACGCACATAGTGGCGCACCTTTTCTGACAACACCAGCGGCAGGTAGCGCGCGGCCTGGGCCGCGTCGGCGCGAAGGATGTGTCCTTGCAAGTCCAGCAGCCCCGGGCCCACGCCGTCTTTGTTCATGCGCCAACTGCCGTTCACATCGACCGAGGCATCGGCGTTGCTGGCTTTCACGCGCCATTGCGGAATCGTCAGCTGCTTGTCTTTGAGGGTCCAGCTCAGATCGGCCTTGAGCAAGTCCACGGGCACCACCGGCTCCTCCAGTACGCCGTTGAGCGTCAAGCTCCCCTTGTCGATGCCCAGCGCCAGTTTGCCTCCTGCCTGGTTCAAACTGAACTCGGCGACCGCGTTGCTGATACCAGGAAGATGCGCCCATGGCTTGCCAGACAGGCTGTTGTCGGTGAGCGGTGTCCATCGCAAGCCATGGGCGCGGCCCGTGGCTTCGTAAGAGGCGAGTTCAGGCCACGCCCCTTGCCACTGCGCCTTCAAGGTCTCGACCGTACCGGCCACGCTCAGGGCTTGAAGCTGTTCAAGTGATGCCGCGTCCAGAGGCAAACGAGTGGCCAGGCTTTGCAGCGCTTGCAAATTGAGCCCGGTGGCCTGAACTTGTCCTTTGGCCAAGGACTTGCCTTGGGGATAGGTGTAGACCAGCGCCCCATCACCGCCGGGCCAGTTCAAACCATCGGGCGTGTCAAAGGTCAGTGCCTGCGTGGACACCTCAAAACCGAGGGTGTCGCGACGACCGCTCAGGCGCCCTTGCAAGACGTCAAATCGCAAAGGTTTCAATTGCGGTGCCAAAGTCAGGCTCAGGTCTTTCAGGTTCACATTGGCCCCGGCTTTGACGGGTTGGCCATTCAGCACGTCGACCACCAAATGCAAAGCCCCTTGGCCTGACGTCAGCACAATGCCGGTGGCCACGCTGCGCCCCAAGGGCGCCAGGTCGATCTCAGGCAGCTGAACTTGCAGGGCCCCCGACCAGTCCTTCCAGCGCGCAGCATGGGTTGACAGCAAGCCGCGGTGAAACTGACCCGTGATGCTCAAGCGCTCACCCCATCCTTGGGGCGGGGTGGCTTGCAGTTGCAGTTGGTGGCTGCGGGCGCTGTTGCGCAGTGTGATGTTGACCTCGGTCATCGCGACCGTGCGCTGGGGCTCCAGCGACAAAGCATCGGTCCAACGCAGCGTGCCTTGCTTGAGGACGATTTCTTTTTGCGCCAACAGCCAATCGGCCGCAGCAGAAGGCATGGCCGTTGCGCCCGACAGGGGCAGTCCTGCGATCAGGATTTGCCCGTCCTCGGTGCGGCGCAGGTCCAGGTCGGCGCCCTCCAGGGCCAACTGCTCCACGCCCAGGGTCAGCAACGACTGGGCGCTGACGGTGATGCGCATTTGGGGTAAGGCCAATTCGCTCTGACCGGCTGGGTTGTGGATGCGCAGGTTGCTGATTTCCAGCACCGGCGCCCAGCCGTTGGACTGCACGGTCAGTTCGCCGATCTGGACCGGCAGCCCCACGGCTTGGCTGGCCATGTTTTCAAGTTGAGGGCGTAGCTCTGAGATTCGCGGCACAATCCAAAAATGCAGTACGGCCCACGTCAACCCCACGAGCACGCTCAAGCTCAGCAGACCCCATGCGAGCCATCGCATGAGCAGCGCGGGAAGTGTGGTGAGCCATGGCAGTTTCAGCATTCGAAAATAATCACGCATTGCATACAAAGTGGTAGGAATTATGACCCGCCCTACCCCCTCTGACGAGCCTGTGCTGCTCAAGGAGGGACAAATCCTTGAAAAAGCAGCCTATTCTCGCTTCCGTCAGCGTTTAGCACGACGCTATGCGGACCTTTGGGCGCTGTTGCCTGCAGGGATTCCGAATCGCGAAACCCTGCAAACCGCCTTTGACCGCATCTGCGCGCAGCAACCCGCTGTGTCGGCCGATCCGGGCGCGGCTTTGCGCATGCTGCGTCAATGGGCAATGGCGCAACTGATGGACCACGATTGCGACCAACACGCGTCGATGCAAAGCATCACTTTGAGCGTGACGCATTTGGCTGAATTTGCCCTGGATGTCGCTTGCCGCTATGCCTTGGCCGAGTTGGACCAGCGCCATGGCGTACCCGCCTTGGCCTCGGGCGACCGCGCTCAATTGTGGATCGTGGGCATGGGCAAGCTGGGCGCGCGTGAATTGAATGTGTCCAGCGACATTGACCTGATTTACGTCTACGACGAAGACGGTGAAACCACCGGCACTGCGGACGGGCGCGGCCGCATCAGTTGCCAAGAGTATTTCAGCCGTGCCGTGAAAATGATGCAGGCCTTGATCGGTGAGACCACCGAGCACGGCTTTGTGTTTCGCATGGATTTGGCGCTGCGCCCCAACGGCAACTCCGGCCCGAGCGTGGTTTCGCTCAGCGCTTTGGAGGAGTACCTGTTGGTGCAAGGCCGCGAATGGGAGCGCTTTGCCTGGATGAAAAGCCGCGTGGTCGCGCCCCGCAGCGCCCTCGCCAACGGCTCGGCATTGTCCCTGCGCAGCATCGTGTTGCCGTTCGTGTTTCGCAAATACCTGGACTACAACGTGTTCGAGTCCTTGCGCACTTTGCACCAGCAAATCCGTGACCATGCGGCCAAACGCAGCGCGGGCCACCCCGAGCGCGCCAACGATGTCAAGCTGTCGCGTGGCGGCATTCGCGAAATTGAATTCACCGTGCAATTGCTGCAAGTGGTGCGTGGCGGCCAGTTCCCCGAGCTGCGCACCCGTCCCACGCTGGACGCGCTGCAACGCGTGGCCAAGGCCGGTCTGATGTCGCAGGCCACAGCGCAGGCTTTGACAGAGGCCTATGTTTTTTTGCGGCAGGTGGAGCACCGCATTCAGTACCTGGACGATCAGCAAACCCATGTCTTGCCCACGCGCGACGATGACTTGCTGTGGATCGCCCAGACCTTGGACTATCCGGACACCCGTGCATTTTTGAAAGACCTGGACGCGCACCGCGAACGCGTGGCCGAGGAGTTTGATGTGCTGCTGGGCGGTGACCGCGATGCGGGGGCTTGCAACGGCAAAGGCTGCAACGGCAAAAACGGTGCGCGCGATCACACCGAGCTGGAAACCTTGATCGATTTGTTCAGCGGCCCGGTGCGCGAGCGCTTGGGCCATTGGCTTGACAACCCGAAAATTCACGCCTTGCGTGACGAGGCGCGCGGCCGCTTGATGCGCCTGCTGCAGCGCACCGCGCAATGGCAACAAGAAGGCCGCGTCAACGAAGACGCGGTGCTGCGCATGGCCGACTGGTTAGAGCCCTTGCTGCGCCGCGAAAGCTATTTGGCCATGCTGCTGGAGCGCCCTGCGGTGCACGAGCGCTTGCTGCGCCTGTTGGGCGCTGCGCGTTGGCCGGCGCGCTATTTGGTGCAGCACCCCGGCGTGATCGACGAGCTGGCGGGGGGTGATCTGCTCACCAGCCGCTTCAGCGCCGCCGACTTTGAGGCCGAATTGCAGTCGCGTTGGCAGGCCCTGCAGCGCACGGGGGAGGCCGACGAAGAAAACCTCTTGAACCTGTTGCGTCGCGCCCACCATGCGGAGCTGTTTCGCACCTTGGCGCGTGACGTGGAGGGCGTCTTGAGCATCGAGCAGGTGGCCGACGATTTAAGCGCCCTGGCCGACGCCGTGCTGCGTGTCAGCGCCAAGTGGTGCTGGGCGTGCTTTAAAAACCGCCACCAGGAGGAGCCGCAACTGGCCATCATTGGCTACGGCAAACTCGGCGGCAAAGAGCTGGGTTACGGCAGCGACCTGGACATCGTGTTTGTCTACCAAGACGTGCATGAACGCGCGCAAGAAATCTACGCCGCGTTCGTGCGCAAACTGATCAACTGGCTCACCGTGAAAACCGGCGAAGGCGATCTGTACGAGATTGACACCGCGCTGCGGCCCAACGGCAATGCTGGCTTGTTGGTCACGCCCTTCAATGCCTATGCCGATTACCAAGCACAGCGCGGCAGCAACGCCGCCTGGACCTGGGAGCACCAGGCCATGACCCGTGCGCGCTTTGTCTGGGGCTTGCCGGCCTTGCAAGCCCCCTTCGACGCCGTGCGCTGCGCCGTGATGGGCGCGCCGCGTGACGCTGCCAGCTTGAAGGCTGAAATCGTCGCCATGCGCGAGCGGGTGCGCAAAGGCCACCCCGAAACGTCCGGGCGCTTTGACGTCAAGCACAGCCCCGGCGGCATGGTGGACGTGGAGTTTGCGGTGCAATACCTGGTGCTGCTGCACACGGCCACGCACCGTGAGCTGGCCGACAACGTGGGCAATATTGCGCTGCTGCAACGCGCCGAAACTTCGGGCCTCTTGCCTACAGGCATGGGCCAAGCCGCAGCCGATGCCTACCGGCAACTGCGCCGCGTGCAACACCATGCGCGGCTGAATGAAGAGCCGACCGAGGTCGATCCTGCCCAATTGCAGCGAGAACGTGAAACTGTGCAAGCGTTGTGGCAAAAAGTGATGGGCTGAACACAGCTTAGCGCTTGGGCGACGAATAAAATCAAGCGAATCTATTGAAGTGAATTGAACCATGCAGAAATCAGTTTGGACGGTGGGCCTGATGTGGGGCCTGTGTGCAATGCCTTTGTGGGCGCAAGAGAAAAATCCAAGTCCAGCAGTCAGTGTCAAGCCCAGCCTGACCGTCATCGTGGCGCCACCGCAATCCGGCTCAATGGTGCAGCGTTTGCAAGCCAACGGCTCCTTGGCCGCCTGGCAAGAAGCCGTGGTGGGCGCTGAAGCCAACGGTTTGAAAATCACCGAGGTGCGCGTGAATGTGGGCGACCGGGTGCAGCGCGGCGATGTGTTGGCCACTTTGCAGTCCGACACGCTGCGCGCAGAACTGGCGCAGGCCGAAGGCAGCTTGGCCGAGGCCACGGCCAGCGCGCAAGAAACCAAGGTCCAGGCCGAGCGCGCCCGTGCTTTGCAGCAGCAAGGGTTTTACAGCAGCGCGCAGCTGAGTCAGGCACTGGCCACCGAGGTGTCGGCGCAAGCCCGTGTGCAATCGGCGCGCGCCCTGGTGCAGTTGCAGCAACTGCGGGTGGCGCAAACCACTGTCAAGGCGCCTGACGCTGGCGTGATTTCGGCGCGCCAAGCCACGGTGGGCAGCGTGGTGGGCGCGGGCACCGAATTGTTCCGTTTGATTCGCCAAGGCCGCTTGGAATGGCGCGCCGAAGTCACCGCCGCCGACATTGGCCGCGTGCAAGTCGGTGCTTTGGCGCAGATCACCGCCGCCAGTGGTCAAGTGTTGCAAGGCAAGGTGCGCATGGTGGCGCCTTCGGTCGACGCGCAAACCCGCAACGCCCTGGTGTACGTGGACGTCCCGGCCAATACCGGCAGCGCCCGCGCGGGCATGTACGCCAAAGGCGAGATCACGTTGGCCCAGAGCCAGGCGCTGCAAGCGCTGACCGTGCCGCAAACCGCGGTGGTGGTGCGTGATGGTTTCAGCTACATCTACACCGTGGGCGCCGACCACAAGGTCAGCCAGCTCAAGGTGCGCACCGGTCGCTTGAACGGTGACCGCATGGAAGTGCTGAGCGGCCTGCCGCCGGAGGCGCAGGTGGTGGTCAGTGGCGGGGCGTTTTTGAACCACGGCGACACGGTGCGTGTGGTGAGCGCCAGCCCCCCAGTGGCTCCCGCAAGCAAGTAAGAGACTGCCATGCTCAACGTCTCTTCTTGGTCAATCCGCAACCCGATCCCGGCGGTCATGCTGTTTGTGCTGTTGTCGGTGGCGGGCTTCATCGCCTTTGGCTCGATGAAAGTGCAGAACTTTCCCGATTTGGATTTGCCCACCATCAGCATCACGGCCAGCCTGCCGGGCGTAGCGCCTTCGCAGCTGGAAACCGATGTGGCGCGCAAGCTTGAAAACGCGCTGGCCCCCTTGCAGGGCTTGAAGCACATCACCACCAAAGTGCAAGACGGCGTGGTATCGATCACCGCCGAGTTCCGCTTGGAAAAACCGGTGCAAGAAGCGGTGGACGATGTGCGCTCGGCCATTCAAGGCGTTCGCGCTGATTTGCCCAGCGACCTGCGCGACCCGATTGTGCAAAAACTCAATCTGGCTGGCACCCCAGTGCTGGCCTACACCGTGCGCTCCACGCGCATGGACGACGAGGCGCTGTCGTGGTTGGTGGACAACGACATCACCCGCAAACTCTTGTCGCTGCGCGGTGTGGGCGCGGTGAACCGCGTGGGCGGCGTGACGCGTGAGGTGCGTATTGCGCTGGATGTGAACCGCTTGCAAGCGCTGGGCATCACCGCCTCTGAGGTGTCGCGCCAACTCAAACAAGTGCAGCAAGAAGGCTCCGGTGGCCGCATGGACTTAGGGGTCGGCGAGCAACCGGTGCGCACCCTGGCCACGGTCAAGACTGCGCAAGAGGTGGGGCAAATCGAGCTGGCCACGGCACGCGCAGGCCGTGTTCGGCTAGACCAAATTGCCACCGTGAGCGACACCCTGGCCGACTTGCGCTCGGCCGCGAGTTTGAACGGCACGCCCGTGGTCGGCTTTGAGGTGGTGCGCAGCAAAGGCGAGAGCGAGGTGGCCGTGGGCCGTTTGGTGCGCCAGGCCTTGGCCGATTTCAGGCTGAAAAACCCCGACATCGAGATCACCGAAGCCTTTGACTTTGTGACCCCGGTGGAGGAGGAATACACCGGCTCCCTGCACCTGCTGTACGAGGGCGCGATCTTGGCGGTGCTGGTGGTCTGGCTGTTCTTGCGCGATTTTCGCGCCACCTTTGTCTCGGCGGTGGCGCTGCCCTTGTCTGTGATTCCGGCCTTCATTGGCATGGCGTATCTGGGCTTTTCCATCAACGTGGTCACGCTCTTGGCGCTGTCGCTGGTGATCGGCATTTTGGTGGACGACGCGATCGTCGAAGTGGAAAACATCGTGCGCCATTTGCGCATGGGCAAGACCCCTTACCAAGCCGCCATGGAAGCGGCCGACGAGATTGGCTTGGCGGTGATTGCCACCACCTTCACTCTGATCGCGGTGTTCTTGCCCACGGCCTTCATGGCCGGGATTCCGGGCAAGTTTTTCAAACAGTTTGGCTGGACCGCGTCGCTGGCGGTGTTCGCCTCTTTGGTGGTGGCGCGCGTGCTCACGCCCATGATGGCGGCTTACATCATGAAGCCCATCGTCGGCGTCGCCCATGAACCGAAGTGGCTGACGCGTTACATGGGCTGGGTGGCTTGGTGTACCCGCCACCGGCTGGTCACTATGTTTTTGGCCACGGTGTTTTTCGTGGGCTCCATCATGCTGGTGCCGCTGTTGCCCAAGGGCTTTATTCCGCCGGACGACAACTCGCAAACCCAGGTCTATGTGGAGCTGCCCCCGGGCTCGACGCTCACGCAAACCCAGGCCAGCGCCGAGCAGGCGCGCCAGTTGCTGATGCAAGTGGCTGACGTGAAAAGCATTTACACCACCATCGGTGGCGGCAGCGCGGGCACCGATCCGTTTGCCGGCAGCGGCGCGGCCGAGGTGCGCAAAGCCACGCTGACCATCCAGCTCAGCGAGCGTGGCACACGCCCGCGCAAGCAGGTGATTGAAGACCACATTCGTACCGCGCTGCAGCCCCTGCCCGGTGTGCGCACCAAGGTCGGCCTGGGTGGCTCGGGCGAGAAATACATTTTGGTGCTGACCGGCGAAGACCCCTTGGCTTTGCAAAGCACCGCCATGGCGGTGGAGAAAGATCTGCGCACCATCCAAGGCCTGGGCTCCATTGCGTCGACCGCCAGCTTGGTGCGGCCCGAGATCGCGGTGCGCCCTGACTTTGCCAAAGCCGCCGACCTGGGCGTGACCAGTGCCGCCATCAGCGACACGCTACGCGTCGCTACGCTGGGTGACTACGACGCGGCGCTGCCTAAGCTGAACTTGTCGCAGCGCCAGGTGCCCATCGTCGTCAAGCTCGATGCCGATGCGCGCAAAGACCTGGGCGTGCTCGAACGCCTGATGGTGCCCGGCAGCCGTGGCCCGGTGATGCTGTCGCAAGTGGCGAGTATCGAGGTGGCCGGTGGCCCGGCGGTGATCGACCGCTATGACCGCCAGCGCAACATCAACTTTGAGATCGAGTTGTCCGGCATGCCGCTGGGTGACGTGACGCAAGCCGTGCAACAACTGCCCTCCTTGCAAAGCCTGCCGCCCGGCGTGCGGGTGGTGGAGGTGGGCGACGCCGAAGTCATGGGCGAACTCTTTGCCAGTTTCGGCCTGGCCATGATGATTGGCGTGCTGTGCATCTACATCGTGCTGGTGCTGCTGTTCAAAGGCTTTTTGCACCCGGTCACGATTTTGGCGGCGCTGCCCTTGTCACTCGGCGGGGCCTTTGTGGGCCTGCTGTTGGCGCAAAAAAGTTTCTCCATGCCGTCGCTGATTGGTTTGATCATGCTGATGGGCGTGGCCACCAAAAACTCCATCTTGTTGGTGGAGTACGCGATTGAAGCGCGGCGCGGCCGCCCCGCGCATGACGGCCAAGCTGCCGTGCCTGGCATGAACCGCTGGGACGCGCTGATGGACGCTTGCCATAAACGCGCCCGTCCGATCGTGATGACCACCATCGCCATGGGCGCGGGCATGCTGCCCATTGCCTTCGGCTGGGGCAGCGCCGACACCAGCTTTCGCTCGCCGATGGCGATTGCCGTCATCGGCGGCCTGATCACCAGCACCGTGCTCAGCCTGCTGGTGATCCCGGTGGTGTTCACTTACCTGGATGATTTGGGGCAGTGGGCGGGGCGGGTATTCAAGCGTTTGCAAAAGCATTGAACGCAGCCTGAAGAGTCCATCGCGCTCACCACGCTCAGCGCGAACACGCCGGCCCGACCAGCTCAGGCCGGTATTCAAAGTGCACCGTGTCAAAGTGCGCCCATTTGCCGCCCCAAATAAAGCCTTCTTGTTCAAAGACTGTGACCACGCGTTGCAGCGCGGGGTCTTTCAGCACCGCGGCCGGGTAGGGGCAGGCGCCCTCTTCGGTGCAGCCGCTCCATTGCCAGTAGCGGCCCAGGCCGTGCGGCAGGGTGAAGTCCACCGCAGCGCCAAAGGCGTGCACGCTCAGGTGCGGCGCGCCGGCAATGCCGCGCCAGTAAAAGCTGCCCGCAGGTTGGCGCACATAGGCGGCCGTGGACTCTTCTTGCGCCAGTGTGAGGCCCACCCGTTCTAAGGCTTGGGCTGCGCCGTTCAGGCGAGTGAAGGCCAAGCTGCGGCCGTTCGGTGCCCAGGGCACGGCCACCAAGTGGCGCTGCACTTCGGTGGGCGTGGCGCCGTACAAGGCCAAAAAGAAGGGCTGTGCGCGCATGCGGCCCGGGTCTTGGTTGCGCAGCGGCGGTGTGGCCGGAAAGCCTGCGGCATAAGGCTGCGCCATTTGGGTTTTCAGGTCGGCTTGGTTCAGCAATGGTGCGTGCGGCAGGTGGTCCTTGTGTTCGTCAAACTCAAAGCGCTGACCCGTGACACTGACCAAGGTCTGATCTGCCGCAGCGTTCACTTGCGGCGCCCAAAACTCGGGGTAGGCCTGGCGCAGACATTCGGGACCGCTCAGCGCCAGTGCGGGCGCGGCGGCGCCCAACACCAGAGCAGTGAATGCAAGCCCCACAGCGCTTGTCCGAATGGATAAAAAGATGAACATTGACGTAGGACAAGTAGACATGAATGAAGGCCATTGAGAATTCGCCTCTTGATCAGCATCAACGGATACAAGCATGGCCTGGCAACAAATATACGACCCTTTCGGCAACATGATCATTTCGACGGCGCTGGCAGCGATTCCCGTGGTGGTGATGTTGGCCGCCCTCGGCTTCTTTCACATCAAAGCGCACATCGCGGCGGGCATGGGCCTTGTGGCTGCGGTGTTGGTGGCCGTTTTGGCCTACGGCATGCCCGCTGAGATGGCCGGCAAGGCCGCCATGTACGGTGGCTTTACCGGCCTGCTGCCGATTGGCTGGATCGTGCTGAACATCATCTTCTTGCAGCAGTTGGCGGAGAAGAACGGCAGTTTCAAAATTTTGCAAGACTCGCTCTCAGGCATCACCGAAGACCGGCGTTTGCAACTGCTGTTGATCGCGTTTTGCTTTGGTGCTTTCTTTGAAGGCGCGGCCGGTTTTGGAACGCCCGTGGCGGTGACGGCCGGTATTTTGATTGGCCTGGGGTTCTCGCCGCTGGCGGCTTCGGGGCTGAGCTTGATTGCCAACACCGCGCCGGTCGCGTTTGGTGCGCTGGGCACGCCGGTCATCACCTTGGCCAAGGTACACGGTTACGACCTGATGCAGGTCACCGCCATGATCGGGCGCCAGTTGCCCTTCTTCTCGCTCTTGGTGCCGTTCTGGTTGATCTGGGCCTTTGCCGGTCGCAAGGCGATGATGGAAATCTGGCCCGCCTTGTTGGTCACTGGCCTGTCCTTTGCGATCCCGCAGTACCTGGTTTCCAACTTCATTGGCCCTGAGTTGGTGGACATCGTTGCGGCCATCGTCTCGATGGGTTCGTTGATTTTGTTTTTACGCGTGTGGCAACCCGAGCAACTGTGGACCTCGCCTTCCATGCGCGGCCACGATATGAGCGCGCATGAGGCCAAAGAGCCGCAAGCTATCGTGCGCCATAGCCAGGCCGAGTTGCTTCGCGCTTGGACACCTTGGGTCATTTTGTCGGTGTTCGTTTTTGTGTGGGGGTTACCTGACTTCAAGTCCTACCTGAACAAACTTTACGCACCCGCTTTTCCCATCGACGGCTTGCACAACCTGATCATGAAAGTGCCACCGGTGGTGACCACGCCGCACCCCGAGGCGGCGGTCTACACGCTCAATCTGTTGTCGGCCACCGGCACCGGCATTTTGTTGTCGGCCATCGTCGGCGCGCTGGTGATGAAGTACAACCCGATCGAAATCGTCGGCAACTACCTGCGCACTTTTTGGTTGGTGCGTTACTCGCTCTTGACCATCGTGTTGATGCTGGCGCTGGGCACCTTGACCCGCTACTCAGGCACCGACACCACGCTGGGGCTGGCCTTTGCCAACAGCGGCGTGTTCTACCCCTTCTTTGGTACCTTGATGGGTTGGTTGGGCGTGGCCATGACGGGCTCGGACACGGCGTCTAACGTGCTGTTTGGCGGCATGCAAAAAGTGGCGGCCGAGCAGCTGGGCTTGTCGCCCAACCTGATGGGCGCGGCCAACAGCTCGGGCGGCGTGATGGGCAAGATGATCGACGCGCAGTCCATCGTTGTGGCCTCCACGGCCACGCGCTGGTTCGACCATGAAGGCGACATTCTTCGCTATGTGTTTTTCCACTCCATCGCCCTGGCCTGTCTGGTCGGGGGCTTTGTGACGCTGCAAGCGTATGTGTGGCCATTCACCAGCATGGTGGTGCATTAACGCGGCTTACAAGACGAGCAACTCCACGCTGCGCGTCAGCACCGGGCGGCACAAAATTTTGTAGCCGTCGGCGTCAAAGCCCACCGCCAAGGTGCTCAGTTGCCGCGCCTCGTCCGGCGTGGCGGCGCTGCCCAAATAGCACCAGTGGTTCACCACGTGGATTTGCGTGAGTTCTGCGTCTCGCTCCACCAAGCCGATGGCGCCCTCATGCGGCCAGCACGCCACCCGCAAGCCGAGCAGGCTGGTGAACAGGCGTTCGCTGTGCGCCTGGGGCGTTTCATCTCCCCGGCACACGCCCGCACATTGGCGGATCGCAGCGCGAAAGCAGGCTTTGCCGGGCGGCAACTTTTCCAGACCCAAGGAGGCATAACAAAGCTTGTTTTGATCGGCCAGTGCGCGCAACGCATCGAGCGCAGCATGGCGGCTGGCAAACAGGCCGTACAGGTCGGACGCGCTCGCAAAGTCGATGTCTTTGGCGTACACCACCTCGGGCACGCCCTGCGTCATTTGCAGGCTGCACAGTTGTTTGTTGCGCCGCAGTTTTTGGTTGCGCCGCAGTTTTTGGTTGAACAACGGGTGCTGGGCCTTGATCATTTGCGCCTCCAGCAGCAACGCGCCAATCTCTCCCGCCGTGCGGATGTGGCTGATGCGCTGGGTCTGGCGCAGCATGCGCGCTTCGTCAGGTGTGCGCAGGTGCGACAGCAGGCGAGAACGGATGTTTACGCTCTTGCCGATGTACAGCGGCAAATCCCCTTCTTGACCATGAAACACGTAAACACCCGCACCGGTGGGCGCGTCTTCGATGGCGGCGCGCAAGTGCTGCGGATAGTCGTAGACCCGGTGGTCCTCAAAGTCGTCACGGCGGCGGCGGGGCATGTGCATGGGGAGCGATTGTGACCTGCTTGTGTGGCCCTCGCTTTTTGATGGAATCTGTTGACTTGTATCAGTGAAAAATTGAATCGGGGACCGCAAACTGCAAGGCATGACTTGATATAAGAAGGAAGTACTGTATGTCGCACTACCATGCGCTGGTTTGGCTGGATCACGTTGAGGCGCATGTCATGCACATCAGCCCTGACGATGTGGAAAAGTCTGTGATCCAACCCAAAGATCAACACCACAAACTTCACTCACGTGCTGGAACGCTCGGAGATGGGCGGGCCCCTGAGGATCAGGACTATTACCACCGAGTCGTTGAAGCACTGAAAGGCGCCTCGGAAATTTTGATCGTGGGCCCCGCACAGGCCAAACTCCAACTGATCAAACACATCCATGCACATGACCCTGATGTGGTGAAAAAAGTGGTGGGCGTGGAGACCGTGGACCATCCCACCGATGCGCAGTTGGTCGCTTACGCACGCAAGTATTTTTTGGCTAAAGACAAGATGCTGCAGGGCGCAGCCTAATCCGAGACGCTGTTGGCAAAGCGCCAACGTGCGCGCACTGAGCGCTAAGTCGCCGTGAGACTTTTAAAACAACGGCGCGGTGGTGTGCTCCGCATCTGGCGTCCCTGGTTGCGCCCTGCTCCCTGGCCCTTCGGCCGTCAATCCGTCCGCTGGCCAGGCCTGCAGAAACTCGCCGCTGTCCCTCTCACTGGCTTGTAGCCAATCGTCATAGCGCCCAGGCGGCAAGATCACGATCATGCGTTTCTCGTCCTGCGGTTTGTGAAAGTTGCGCATCAGCGCGTGGTCGTCGGCGTTGATCGTCAGCATCGTGAAGCTGTGCACCGTCTCGCCTTCTGGTGATCGCCATTGGGCCCACAGTCCGGCCACACCCATAGGTTCGTCGTTCGCCAACGCGATGCGCGTGGGCACCGCTTTGCCGCTGCGCCAATCGGGCTCAAAGAAAGACTGCACCGGGATGACGCAATGCTGGGCGCGCTTCCAGGCATCACGGAAGCTGGGTTTCTCGGCAACGGTTTCGGTGCGTGCGTTGTAGGTGTGGCGGGCGATCTTGTTGTCTTTGGCCCAATGAGGAATCAGGCCAAAGCTGCCGAGCAGCGCTTCACGCGGCGGCACCGCGTCGTCACCCACATCGGCGTTTTCATGGCGCCGAATGAAGGTGCTCAAGTAGCCCGGCCACACATCGCGCCGCGCCAGTTCGCTGGGCAGGGTCACGCCGAAATGCTTTTTCAGGAGGGCGTTGTCGTGGGAGGATTCGTAGTGGGCGCACATGCGGGGACTTTAATCCGTCGAAGTCATTTTTAGATTCCCTTGATGCAATGCAGTCCACAAACGGACTGCGAGACAAGTTTTTTCAATTAAAGTAGACTACACAGTCATAAATCAGAACCAGGAGTTCGCATGACTTTACGCGCGGCATTCAAAGCCCTTTTGGGGCTGAGCTTGGGACTGTGTTTCAGCGTGGGGGCCTTGGCGGCAGACCCTGCCCCCAAGGCAGCGGCATGCCCAGCACTGCTGCAGCAGAACCTGCTTCGTCTGCAAGATGAAAAACCGCAGTCGTTGTGCCAATACAGCGGCAAGGTGCTGTTGGTGGTCAACACCGCCAGTTACTGCGGTTTCACGCCCCAGTACAAAGACCTGGAGGCGCTGCACGCCAAATACGCCGACAAAGGCTTGGTGGTGCTGGGCTTTCCGTCGAACGACTTTGCGCAGGAGAAAACCAGCAACAAAGAAATCGCTGATTTTTGCGAGAACACTTTTGGCGTGAAATTTCCGATGTTCACCAAGACCGCCGTGACCGGCGCTGACGCCGCCCCGCTGTACAAACAACTGGCCGAATTGACCGGTAAAAAGCCGAGCTGGAATTTCTTCAAATACCTGATCGGCCGTGACGGCAAGGTGGTGGACACTTTTGGCAGCATGACCAACCCGAGCAGCCGCAGTGTGGTGAGTGCGATCGAAAAAAGCCTGGCCGTACCAGCGGCCAACTGAGCATGGGTTTGCGCAAAATTGCCATTGTCGGCTCGGGTATTTCGGGTTTGTCCGTGGCCCATACCTTGCAAGGACTGGCTGACATCACTTTGTATGAGGCGGGTGACTATTTCGGCGGTCACACCCACACGGTGGACGTGACTTTGCCCACCCCGCAAGGCCCGGTCACGCATGGCGTGGACACCGGGTTTTTGGTGTTCAACGAGCGCACCTACCCCAACTTGATCAACCTGTTTGCGCAGCTCGGCGTGCAAACCGTGGCGTCCGACATGTCGTTTTCAGTCAAGGTGCCGGGGGCTTTGAACGGCCGGGCCTTGGAGTGGAGCGGCTCGAACCTGGACACCGTGTTCGCGCAGCGCAGCAACTTGCTGCGGCCACGGTTTTTGAAAATGCTGGCCGATGTGCTGCGCTTTAACGCGCTGTGCAACCGCATGGCCAGCGCCAATTTAGACGCCGAGCTGCACCAACCGCTGTCTGATTTCTTGCTGGAAAACAGGTTTAGCAACGAGTTTCGCGACTGGTATTTTTTGCCTATGCTGGGTTGCATTTGGAGTTGCCCGACCGACCAGATGCTGCGCTTCCCAGTAGCCACCATGATCCGCTTTTGCCACAACCATGGCTTGATTCAAGTGACGAATCGGCCACGCTGGTTCACCGTGCAGGGCGGGGCGCGCCACTATGTGGACAAAATTGTGGCGAAGCTGGCCGACAAGCGCTTGAACACGCCAGTGCGATTGATCGAACGCGATGCCGAGGGTGTGCGCATCGTCACCGACGGTCAGGTTGAGCGTTTTGACGAGGTGGTGATTTGCAGCCACTCCGACCAAGCCCTGGCCATGTTGCGCGATGCCAGCGTGGACGAGCGCGAGGTGCTGAGCGCGATCCGTTACCAAGCCAATGTGGCGGTGTTGCACACCGACGCGAGCGTGTTGCCCGAGCGCCCCAAAGCCTGGGCCGCCTGGAACTATGAGCGCGCCGCCAGCGACGCGCAAGAGACCACCCGCGTGTGCTTGCACTACCTGCTGAACCGTTTGCAGCCCTTGCCTTTTGAGCAGCCGGTGGTGGTCTCCTTGAACCCCGTCAGTCCCATTGCACCCGAGCGGATTCTGGGCCAGTACGACTACGCGCACCCGGTGTTCGACCTGGCCGCGATCGAGGCGCAAAAGCGCATGCCGCAATTGCAGGGCCAGCAGCACACCTGGTTTGCCGGGGCGTGGATGGGTTACGGCTTTCATGAAGACGGCCTCAAAGCTGGCCTGTCCGTGGCGCGTGCATTGTTGACGCGCATCGGGCAAGGCGACGGCGCTCAAGCCGCCCTGTATCAGAGCGCGACATGACCACGGGCGGCGCACTCTTGGGCTTGGGGCAAGTGCGCCATACCCGGCTGCGTCCGATCCGCCATGTGTTTGCTTACCCCAGTTACTTTTTGATGCTGCCGATGCGGCGTTTGCAAACCGAAGGCGCTGACGCTGACTTGGCGCTGAACCGCAATGCGCCTTTGTCTTTTTACGATGCCGACCACGGCGATGGCCGCAGTCCCGCACAAGGCGGCGCTTTGGCTTGGATCACCGAGGTGCTGCAGCAAGAAGGCGTGCAACACGCCGACGGCGAAATTTGGTTGCAAACCTTTCCGCGCGTCTGGAGCTACACCTTCAAGCCGGTGAGCTTTTGGTATTGCCACCAGGCAGACGGCCAACTGGCCGCCATCGTGGCCGAAGTGCACAACACCTTTGGCGAGCGGCATTGCTATTTGCTGGACGCGCCGCGTTACGGCCACACCCTGCAAGCGAGCAAGGTGTTTCATGTCTCGCCGTTTTGCAGCGTGGAGGGGCAGTACCGCTTTCGCTTCATGCGCACCGTGCACCAAGGCCAAGAGCGCGTGGTGGCGCGGGTTGACCATGACGACGACGCTGGTGCCTTGATTGAAACCAGCTGGAGCGGCGCCTTGCAACCGGCCACCCGAGCGGCTTTGCGCCAGGCCTTGTGGCGGTATCCGCTGATGACTTGGGGCGTGGTGCTGCGCATTCATTGGCAGGCCTTTTTGCTGTGGCGCAAAAAAGTGCCGTTTTGGCGCAAGCCCGCGCCGCCTGAGCATTTTGTGACCCATGCCTGAGCGTGCAGGTTCATCGTTTTGTATTTTTAGATTCTTGTTTTTTATTGATTTCTTGACACCATGAATTCAACCACTTCTTCCAGTGCAGCCACGCCTGTGGCCCGACCCATGGCCGCGCAGCGGGTGATTCAGCTGTTGTCGCGATTGCAGCACGGCACGCTCACCGTGCATTGGCCCGACGGCAGTGAGCAACGCTTTGGTCATCATGACGCGCCCTTTGCTGTGTTGCATGTGCACCAATGGTCGGTCTGCGCCGAGGCGCTCAAGTCGGGCGACATTGGCTTTGCCGAGGGCTATATGCGCGGCGACTGGACCAGCCCCTCGCTCACCGATTTGATGCGCGTGCTGATTCGCAATCGCCGCGAGATGGAAGACATGATTTACGGCCATTGGGCGGGCCGGCTGCTGTACCGCATCAAGCATTTTTTGAACCGCAACAACCGCAGCAACAGCCGCAAAAACATCCACGCCCATTACGACCTGGGCAACGCGTTTTACACCTTGTGGCTGGACGGCACGATGAACTATTCATCGGCCTGGTTTGACGGCGACCTGAGTCGCCCCATGCAAGAAGCGCAAAACGCCAAAGTGCGCCGCGCCCTGCGCATGACGCAGGTGCAGCCGGGGGATCGGGTGCTGGAGATCGGCTGCGGTTGGGGCGCTCTGGCCGAAGCGGCGACCACCGAGTTTGGCGCGCACATCACCGGTGTGACCTTGTCGACAGAGCAGCTCGCCTTTGCCCAGCAACGCCTGCAAGGGCTGCAGCGCGCAGACCAAGCCGACTTGCGTTTGCAAGACTACCGCGACATCGATGATGGCCCCTATGACGCGGTGTGTTCCATCGAGATGATTGAAGCTGTCGGGCGTGAATACTGGCCGACGTATTTCGCCAGCATTGCACGCTTGCTCAAACCCGGTGGCCGCGCTTGCATTCAGAGCATCGTGATTGACGACAGCTTGTTTGAGCGCTACATCCAGTCGACCGATTTCATTCAGCAGTACATCTTTCCGGGCGGTTGTTTGCCAAGCCCGAGCGAGTTTCGCAAGCAGGCCCAAGCCGCCGGCTTGCAGGTGGTCGATGAGTTGAAATTTGGCCCTGACTACGCCGAAACCCTGCGCCGTTGGCGCCATGACTTTATGGCGCAATTGGCGGCCGTGCGGCAACTCGGCTTTGACGACCGCTTCATCCACTTATGGGAGTTTTACCTGGCGTATTGCGAAGCAGCTTTCGATGAGGACAACATCGATGTGGTGCAGTTCACCTTGGTCAAACCGGCGTACGGCTTATGACGCTCGTGTCTGCTCCCCTTTTGCGAACGCTCACCGCTATGGTGCTTGTGGCGTTGGCGGGCCTGCTGATGCTCAGCCCTGTCCAGGCCTTTGAATCGAGCCTGCCCGGTGCGGTGCCCACTGCCCCTGTGCGCTTGAAGGTATGGGGTTTTGAGGTGTACGAGGCCAAGCTCTGGACCCGGCCTGGGTTTGCGCCGACGCAGTATGCGCAGCATCCATTTGCCCTGGAGCTGCAGTATCTACGGGGCTTGAAGGGTGAAGCGATTGCCCGGCGCTCCCTTGATGAAATGAAGCGCCAAGGCACGATCAACGGCGCCCAAGGCCAAGCTTGGCTCGATGCCATGCAAGGCCTGTTTCCCGATGTGCAAAAAGGCGACCGCATCACCGGGGTGCACAAGCCCGAGCAGGGTGCTGAATTTTGGGTGAATGACCGCTTGGTGGGCCAGGTGAACGATCCGCAGTTTGCGCAGTTTTTTTTTGGCATTTGGTTGTCGCCGCAAACCTCCGTGCCTGACGTGCGCAAAGCCTTGTTGGCGCGCTGGCCTTAAAGCCCCATGACCAGCACATCAGCATCACCTTTGAGCCACGCCCAGAGCGCGGCGGCGGGCGGGCTGGGTTTGCCTTTGGCTTTTGTGGCCTTGCCCTTGTATGTGCATTTACCCCATTGGTACGCCACCCACTATGGCCTGTCTTTGGCGGCGCTGGGTGCGGTCTTGTTGCTGAGCCGATTGACCGACGCCTTGATCGATCCGTGGATGGGCCGGCTCAGTGACCGCTTGTATGCGCATTCTGTCGCGGCCGTGTTGTGGGCGGCGGTGCTGGCCGCCTTGTGCCTTGTATTGGGGTTTGCCGGGCTGTTTTTTCCACCGGCTCGCTGGACCGGGCCACAAGACAACGCGTCCTTGCTGTGGTGGGTGGCCGCGATGCTGACCCTCAGCCACTTGGCCTACAGCGCCTTGGGCATCTTGCACCAGTCCTGGGCCGCCTTGCTGGGGGGCGACGCGTTGCAGCGCAGCCGCTTGGTCAGCTGGCGCGAAGGCTGGAGTTTGCTCGGTGTGTTGTTGGCCGGCGCTTTGCCCACGCTGGTCGGCATGGGCGGCACGGCCGGCGTGCTGGCGTTGACCTTGGCCCTGGGTTTGTGGACCTGGTCGCGCAGCCACTGGCCGGCCACGCACATGCAAAGGGAGCCGCTTGCGCTGACCTTGCCATGGCGCTTTGCTGCGTTCAGGCGCCTCATGACCGTGTTCTTGCTCAACGGCATTGCCAGCGCGGTCCCAGCCACCTTGGTGCTGTTTTTTATACAAGACCAAATTCAAGCGCCTGCAGCAATGGCGCCCTGGTTTTTGACCTTGTATTTTGCCGGCGGTGCGCTGTCACTGCCGCTTTGGCTGGCGTGCATACGCCGCATCGGGTTGGCCCCGTCATGGTTGGCCGGCATGGCTTTGTCGGTGCTGACTTTTGCGGGCGTCAGCCTGTTGGGCGCGGGCGATACCACTGGCTTTGCCTGGGTCTGCGTGCTGTCGGGTTTGGCGCTGGGCGCTGACCTGGCCGTGCCCGGTGCCTTGCTCTACGGCTTGATTGACCGCTTGGGTTTTCGCGCCCGCGCGGAAGGCGCGTTTCTGGGTTGGTGGAGTCTGGCCACCAAACTGAATTTGGCCCTGGCGGCCGGCACGGCCTTGCCTTTGCTGGGCCTTTGGGGCTATGCCCCCGGCAGCCAAGCCCCCGCCGCCTTGCAGGCCCTGACCTGGGCTTATGTGTTGCTGCCCTGCGTGCTCAAGTTGTGTGCGGCCCTGGGGCTGTATGTTTTTTTCGTCCGTCCAAGGAGTCTTGTATGAATCGACGTTGGGTTTTAAAGCGCATCAGCAGCTGGCCCGTTGCCTCCGCTGCGTCCGCAGGCGGTGCGGCCACACTGCTCAGTGGCTGCGCTGGGCCGCAACCGCATGATTACGCCCAAGAAAAACCGGTGCTCGATTTGCGCCAGTATTTCAGCGGCACGGTGGACGCTTGGGGCGTGTTCACCGACCGCAGCGGCAAAGTGGTCAAGCGTTTCACCGTGCTCATGCAGTGCAGCTGGCAAGGCAACGAAGGTGTGCTGGACGAAGCCTTCACCTACAGCGATGGCACGCTGCAACGCCGTGTCTGGCGCATTCAGGCCCTGCCTGATGGCCGCTACATCGGCCGCGCCGATGACGTGGTGGGCGAGGCGCAGGGCCTGGCCAGCGGCAACGCCTTGCGTTGGCAATACACGATGGCCTTGCCCGTGGACGGGCGGGTATGGGACGTGCAGTTTGACGACTGGATGTACCTGATGAACGACCGCGTCATGCTGAACAAAGCCGTGATGAGCAAATGGGGCGTGCGCCTGGGTGAAGTCACCTTGTCGTTCACACGGCGATGAAGTTCGCACCCTTGAACCCGCCTATGGCGCAATGGGCCGGCAAGCGGGTTTGGCTGATCGGTGCCTCCAGCGGCATTGGTCTGGCCTGTGCCCAGGCCTTGGCCGCTGCAGGTGCGCAGGTGGTGGTCTCGGCGCGCAAGGTGGATGGACTGGCGGGCTTGCCGAACATGCACCCCGTGCCCATGGACGTGACCGATGCGGCCAGCATTCAAACCGCCACCGCGCAGGTGGTGAGCACGCTGTTGCAGAACCCCAGCCTGGGGGGTCCACTCGATGTGGTGGTGTATTGCGCCGGGCATTACCACGCGCAACGCGCCACCGAGTTTGACTTGGCCGATATGCTGCGCCACCAAGAGGTGAATTATGCGGGCGCCTTGCGGGTGCTGGACGCGGTGCTGCCGCTGTTGTTGGCGCAAGGCCAGGGCCACATCAGCTTGGTCAGCAGCGTGGCTGGTTGGCGCGGCCTGCCCAACGGCCTGGCCTATGGCCCCACCAAAGCGGCGTTGACGCATTTGGCTGAATCGCTGTATTTGGATTTGCAAGACCGCGGCCTTGGCGTGAGCGTGATCAACCCCGGCTTTGTCGCCACGCCCTTGACCGCACAAAACAATTTTCAAATGCCCGCTTTGATCACCCCCGATCAAGCCGCCGCTGCCATGCTCAAGGGCTGGGCGCAGGGCGCGTTTGACATTCACTTTCCCAAACGGTTTACGCTGTGGCTCAAACTGCTGCGCCTGTTGCCTTACCGCTGGTACTTTGCACTGGTGCGCCGCTTTACAGGATTGTGATGACCTTAAACCCTTCAGCCTCCCCCGACTACCGAGACCGTACGGCCGCCGTGGCGGCTTATTTTGCAAACCTGTCGCCGGCCAGCGTGGCGCAACTGCCGCTGTTTTATGCACCCGAGGCCCGCTTCAAAGACCCGTTCAACGAGGTTCAGGGGCTTGGGGCCGTCACGCAGGTGTTCGAGCACATGTACGTGGCACTTGATACGCCACACTTTGTGATCACCCGCACTTTGGTGGACGGCGATCAGGCGTTTTTGACCTGGGATTTCAAATTCAAGTTCAAGCGCTTTGACACGCAGACCCTGCAAACCGTGCGCGGTGGCACGCATTTGCAGTTCGATGCGCAAGGCTTGATCACCTTGCACCGCGATTATTGGGACGCGGCTGAAGAGCTGTATGAAAAGCTGCCGCTTTTGGGCGGCGTGATGCGTTGGCTCAAGGCGCGCGCAGTCAGCTAAAGGGCGCCACAGCCGCGCTGTGACCGGATTAATTTGGCCGGGTGTCGATGAAGCTGGCGCGCAGTGCCAGCTTGTCGTGCAGCTTGTGCAGTTGGGGCTGACCGGTGCGCCAGTCGAATTGCGGAAAGCGGAAGTCCAAATAACTCACGGCGCAAACCACCGCGATGTCCGACAGGCTCATGTGAATGCCAGAGCAAAAAGGTTTGTCGCTCAGGCCGCGTTCCATGGCCTGCAGGGCCAGCGCGATCTTGCCCATTTGGCGCTCTATCCAGGCGGGGCTGCGCTGTGCCTCGGTACGGCCGGCCCAGGTGGCTTCCAGGCGCGCCAGAATGGCGGCGTCCAGCAAGCCGTCGGCCAAGGCTTCCCAGGTTTTGACTTCTGCGCGTTCGCGCCCGCCGGTCGGTATCAATTTGCCCACGGGCGACAAGGTGTCCAAATATTCAACGATCACGCGTGAATCAAACACCGCCTCGCCACCTTCCATGATCAGACAAGGCACTTTGCCCAAAGGGTTGGCGGTGTGGATTTGGGTCTGTGCGGACCAGACGTCTTCGGTGACGAACTGGTAGTCCAGCTTTTTCTCTGACAACACCATGCGCACTTTGCGCACATAAGGACTGGTTACGGCACCGATGAGTTTCATAAAGGCAATTAGGGAGGAAGCGAATTCAAAGACAAGCTATTCTAGGTGACGACCTACAATGGGGGATGACTTTCTCTCCGATCTCCGCACTTTCGCCGCTGGACGGCCGTTACGCCAGCAAACTCGACGCCCTTCGCCCCTTGATGAGTGAGCAAGGTTATATGCACCGGCGCGTGCAGGTCGAGTTGGCCTGGTTCACGGCCTTGTCCGATGCCGGTTTTACCGAATTCAAACCCCTGTCCCCTGGTGCGCGCAGTTACTTGACCGGCTTGGTGAAAAATTTCTCTGAGGCCGACGCGCTGGCCATCAAAGAAATAGAAAAAACCACCAACCACGACGTCAAGGCGGTGGAGTACTGGATCAAGTCCAAATTCAAAGACCGGCCTGAGCTCGAAGCGGTTGCGGAGTTTGTGCACTTTGCTTGTACCAGCGAAGACATCAACAACACCAGCCATGCGCTGCAACTCAAAGGTGCGCGTGCACAGGTGATGTTGCCGGCCCTAGACGGTTTGATCGACAAGCTGCGCAGCATGGCGCACCAATTTGCCGAAGTGCCCATGCTCAGCCGCACCCACGGCCAAACCGCCAGCCCCACCACGGTGGGCAAGGAGCTGGCCAACGTGGTGATGCGCCTGCGCGGCTGCCGCGAGAAAATTGCGGCGGTGAAATTGATGGGCAAGATGAACGGCGCGGTGGGCAACTTCAACGCCCATTTGTCGGCCTGGCCCGAGTTCGACTGGGAAGCCTTTGCCCAGCGCGTGATTGAAACGCCGGAGTTCGGTGAAGTGCCCGGCGCCACCGCCTGGGGCCTGGGTTTGACGTTTCAGCCCTACAGCATCCAGATCGAGCCGCACGACTACATGGCCGAGTTGTTTGACGCCGTGGCCCGCTCCAACACCATCTTGATCGACCTGTCGCGCGACATTTGGGGTTATGTGTCGCTGGGCTATTTCAAGCAACGCCTGAAAGCCGGGGAGATTGGTTCGTCCACCATGCCGCACAAAGTCAACCCGATCGACTTTGAAAACGCCGAAGGCAACCTGGGCTTGGCCAATGCGGTGCTCAAGCACATGAGCGAGAAGCTGCCGATCAGCCGCTGGCAACGCGATTTGACCGACTCCACTGTGCTGCGCAACATGGGCGTGGGCATGGGTTACTCCGCCCTGGCCTATGCCTCTTTGCTGATCGGTTTGAACAAACTCGAACTCAACGAAGAAGCCTTGGCTGCCGACCTGGACGCCGCCTGGGAAGTGCTGGCCGAACCGATCCAAACCGTGATGCGCCGCTATGGCGTGCAAGGCGCTTACGAAAAACTCAAAGAAGTCACGCGCGGCAAAAACGTGACTGCGGCCGATCTGCATGGCCTGATTGCCGAGCTGGATATTCCGCAAGCCGACAAAGACCGCTTGCTGGCCATGACGCCCGGCAGTTACGTGGGCAAAGCGGCCGAGCTGGCACGGCGGGTCTGACCCGATGGCACTCAAATCCACCATCTACAAAGT
>CAIWWN010000156.1 GCA_903916355.1 uncultured Burkholderiales bacterium | reverse complement strand
GTCGTCAACGGAGCCGCAGGTGATGAATCGCAACGCGGTTTGCGTGTTGCTTTCTAAGGATGTGGCAGAGAAGTGGGGGGTATTGCTCATGTTTTTTTCTCTTGATCAGAAGTAACCGTCTTTTTTGCGCTTCTCCATCGAAGCCTCAGAGGTCTTGTCGTCCATGCGCGTGGCGCCGCGCTCGCTCACATCGGCGGCCAAGGTTTCGATCACGATCTGTTCGGGCGTGGAGGCAGTGCTTTCCACGGGGCAAGTGCAGGTGATGTCGCCCACGGTACGAAAGCGCACATCGCGGGTGACCACTTCTTCGCCGTCTTTGGGTGGGGTGAGTTCGGTCACCGGCACCAACAGGCCTCGGCGGTCGACCACCTCGCGTTTGTGGGTGTAGTAGATCGAGGGCAGGGCAATTTTTTCGCGGGCAATGTATTGCCACACATCGAGCTCGGTCCAGTTGGAGATAGGGAACACACGGAAATGCTCACCCGGTTGCAGGCGGGTGTTGTACAAGGTCCACAACTCAGGGCGCTGGGCCTTGGGCTGCCACTGGCCAAAGCTGTCGCGGTGGCTGAAGATGCGTTCTTTGGCGCGGGCCTTTTCTTCGTCACGGCGTGCGCCGCCGATCAAGGCGTCAAAGCGGAACTCTTCAATCGCTTCGAGCAAGGTGACCGACTGGTGCACATTGCGGCTCTCACCCGGATGGGCCAGGCGCACCGTGCCGCGCTTCATCGAGTCTTCGACGTTGCGCACGATCAATTCGGCCCCCAGTTCTTTGGCGCGGGAGTCACGGAAATCGGTCACTTCCTGAAAGTTGTGGCCGGTGTCGATCATCAAGAGCGGGTAGGGAATGCGGCCTGCACCAAAGGCCTTTTCAGCGCACTTGAGCATGACCAGCGAATCCTTGCCGCCCGAAAACAGCAGGGTGGGGCGCTCGAATGCGGCGGCGACTTCACGCAAGATGAAGATGGTTTCTTCTTCCAACGCGTCCAGATGGGCGTTGCTCAGGGTGTGCAACTCGGGTTGTGTCATGGCGTTCATTTCGTTCTCGGGTTTCGTGTTCGTAGGAGCCAGCCTGCTGGCGATGGGTATGCGCTAGGGCGGCCATCGCTTGCAGGCAAGCGCCTAGAAAATCAATTCATGGGCGGGAGTGAATCAGAGGATCATGGCTTGACGTGCAGACCGCATTCCTTGGCCGCTTCGTCTTCCCACCACCAACGGCCAGCGCGAAACTCTTCGCCCAGGCTGATGGCGCGGGTGCAGGGCGCGCAGCCGATGCTCGGGAAAAACTGGTCGTGCAGCGGGTTGTAGTCCACTTGGTTGTCGGCGATGTAGTGCCACACGTCGCCCCAGGTCCAGCGGGCCAGTGGGTTGAACTTGTACAAAGCTTTGCTGGCCACTTCGCTCTCGTCGAGCAAAGGCACCTCGGCACGGGCAGGGGATTGCTCTTGGCGCAGGCCGGTGATCCAAGCCTTTTGGCCTTTCAGGGCGCGGGCCAGGGGCTCCATCTTGCGCACGCCGCAGCAGGCTTTGCGCAGTTGGATGCTTTTGTACATTGCATCCTGTCCCTCATTGCGGATAAACCAGATCACCGACTCCTGCACCGGGCGGAACACATGGATCGGCGCACGCGAATGCGCCTGCGTGCGTTCCAGCAAGGCCAGAGTTTCGGTGTGCAGCGCGCCGGTTTCCAGCACGAAGACCGGGATGTCCAGCTGCAGGGCGTTGATCAGGTGGGTGATCACCACATCTTCTGCGCCCAGACTGGACGCCTGAGTCACGGGCGCGAACTCGGCGGCTGCGCGTTGCAGCAAGGCCTGGGTTTCGGCCAGCTTGGCGGCAAAGTCAGGGCTGGCCTTGGCGTTCTGTTCTGTGGCTTTGGCAGGGGCGCTGCGGGAAGCAATGAGGCTGGAGGTCATCAGGCGGCCTTGGCGAATTGGGGTTGTGTCTCGACGGCCGAGCCTTGGTAAAAGCCCGCAAAGCGGTCGAACTGGCGTTGCGCGGCGGAGGCGTCAACGCCGTCTTTGAGGACGGCCACGTCAAAGCCGGTGCGCTGCATGTGCACCAATTGGTCGATCAGCACGTCGCCGGTGGCGCGCAACTCGCCTGCAAAGCCCAGTCGGCGGCGCAATAAAAAGGCTTGGCTGTAAGCCCGGCCATCGGTGAATTTGGGGAACACCAAGTCGATGCGCGTGACGCCGTTCAGGTCCAGTGTGCGTGGGTCCACATCATTGGCCAGCGTCAGCACGGCGGGCGATTCAATGGTTTGGTGTTCTGTAGCGGTGATGATTTTCATGGTCGTTTTTTTGATGTAGGAGCCAGCCTGCTGGCGATATGGGCAATTCGCTTAAAGGGCCATCGCTTGCAGGCAAGCTCCTACAGGGTTTTGTGTGCTCAGGCGGTTTGTGCATCGACTGCGGGGTGGCGGGCCGCGTTGGCTGCAGCCTTGAACGGGTCTTGGCCGACACGGTTCAGGGTTTCGATGAAGTATTCGTGGCGCCCTTGCGCGGGCTGGCGCAGGGCTTTGTAGGTGTTCAAAACGGCTTCGATCACATCAGGCACTTCGAACGACGAGAACGAGGGACCGACCACTTTGCCAGGGACCGTGGGGCCAGACAGGTCTTTGCCGTCCGATCCGCCCAGCGTGACCTGGTACCACTCTTTGCCGTCTTTATCCACACCCAAAATGCCAATGTGGCCAGAGTGATGGTGACCGCAGGAGTTGATGCAGCCACTGATGTGAAAGTCGATGTGCCCCAGATCATCGAGCTCATCCAAGTCTTGGTAACGCTCGGTGATGGCCGCAGCCAGGGGCAGGGATCGGGCATTGGCCAGAGAGCAATAGTCGCCGCCGGGGCAGGCAATCATGTCGGTCAACAGACCGATATTGGGCTGGGCCAAGCCCAAAGCCTTGGCCTCAAGCCACAAGGTGTGCAGTTGGTCCAGGCGCACCCAAGGCAGCACCAGGTTTTGCGTGTGCGTCACACGGGCTTCGCCAGCAGAGAACTTGGCAACCAATGCGGCGGCAGCGTCCAGCTGATCGGCGGTGGCGTCGCCAGGGGCTTGGCCCACCCGTTTGAATGATAACTTGACCGCGCGCAGGGCAGGGTTCTGATGGGGCACCACGTTTTGCGCGATCCAGCGGGCAAAGGCGGGAGTCTTGGCCGCTTCGATGCTCACGTCGGCTTCAGCCTTGGCGGCCCATGCAGGGTTGTCTTGCGGAAAATTCAGCGCGGGGGCCCTGAAGCAGGCCGACACGCGGTCCAGTTCGGCTTGGGGCACGGTGTGAACGCCACCGTCTTTTTCCACAATTTGGGTGTATTCGGCTTCGACTTCGTCAAAGTAGCGCTGGCCTTCGGCCTTCACCAAAATCTTGATGCGCGCTTTGTACAAATTGTCGCGGCGGCCCCAGCGGTTGTAGACACGGATCACGGCTTCGAGGTAATTCATGATCTGATCCCAAGGCAGGAACTCGCGAATCTGCGAGCCCACGACGGGGGTGCGGCCCATGCCGCCGCCGACCAGCACTTTGAAGCCGACTTTGCCTGCGGCATTTTTGACCATTTGCAAACCCACATCGTGCCAGCCAATGGCGGCGCGATCTTCCAGTGCGCCGGTGATGGCGATCTTGAACTTGCGCGGCAAAAACGCGAACTCGGGGTGCAGCGTGCTCCACTGGCGAATCAGCTCAGCGTAGGGGCGGGGGTCGACCACTTCGTCTACCGCTACACCGGCCAACTCGTCGGTGGTGGTGTTGCGGATGCAGTTGCCGCTGGTTTGAATGCCGTGCATGTTCACGCTGGCCAAGAGGTCCATCACGTCGGCCGATTGCGACAGAGGAATCCAGTTGAACTGCACGTTCTGGCGAGTGGTGAAATGGCCGTAGTTGGTGGTCAACTTCGGGGCGACACCGGGCAGTTTGTCTTGGGTGGTTTGGGCCTCGGCCAGCAGAGCGGCATCAGGGGTGTCAAATTCACGCGCAATTTTTGCCAGCACGCTCAATTGCGCCGCCGAGATTTCGCCGTAAGGAACGGCCACGCGCAGCATGGGCGCGTAACGCTGCACGTACCAGCCGTTTTGCAAGCGCAGGGGTTTGAACTCATCGCTGCTCAATTGGCCTGACTGAAAGCGCTCCAATTGGTCGCGGTGCTGTGCAGCGCGGGCGCGTACAAATTGTTTGTCAAACTCTGTGTATTGGTACATGTCAAATCTTCAAATCAAAACCAGTTTGGTGCCTGCCCAGGCCAGTAGCACTGAGAGCAAAGCGCGTATCAATTTTTCGGGTGTGCGGTGCATCAGCTTGGAACCCAGCCAAATGCCCGGCAAAGAACCGGCCAACAACTTGAGCAACAAAGGCCAGTCCACCGAGCCCAGCGAGGCATGACCCAAACCGGCCACCATCGTCAGGGGCACGGCATAGGCAATGTCCGCCGCCACAATGCGCGGCAAGGGCAATTTGGGGAACAGCACCAGCAACACGCTCACACCAATGGCGCCAGCGCCCACCGAGGTCAAAGTGACCAAGGCACCAATCAAGGCGCCAAAGAGGATGGGAAAGCTCCAGTGGCGAGGCACGGTGGCCTGCGCCAACGCATCGGCAGAAATTGACCGTGGAGTGTGCTTGCCGCGCAAGGCCTTGTACAAAGTGGCCGCCGCCGTCAGCAGCAGTGCCACGCCCAAGGTACTGGTCATCAAAGACTGCACCGCGGGGTCGGCGGGACCGACCTGGCGCAAGACGTACAAGGTCATCAAGGCGGCCGGAATGCTGCCCAGGCTCAGTTGGCCCACTACGCGCCAAGGCACGATGCGTTGGCGTGTGAAGCTCAGCGTGCCACCCAGCTTCGTGAACGCTGCAAACAGCAAATCGGTGCCGACCGCCATATAAGGCTTGACGCCAAAGAAGAAGATCAGCAACGGCGTCATCAAGGAGCCCCCGCCCACGCCCGTCAGTCCCACGATGGTGCCGACAAAGAAACCTGCAAGTACATAGCCCAAATCAATCATGGGCGCGACTTTAGCCGTTCTTTATGCCAAAACAAACGATTTATTGGTTGTACATATATGCCTTTTGAGCATAAGGGCGGGTTTTAAGCCAAGGCTGCGGGGCTGCGCTCGGCCGCGATGCGGGCCGAAGGCTGGATGTTCATGGTCATTTGGAACAAGCCTGCGGCCAAGCCAATGGCCACGGCACCCTGCCAGGCCAGGTCATAGTTGCCCAAGCGGCTGTAAATCAAACCGCCTCCCCAGGCGCCGATGAACGAGCCGACCTGGTGGCTCAAAAACGCCACGCCCGACAAGGTGGCCATGTAGCGCAGCCCGAACAAGTGAATCACCAAGCCTGATACCAAGGGCACCACGCCCAACCATAAGGTGCCCATGGCAGCGGCAAAGACCAAGGTGCTGGTGGGGGTGGGTGGCACCACAAAGTAAGCTGCAATAAAAATAGAGCGCAACACGTAAATGCCGCCCAG
>CAIWWN010000155.1 GCA_903916355.1 uncultured Burkholderiales bacterium | reverse complement strand
GTGCGAACCAAAGCCAAATTACGAGAAGCGGCCAACGAGCATATGACCATGTTGGAGAAAACACCCGAGCGGGTTATTGGCTACTTCCAGGACCGCCGAGTTCGATATGCTGCTTAAACTTCACAGGGCCGGAGCAATAGGGGGTTTTCCCCTCCTCTATTTAGAGGAGGGGCGCATGAACATCCATCTTTCAATTGCAAAATCCGATTGTGCGCAGAACCTAAGATGTTTCAGAACAGGGCACCAGGCCCACGATGGCATGGGCAATTTCATTCATGGATCGACTGTGCAGGGGATCATCGATGTGGAAAAGCAGATCATGCGAGTACCAACCGTAGCTCAGTGCATGCGCCATGCGTGCCATGGCAGTGACCTTGTTTTCGGGTATGTTGGCCGATGAAGCGCGAAGCCTTGCTGAGCGAGTTTAAATACCGAACATGGGCCATGGCGGATTGAAATAGACTTCCAGGGAAAAATATTTTGCTCTCTTTTGGGTCATCGGATCACCAATGCACCATGAATCACCTAACCCCAATCATGCGCTGCCGTCTGAAAAGCAGTTGGCTATTTTGTGTGCCTGGATTGACGAGCATCTTCAAGATGCCATTGGGTGGGCCGAACCGACCCGTGAAAGTGGGTTGAGTTATCAGGAGCTCCAATCTTTGTTTTGGAGATTGAAGGCGACGACACCGATGACCTGGATACGGCAACGCCGGGCCAGAGCCTCGGCCTGGCAGCATGGAAGGATGTTGTGAATCGCCAAAGTGATCGCCCGGACACGAGGGCGACCTGGAACCGCGGTGCCGACAGGTTGGGGCAGATCGATGACCATGGGGTTGACCATGAACACTGTGATCGCCAGATGCGTTTCCCCAGAGTCCTTTCTCAAAGGGCGCACACGGCGCTTCAATGAAGGGGCGACATGCTTGACGCTGATAGCCCCCGCCTGAAGTTGCCTAGCTGATTGCGGCTGCGTGGCTGCCCACAATGGCTTCTTTCGCGAGTTCGTGTGGGCTGGCCCGGCGACATTCTTCTGGCGTTTGCCCCGTCCAGGTCTTGAAGGCGCGAGAGAAACTTTTCTCACTTTGAAAACCAACCTGCGCTGCAATTTGTTTGATCGCTCGGTTGCTGCGCAACAGCAGTTCTTGCGCTTGCGCTTGGCGCACGCTGTCTTTGAGTTGCTGCAGGCTGGCACCTTCTTCTTTCAGTTGCCGGTGCAAGGTGCGCACCGACAGGTTCAAAAACCGCGCCAAGTCGTCCGCATTGCGGCCTTGCTCGGGATGCTCGGCCAAAGTTTGGCGCACCTTCTCCACCAAGAGCCGATCACGCCGGTAAGGCCGCACGGTCAGCAGCAAAGCGCGTTCCAGCATGCGTTGCAGCGCCGCCTCGTCGCGGCGCACGGGCAGGCTTAAATAACCGGCATCGAATTGCAAGCTGTGGGTCGGTGCCGTAAATTGGGTGGGGCCGTCAAACAGCAGGCGGTAACTGGCGGCGTGGGGCGGCGGCGCAAAACGCAAGGTGGTTTTTCGCAAAGGGATGCGCGAGTCGGTCAGCCAACAGGCCACGCCCAGCGCGTTGCGCAGCATGGAAACGACGCCAAACTCTTGCAGCGCGCCCAAGTCGCGGCGTTCTTGCAGTTCCAAATGCGCCACGCCGTCCGATGCGGTGAGCTGCAGATGAATATCGTCGGTGAGCAAGCCGTGGTGTCGGCACCAGCGCTGCAAGGCCAGGCCCAGGGTGGGTGCCGTGAGCGAGGCCCGCACCAACATGCCGTAACTGCCCCAGGGCAGTCGGCGACTGAACCAGCCCAATGCCTCATCGTCCAAGGCCTTCATGGCGGCGGCCGACAGCCATTCCATTTGCAAGGCGGTGATGCGGGCGTCGGCGCGGCTCAGTAGGTTTGGCGCAATTTGTGCCTCAGCCAGTACCGGCTTCGGATCCATGCCCCGCTGCGTAAAGGCCTGCACAATGGCTTGGACGAAGGCCATAGGGGTTTCTTCCCGGGCTGTGGGGGCGAAGGCGAGAGGAAGGTGAGGGGGCGAAGTCATGCCAAATGATTGTGGCACGATTTGCAACCCTACTGGCGCCCCAAGGCGAGGCTTCTGGCTTAAGCTGTGGGTTGATTGTTGCTCTTGGACGAATTCCCATGCCTGTTTTGCACACCCAACTCAACCCGCGCTCGGCGGATTTTCAGGCCCACGCTGCGGCCATGCGCGGCCTGGTCGATGACCTGCGCGTTCACCTCGAACGTATCGCTCAAGGCGGTGGCGATGCGCCCCGCGCCAAGCACCTGGCTCGCGGCAAACTGCTGCCGCGCGACCGCTTGCAAATGCTGCTCGACCCCGGCACGCCCTTTTTGGAAGTCGCCCCTTTGGCGGCGCTGAATATGTACAACAACGACGCGCCCAGCTCGGGCGTGATCGTGGGCATTGGCCGCGTCAGCGGGGTGGACTGCATGATCGTCTGCAACGACGCCACGGTGAAGGGCGGCACCTATTACCCCATGACGGTGAAAAAGCATTTGCGCGCGCAAGAGATCGCGCAGCAAAATCGCTTGCCTTGCATTTATTTGGTGGACTCCGGCGGCGCGAATCTGCCGAACCAAGATGAGGTCTTTCCCGACCGCGACCACTTTGGTCGCATCTTTTTTAACCAAGCGAACATGAGTGCGCTGGGCATTGCGCAGATCGCGGTGGTCATGGGCAGCTGCACGGCAGGCGGCGCGTATGTGCCCGCCATGAGCGACGAAACCATCATCGTCAAAAACCAAGGCACCATCTTTTTGGGCGGTCCGCCCTTGGTGAAAGCCGCCACGGGCGAAGTGGTGAGTGCCGAAGATTTGGGCGGCGGTGATGTGCACACGCGTTTGTCCGGTGTGGCCGACCACTTGGCGCAAAACGATGTGCACGCTCTGTCGTTAGCGCGCCAGGTGGTGAAGAATTTGAACGCGCAAAAGGCGCCGAGCATCGCCACGCACGCGCCTGTGCCGCCGCTGTTCGATGCGCAAGAGTTGTATGGCGTGATCCCGACCGATACGCGCAAACCTTTTGATGTGCGCGAGATCATTGCCCGCATCGTCGACGGCTCCGAGTTCGATGAGTTCAAATCACGCTTTGGCACCACGCTGGTCTGCGGCTTTGCGCGCATCGCGGGCATGCCGGTGGGCATCATCGCCAACAACGGCATCTTGTTTTCCGAGTCGGCCTTGAAAGGCGCGCACTTCATTGAGTTGTGCTGTCAACGCAAGATCCCGCTGGTCTTCTTGCAGAACATCACTGGCTTCATGGTCGGGCGCAAATACGAGAATGAAGGCATCGCCCGCAACGGCGCCAAGATGGTCACGGCCGTGGCCACGGCGGCGGTACCGAAGTTCACCATCATCATCGGCGGCAGTTTTGGCGCCGGCAACTACGGCATGTGCGGCCGCGCCTTCAGTCCGCGCTTTTTGTGGATGTGGCCGAACGCCCGCATCTCGGTCATGGGCGGCGAACAAGCGGCCAGCGTGCTGGCCACGGTCAAGCGCGACGGCATCGAGGCTAAGGGCGCGCAGTGGAGCATGGAAGAAGAAGAAGCCTTCAAGGCCCCGATCAAGCAGCAGTACGAAGAGCAGGGTCACCCCTACTTCGCCACCGCCCGCCTGTGGGACGACGGTGTGATCGACCCAGCGGACACGCGCCGCGTGCTGGCGCTGGGCCTGTCGGCTTCGCTCAATGCACCGATTGCCGAGACAAAATTTGGACTTTTTCGCATGTGAGTCGGTACAAATGAAGACTTCAATGACCACAAGGAGTGATATGACCGATGGCGTAGTTTGGGCTGAGCACTTCAAGAATTGGGCACATTACAACGAATGGGCAACCGCAAGATTGCTCCACGCGTTAGAGGCGGTCTCTGATCAAGACTATCGACGCGATGTCGGACTTTTTTTTAAAAGTATCCATGGCACCTTGAACCATTTACTGGTTGGCGAACATCAGCTTTGGTATCGCCGATTTGCCGAGGGCATTTCGCCAAAGATTGCATTGGATTCTGAAATGGTTTCAGACCGAAAGATGTTGGTAACTCAGCTGCTTGAAAGCACCCGCAATTGGCAGCCGCTGATTGAAAGCTGGTCTGGTCAGCGCTTTGACGGTGTCCTGAACTACACCACCATGCGTGGTGCAGCCGCATCTTTGCCTTTTGCCATGACGCTTACGCATGTTTTTAACCATGGGACACACCACCGTGGACAAATCACCGCGGCAATGACCCATATGGGTTATTCGTGCCCAGAGTTGGACATGGTCTATTACTTGCAAAAACAGTCTCCAATTCCTGAATGATTTTTAATTGAAACGAGCCTATGTACTCCACTCTTGAAATCCAAATCGAACAACGCGTGGCCACGGTGTGGATGAACCGCCCTGATGTGCACAACGCATTTGATGAAACCTTGATCACCGAATTGACGGCGGCCTGCAAGGCCCTCGACAAAGATCCGGCCGTGCGCATCGTGGTGTTGGCCGGGCGCGGCAAAAGTTTTTCGGCCGGAGCGGACTTGAATTGGATGAGGCGTGCCGCGCACAACAGTTTGGATGACAACTTGGCCGACGCGCGTGCCTTGGCTGGGATGCTGCGCACCTTGTCAGAAATGCACAAGCCGACCATTGCGCGCGTACAAGGCGCGGCCTTGGGCGGCGGCACCGGCTTGACCGCGGCATGCGACATCGCGATTGCTTCGACCCAAGCGGTGTTCGCCACATCCGAGGTCAAATTCGGCATCATCCCATCGGCCATCAGCCCCTATGTGGTGCGGGCCATCGGTGCGCGGCAAAGTTATCGCTTTTTTCAAACCGCCGAACGCATTGACGCGCACCGCGCCTGCGCCCTGGGCTTGGTGCACGAAGTGGTGGCGCCGGACCTGCTCGATGTCAAGGTGCAAGAAATGGTGCATGCCCTGCTGCAAGGCGGACCCTTGTCGCAGGCGGCGGCCAAGCAGTTGATCCGCGCGGTCGACGGCCACGCCATCAACGACGGTGTGGTCGAAGACACGGCGCAACGCATTGCGCATTTGCGCGCAACACCCGAGGCGCAAGACGGCCTGTCGGCTTTTCTCGATAAGCGCCCACCCTCGTGGTTGGCTTGAGCTTGGAGTTCCACATGTTTAAAAAAATTCTGATCGCCAACCGTGGCGAAATCGCTTGCCGTGTGGCCGCTACGGCGCGCCGCATGGGCATCCAAACCGTCGCCGTTTATTCTGACGCGGACGCCGGTGCCAAGCATGTGCAAGCTTGTGACGAGGCCGTGCACGTAGGCGGCAGCGCGCCCAAAGACAGCTACCTGCGCTGGGAGCGGATTTTGCAAGCCGCCAAAGACACCGGCGCTGAGGCGGTGCACCCGGGCTACGGTTTTCTGAGCGAGAACGAAGACTTTGCCAAGGCCTGCACGGCTGCGGGTCTGGTGTTCATCGGCCCGCCCGCTTCCGCCATTTTGGCGATGGGCTTGAAGGCCGAGTCCAAGCGCTTGATGGAAACTGCCGGCGTGCCCTTGGTGCCCGGCTACCACGGGGCAGACCAAGACCCGGCGCTGCTGCAACGCGAGGCGGACCGCATTGGTTACCCGGCGCTGATCAAGGCCAGCGCGGGCGGTGGCGGCAAGGGCATGCGGGTGGTGGAAAAGTCCGAAGACTTTGCTGCGGCGCTGGCCTCATGCCAACGCGAAGCCATCAACAGCTTTGGCAGCGATGCGGTGCTGATTGAAAAGTATGTGCAGCGCCCGCGCCACATCGAGATCCAGGTGTTTGGTGACACGCACGGCAACTGCGTGTATTTGTTTGAACGCGATTGCTCGGTGCAGCGCCGCCACCAAAAGGTGTTGGAAGAAGCCCCGGCCCCCGGCATGACCGAAGCCCTGCGTGCGCAAATGGGCGCCGCTGCGGTGGCAGCGGCCAAAGCGGTGAACTACGTGGGCGCGGGCACGGTGGAATTCATCGTCGAGCAAACGGCGTATGACCAACCCGAGTCCATGAAGTTCTTCTTCATGGAGATGAACACCCGCTTGCAGGTGGAGCATCCGGTCACCGAAGCCATCACTGGGCTCGATCTGGTGGAGTGGCAACTGCGCGTGGCCAGTGGCGAGCCTTTGCCACTGCAACAAAGCGAGATTCGCATGACAGGCCATGCGATCGAGGCGCGCATCTGCGCCGAGAACCCCGATAACAATTTCTTGCCCGCCACCGGCACGCTGCAGGTGTACCGCAAACCGCAAGCGACCAGCTTTGCAAGAAGCTCGATCCGCATCGACGACGGCGTGCGCGAGGGCGACACCATCAGCCCGTTTTACGACTCCATGGTGGCCAAGCTGATCGTGCACGGCGACACGCGCGAGCAAGCGCTGGCGCGGCTGGACCAGGCGTTGGCGCAAACCCACATCGTCGGCTTGAACACCAATGTGCAGTTCTTGCGCCATGTGGTGCGCTCTGCATCGTTTGCCACAGCCAAGCTCGATACGGCCTTGATCCCACGCGAGTCGGCGGTGCTGTTCAAACAAGACCCGGTCGGTTTGCAAACTGCTGCCGCCGCCGTGATTGCCGATGCGCTGCAGGCCGAAGCCGCTGCGCAAGGCCACGATCCGTTCAGTCGCCGTGATGGCTGGCAGTCGCACGGCATCACGCAGCGCCGCTTTGAGCTGGAATACGAAGGGCAAGCTGTGAGCGCCCAATTGCGCTACGAGCGGGGAGGCGCCCTCAGCTTGCAAGTGGGCGAAGCGGCGGCATCGCCTTTGCAATTCACCTCGCCAGAAGGTGAGGGGATGTGGGTTCAGTTCAACGGCGCACGCACGCACAGCCAGGTGCATGCCCAAGGTGAAGTTCGCCATGTGTTCACGCCGCAAGGCGCGGTGCGCATCAGCCTGCTGGACCCGCTGGCCCATGCCGGTGAAGCCGCGCAAGAAGGCGGACGCTTGACCGCGCCCATGCCGGGCAAGGTGGTGTCGTTTTCAGTCAAGGCCGGTGACCGGGTTTTGGCCGGACAGGCTTTGGCCGTGATGGAGGCCATGAAAATGGAGCACACCATCGCCGCGCCCCAAGACGGCACCGTGGCCGAGTTGCTGTACGCGCCAGGAGATCAAGTGGCCGAAGGTGCGGAGTTGCTCAAGCTCAGTTAAGGCGTGCACACAATCGCCAGCAGGCTGGCTCCTACAAAAAAGGCGTGCGCAATATCGCCAGCAGGCTGGCGCCTACAAAAAAGGCGTGCGTAATATCGCCAGCAGGCTGGCTCCTACAAATTGACTGCTTTGCTGTAGGAGCTTGCCTGCAAGCGATTGCTCAAACAAAGACCCATGCGACAGTGCGGGTGGTGACTTGCTGAGAAAATCTGTTCATGAACATCACCCTCTTTTTCGCCAGCCTGTCGCCCGAGCCTTGGGTGCAAGGTTTGCAGCAAGCCTTTCCTGAAGCCGCCGTGTCGGCCTGGGTGCCTGGTGCACCGCCGGCGGACCACGCCATCGTTTGGGCACCGCCCCAGCAATTCATTGACGAGCAGCCCGGCCTGCAAACCCTGTTCAATATTGGTGCGGGTGTGGATGCGTTGCTGCAACTGCGTTTGCCGCCCAGTTTGAAAGTGGTGCGCCTGGACGACGCGGGCATGTCGGTGCAAATGGCCGAATACGTGTGTCATGCGGTGATCCGGCACTTTCGCGAATTCGATGCTTACGACACCGACACGCAAGCGGGTAAATGGTCATTTCGCAAACCGCGCAGCCGTGCTGACTTTGCTGTGGGCGTGATGGGCCTGGGCGTGTTGGGCGAGCGTGTGGCCAAGGCCTTGCAAGTGTTTGAGTTTCCGGTCAACGGCTACAGCCGAAGCCCCAAAGAGGTCGCCGGTGTGCGCTGCTTCAGCGGCGCGCAGGCCTTGCCCGATTTTCTGGCCGCGTCACGCGTGCTGGTGAACCTGATGCCGCTCACGCCCGAGACCGAAAACATCTTGAACCACGCCACGCTCTCGCAACTGCCCCAAGGGGGCTATGTCATCAACGTGGCGCGCGGCAAGCACTTGGTCGAGGACGACCTGATCGCGCTGATCAACAAAGGGCATTTGGCGGGTGCCACGCTGGACGTGTTCCGCACCGAACCCTTGCCCGCTGCCCACCCTTTTTGGCAGCATCCGAAAATCACCGTCACGCCGCATACGTCCGCGCGCACCCTGCGCGAAGAAAGCATTGCGCAGATCGTGGGCAAAATCCGCACCTTGGGTCGGGGCGAGCCGATCCAGGGTCTGGTGGATACTGTGCGTGGCTACTGAACGCCATACCGCTTGAACTCAACACTGTTTACTTATGAACTTTCCTTCCTTTGTCCAACTGATCGACGTCGGCCCGCGTGATGGTCTGCAAAACGAAAAGCAGCCGGTGCCTGCCGCTGTCAAGATCGAGTTGGTGCACCGCCTGCAGGCTGCGGGCCTGACAGAAGTGGAAGTCACCAGTTTCGTCAGCCCCAAGTGGGTGCCGCAAATGGCCGACAACGCGCAAGTCATGGCCGGCATTCAGCGCCAGCCCGGAGTGCGCTACTCCGTGCTCACGCCGAACCTGCAAGGTTTTGAGGCGGCGTTGAAATCCCAGCCCGATGAGATCGTGGTGTTCGGTGCGGCCAGCGAAGCCTTCAGCCACAAGAACATCAACTGTTCGATCGCTGAGAGCATGGCGCGCTTTGCGCCGGTGGTGCAGGCCGCGCTGGCGGCCGGCATTGCGGTGCGCGGCGCCATGAGCTGCACCGTGGGCTGCCCTTACGAGGGCGATGTGGCGCCCGAGCGGGTGGGCTACTTGGCCGGGTTGATGAAACAAATCGGTGTGCAGCGCGTGGACGTGGCCGACACGATCGGCGTGGGCACCCCGCTCAAGGTGCAGCGCGCGATTGAAGCCACGCTGGTGCATTTCGATGTGGCCCACATCTGCGGCCACTTTCATGACACCTACGGTCAGGCCCTGGCCAACACGCTGGCGGCGCTGCAGATGGGCGTGTGGAACTTTCAGTCGTCCGTTGCTGGGCTGGGCGGCTGTCCTTATGCCAAGGGCGCGACCGGCAATGTGGCCACCGAAGAGGTGGTGTACTTGCTGCACGGCTTGGGCATTGACACCGGCATCGACCTGGACCGTTTGGTGGATGCGGGCGCGTTCATCAGCGACTTTTTGCAG
This sequence comes from uncultured Burkholderiales bacterium, assembly GCA_903916355.1. Lineage (GTDB taxonomy): Bacteria > Pseudomonadota > Gammaproteobacteria > Burkholderiales > Burkholderiaceae_C > Limnohabitans_A. Next base: position 4,117 of record CAIWWN010000155.1, on the reverse strand, counting down.
CGCAAGTCCAACTCGCGTGTGGCCACTGCGGTGTTGAACAAGCGCGCAGGCTGAAGCATGTGCGGATCCGAACTCCATGCGCTGCCGGACGGCGTGCAACGTGTTGCGCGTGTGCTGCAAGACGCCGCTCACCCGAATGCCCCAGTCATGCTCGAAGCTGCGGCACGCACCGCGCAGGAGGCCGCTGATGGCCTGGGGGTCCAGTTGGGCCAGATTGCCAAGAGTGTGATTTTCAAGCGCAAAGAGGATGGCATGGCCGTGCTGGTGGTCACGTCGGGTGACCACCGTGTGGACGAGAAGAAGGTCGCCGCGCTGGTAGGCAAAGTCGGGCGTGCCGATGCGGATTTTGTGAAAAGCCAAACGGGCTTTAGCATTGGCGGCGTCTCGCCTGTGGCGCATTTGTCTGAGCCCGTGACCTTGCTCGACCAGGACCTGTGGCGCTTTGAGGTTTTGTGGGCTGCGGCGGGCCATCCGCACGCGGTATTCCAACTCAGTCCCGCTGACTTGCAGCGCCTGACGCAGGCCCCGCGAGTCGACGTGGTGCAAGCCCTCGCGAAGCCAATTGCGGAGACTCAACCATGAGCCGCTTGCAACGCCTGGCCCAACTCGCGCAGCAGGTGCTGTCTGACCCTCAACCGCATGTACCCTCGCCCTGTGTGTCCATTTGCAGCATGAACCCGCAGAGCCAGTGGTGTGAAGGCTGCTTGCGCAGTTTGAGCGAAATTGGCGAGTGGTCGCGCGCCGACGATGCGCAAAAGCGGCAGGTGTGGCGGTTGATTGCTGAGCGCCTCAAAACCCATTAGGAGCAGGACATGAAAGACATCACCATGTATTTCGACTTCATCTCGCCCTATGCTTGGCTGGGATTTCAGGCACAGCCCGAGGCCTTGAAAGGCATCAGCCACCAGGTGCACTACAAGCCGGTCTTGTTCGGTGCTTTGCTCAAGCACCACGGCCAATTGGGGCCGGCCGAAATCCCGGCCAAGCGCGACTGGACCTATCGCCAAGTGCAATGGCTGGCGCAGCAGCAGGGCACAGACTTGCAAATGCCCGCGGCCCATCCCTTCAACCCCTTGGCGTTGTTGCGTTTGGCCGTGGCCAGCCAAGCCGATGGTTTACCCAACCGCTTTGTCACCGAAAAGATTTTTCAACACGTGTGGTGTACGGGCGCAGACGCTGCCGATGGAGAGCGTTTGGTGGCGTTGAACGCGCAGCTGGCGTTGGCGCAAGACCCACAGTCGGCGCAGGTCAAGCAACAATTGCAAAGCTGGACGCAAGAGGCCATGGCACTGGGCGTGTTCGGCGTGCCCAGTTGGGTGGTGGACGGCAAGGTGTTCTGGGGCCAAGACGCCTTGCCCATGCTACGCGCCTACCTGCTGGGCGACGACTGGTTCAACGGCCCCGGTTGGCATGGGGTCAGCGACATTGAAGTGGGCATTCGCCGTCAGGGTTGAGCGTCAGTCTCGCGGGGCTGGTCGTGGTCTTGCAGGTTCGAGGGCCCATCCAGTCGGTTGGCCACCACGGCGAAAATCACCGTAATGGCCAAAAAGACCAGGACACTGCCTTGGGCCGTCATCCAAAAACTGAAGGGCCAATCACCCCATAAAAAGCTCAGCTCGCGCGCCCAATACACCACGCCAAATGAGGCCGCAGCCCACACCACCAAGAGCGCTGCGGTCAGCCATCGCAGAGGCCGGTGGGCGCTGGAGTTTTGGCTGGACTGGGTGAGCATGGGATGAGCATAACCCTTGCCGCCGTGTTTTTGCCCCCTTGGGGTTGAGGACATGGGTGCAGGGGTTTTCCCTTGGGTGGGATTGAAATCCCATGATGCGATAAATAAACCAAGGGTTCCCACTTAAAACGTCAGCCCCTGTTGGTTTCGCGTCAGAAGAAGGTCAGAGGGAACGCCAAAAATCGTGAAGGACCTTATTTCGAGGCCTCGTTTTTTCATTAGGAGACTGCTTTATGGCAACCACCGCACCCCGTCCGATGACGCCTGAAGAGAAGAAGGTGATTTTTGCCTCCTCTCTCGGCACCGTTTTTGAATGGTATGACTTTTACCTGTACGGTTCTTTGGCCGCCATCATTGCCAAGCAATTTTTCAGCGGTTTGGACGAAGGCTCGGCCTTCATCTTTGCCTTGCTGGCTTTTGCGGCCGGTTTCATCGTGCGTCCTTTCGGCGCCATTTTCTTTGGCCGTTTGGGCGACATGATTGGCCGCAAATACACCTTCTTGGTGACCATCTTGATCATGGGCTTGTCGACCTTCGTCGTCGGCATTTTGCCCAACTATGCCAGCATCGGTGCAGCCGCGCCGGTCATCTTGATCGCTTTGCGTCTGTTGCAAGGCCTGGCTCTGGGTGGCGAGTACGGTGGTGCTGCCACCTATGTGGCTGAGCATGCGCCTCAGGGCAAGCGTGGCGCTTATACGGCCTGGATTCAGACCACAGCGACCTTGGGCTTGTTCCTGTCCTTGATGGTGATTTTGGGTACCCGGATGGCCATCGGTGAAGAAGCTTTCGCCGATTGGGGCTGGCGCGTGCCGTTCATTGTGTCGATCGCTTTGTTGGCCGTCTCGGTTTACATTCGTTTGAGCATGAACGAGTCGCCCGCTTTTGTGAAAATGAAAGCCGAAGGCAAGACCTCTAAAGCGCCTCTGACCGAAGCTTTTGGCCAGTGGAAAAACCTGAAGATCGTGATCTTGGCCCTGGTCGGTTTGACCGCAGGTCAGGCCGTGGTCTGGTACTCCGGTCAGTTTTATGCTTTGTTCTTCTTGACGCAAGCCCTGAAGGTGGACGGTCCTACCGCCAACATCATGGTCGCTGTGTCCTTGATCATCGGTACACCGTTCTTCATTTTGTTTGGCGCCTGGTCTGACAAGATCGGCCGCAAGCCGATCATCTTGGCCGGTTGCTTCTTGGCCGCCGTGACGTACTTCCCCGTGTTCGAAGCCTTGACCAAGGCCGCTAACCCTGATTTGTATGCCGCACAAGCCAATGCCAAAGTGGTGGTCACGGCCGATCCGGCAGAGTGCTCGTTCCAGTTCAACCCGACCGGCATCAAGAAGTTCACTTCTTCTTGCGATGTGGCCAAGCAAAGTTTGGCTGGCGCTTCGGTGAGCTACTCCAACGAAGTGGCGCCTGCTGGTACACCGGCCACCATCAAGGTCGGCGAGACCATGGTGAACGTCAAGTACTCGGCTGAAGACATTGCTGCTGGCAAGGCCAAGGCCGAAGAAAAACTGGCTGCCTTGAATGCGGCTGAGCCTAAAGATGCCAAAGCCATCGAAGCCGCCACCAAGTCGGTCAAAGACCTGAGCGGCGAGAAAACAGCGGGCCCTGCTTTGTTGGCTGCCAACCTGGGCGCTGCGTTGAAGGCTGCCGGCTACCCCGCCAAGGCCGACATGGCCAAGTTCGACAAGACGATGGTCATCATCATCCTGACCTACTTGGTGATTTTGGTCACCATGGTGTACGGCCCGATTGCGGCCATGTTGGTGGAAATGTTCCCCACCCGCATCCGCTACACCTCCATGTCTTTGCCTTATCACATTGGTAACGGCTGGTTCGGTGGCTTGCTGCCGACGACCGCCTTCGCCATCGTGGCGCAGACCGGCAATATGTACAACGGCCTGTGGTACCCCATCATCATTGCGGGTGCAACCGTCGTGATCGGTGGCTTGTTCATCAAAGAAACCAAAGACGTGGACATTTACGCTGGCGACTGATCGCTGTTGTAAGGAACCCGAGGTGACTCGGGTGCTAAATTCAAGGCCTTCCCTCTGTGGAGGGCCTTTTTCATTCTTGGAGATCAAACATGTGGAAGATTGCAGTCGCCTTCGCGATTTTTGCCGGCTTGGCTTTGTATGTCATCAGCAAAGGTGGCGACAGCCTGGACATGGGTGGTGAAAAGCATGGCGCCGATGCCGTGCAGTCCGAACCCGCCAAAGAGGCCGCCCCCGCTGCGCCTGCCGCACCAGTGGCACCTGCCAAATAAGCGCGCCTTCACTTGAGGCCAAAGCCGCACGCTGTGCGGCTTTTTTCTGGGTGCGCCCAGCATGGGCGCACACCTGGTGTGCCCGACATGGGCGCATACCTGCGGGTGCAAGTCCCGCTGCG
>CAIWWN010000154.1 GCA_903916355.1 uncultured Burkholderiales bacterium | reverse complement strand
CTCACCAGTGCTGTTCTTGGTGGAGCTGGGCGCCGCAATCAAAGTGGCATCTACCACTGTGCCGGTCTTGAGCAGCAGACCGCGATCAATCAACTTGGCATTGACCGCCGCCAGTATCTGCACGCCCAAGTCGTTTTGCTCAAGCATGTGCCTAAAGCGCAGGATGGTGCTTTCATCAGGCAGTCGGGTGATGCCGGCATCGAGCTGGGCAAACTCGCGGTACAGCGGAATGTCATGCAATGCCTCTTCCATGGCCGGGTCGGAGTGCCCAAAGAATTGCTGCAGCAAATGGATGCGCAGCATCACCTCTGTGGCAAACGGCGGACGCCCCGTCTTGCCAGCCGGTGCATGAGGGGTAATCAAAGCCAGAAGTTGCGGCCAAGGAATCACCAGGTTCATCTCGTCCAGAAATTCACGCTTGCGCGTGCGCTTGGTGACAAGTTCGAATCCGGTTGCGGCAAGGCTGATTTGTTTCATCTGAACTTAACGCACGAGGCATTCAATTGGGTGACTTTTGCAGAACATCCTTAACCGACATCACTACAGTCAATGCCAGTGCATTTTTGAGCGCCATTGTCGCGGGTGCCAATGATGGCTCAGGTGTGAACTCGGTCGCCAACTTGAAAGTGATCAGTGCAGCCTACGCCAAGGTTTTTGCCGAAGCCGACGGTGTGAAAGCCAACACGGCAGAGACCAGCAAACTCAATGTTGCGGATGTCCGGGCGCTGGGTGCCTTGAGTGCATACGACGGCCTGACTGGCGCGACTGGTGGAAGCACCACAGCCAAAGCGCTCGGCACCGGCGTGCAACAAGCTGCTGCATTGAAATTGCTGAACGATGTGATCGATGGTCGCAGCTCCACGCAAGTGGATACGGTGGCCGAGCTGAATCAACTCAATATTGTGGTCGACAAGGTGATGGATGTGTCGTCGGCGGTGACGCCTGCTGCTGCGCTCACGGTCGCGGACTTCGGCGCAATCGGCGTGACAGGTGTGACCAGTGGTAATTTGGCCAAGGTGGTGGAGAGCATCGCTGCGACCCACGCCGACGCTACCCATGGTGCTGATGGCACGCTGGTAGACACCTTGCCCGAGCTGCAAGCTTTTGCCAGTTTGGCTTTGGTGCAGAGCTATTCCGCCGACTCGAGTTTGCCCCTGCCAACGGCACAAAATTTCACCGATTTGGGCTTTACCGACATCACCACGGTCAGCTCGAATTTAGCCACAGCATTGAACTCGGTGGTGTCTGCGCAACACAATGGCAGCATTTCACTGGCTGCAGTTCACACGCTGGCGCTGGACTTTCAGTCGATTTTGAATGAGGCCACCAGCGGCGTGACCAACAACAACCCGAATCCGACGGCCTTGCAATACGAAGATGTGTTGTTGAGTACCCGCCATGTTTTTCACGGTGGTGATGCGGGTTCTGGTCTTGCTTACAACGCCTTGGCTTTGCTCAATGATGTGGTGGGGCACAAGTCGGTCAGCGGTGTCAACACATTGGGGCAGGTGGACGCTTTGGCGACGGTGGTGGATCACATCATCAACACGGCGGCCGGTGCAGCAGGCAACAATGTCACCTTGTCCGAACTCATCACGACGCTGGGATTGAGCAGTAACAATTTTACCGACTACAGCAATGCCGCGAAGACGACTGCCGTGAACAACGCGATCCGTGCAACGGACGACACAGGTCTGGGTGCTCACACCTGGGATCAGTTGCAATCTATTTTGAATGCTGTGATCTTGGCCTGACCGCTTGCCCCTTTGGCGACATCGTGGCTGGGGTGTCCACTCCAGAATCGGCCAAGATGCAACTGAATGCCCAATGATGCCAACAAGAAGTGGGCGCTTTGGTTCAATCAGCGCCTGCCAAAGCCCCTTGAAACCTATGAACCTGAAAGGTGTACCCATGTTGAAAACCACATCCATCGTCTTGGTACTGCTGGGCAGCACCAGTTTGTTCACTGGCGTGCAAGCGCAAGAATTTGTGAGCAAACCGGCCGACTTGCCGTTCGGCGTGGTCAACCCCAAAGTGGCCGGGTTTTCAGAGGAGGGGCTGCGCAACATTGATCGTTTCTTGGCGAGTGAAATGGCACAAAAACGGGTGCCCGGAGCCGTGGTGGGTATTTTGCGCGATGGCAAATTGGTCTACCTCAAAGCCCATGGGGTGCGAGATCCGGTCTCTCAAGCGCCGATGCAAACCGATTCGATTTTTGCCTTGGCGTCCATGACCAAGCCCATGGTGGCCGTGGGGGCCCTGGCTTTGACGCAACAAGGCAAGCTGCCTTTGTTTGGCAAAGTGGCTGATCATTACCCCGAAGTGGGCCAAATGAAAGTCGCGGTGAAAAAGCCGGATGGCACGGTGGCGCTGGAAGTGCCCAAGCGCGGCATGACCATTCAGGACTTGATGCGTCACACCTCAGGTCTGACCTACGGCGGACGGCCTGACACCAGCGGCGCGGCACTGGCTCCGTATCCGGCTGGAGGGGAGTTGCCGAGCATGAAGGGCAGTGCGGCCTTTGTGCAGCGCATCAGCGGATTGAGCTTGGTGCACCAGCCCGGCACGGTCTTCGAATACAGCACTTCATTTGACATGTTGGGTGCGGTGTTGGAAAAGGTGTCGGGTCAAAGTTTGGATGCTTATTTGCGCGAAGCGATCTGGACCCCCTTGGGTATGAACGACACTGGCTTTCATGTGGCACCCGGTAAACAGTCGCGGCAAGTCCAAGCTTTCAAACTCAACCCCTTGGACGGCAAGCCGCAAAAAATTGAAGTGCTCGAAAATGCCACCACCTTCGAGTGCGGTGGCGGTTGCTCGCTGGGCACCGTGCCCGACTACTTGCGCTTTGGTCAAATGCTGGTCAACGGTGGCGAGTTCAATGGCAAACGGGTGTTGAGTCCACAAATGGTGCAGCTCATGACCAGCAATCACCTGACGCGCGGGATTGACAACCGTGTGGCCACTGTGGAGCCGCACCGCGACGGCTATGGTTTTGGGTTGGGCGTGGCCGTGCGTGTGGAACCGGGCATGGCTGCGGTACCCGGTAATGTAGGTGAGTACAGCTGGAACGGTGCTTATGGCACAGGCTTTTTTGTCGACCCCAAAGAAAAACTGGTGGTGGTGTTTGGCACCGCCGCGCCGGGCGACTTGCGCAAGTACTACCGCGAACAAATCCAAGATTTGGTCTATGGCGCCATGGTCAAGTGAGTGTGCGTCTAGAAACCCGCCGCTCCGAAGTGCATGGCACAGGGGTGTTTGCTTTGAGCGATTTTGCGGTGGGAGAGTCCATCATTGAATACGTGGGCGAGATCATCTCCATGCCCGAGGCGATTCGTCGCCACCCGCACGACCCCACAGACCCGAACCACACGTTCTACTTTCACGTTGACGATGCGCATGTGATCGACGGCTTGTATGGTGGCAATGCCTCGCGTTGGATCAACCACTCGTGCCGACCTAACTGTGAACCGCAGGACGTCAAAGGCCGTGTCTTCATTCACGCCCTGCGCCCGATTTGGAAGGGCGAGGAGCTGACTTTTGACTATGACCTGTTCAGCGACGAGCCGATGACTCCCGCCCTGAGGGCCAAGTACGCCTGCCACTGCGGCGCTAAGAAGTGCCGGGGCAGCATGTTGGCGGCGTTGTGACAACTTGGCGCGTTTTGTGGGGGTGCAAACCTTGCACCGGGGCCGAGCAGACCTATTTCAAAACAACCGTGATGCACAGCTGGTAGCCTACCCCCCAAACCGATTTGATCGCACCTTCGGCGATCTCACCCTGCGTGTTTTTGAGTTTTTTACGCAATCGGCCAATCAGTTCCTCCAGCGTGTGTTTGTTCATGGGCGGGGAGTTTTCGTTGCTGCCAAACATGTCGCATAACGCCCAAGACTCCAGGGTGTTGTCCTTGGCCTGGATCAAGGCGGTCAAGAGTTTCTTTTCTCGGTGAGTCAGCCGCACGGCTTGCTGGGATTCAGGGCTGAGCAGCATACGATCACGCAAGCTCAAAGACCAGGCCTTGGCCACTTTGCTGGGCAAAAGGCGCCGCGCCAAACTGCGCAGGACCAGCACCAGTTCATCGGGGGCCACAGGTTTGGTGAGGTAAATGTCGGCGCCGCCATCTTGGTAGCCGGCGATCCGGTCGAACAAGGCCACGCGCGCGGTCATGATCACAATGCCTGTGTGCGGCATGACGCTTCGCAAACGGCGTGACAAACTCAAACCGCTCTCGCCGGGCAAGCCCAAGTCCAAGACATACAAGTCCACCGCTACATGGGTCAGCAGATCGTCCAAGGCCAAGGCGCTGTTGACGGCATGCACCCTGAAGCCATGGGCATTCAAATGCACTTCAATTTCTTCGCGCAGCAAGGGGTCATCTTCCACCAAGGCCACCACCAGGGGTGTGCCGTCTTCGTTGGGGATAAGGTGCGATAAAGGGCTCACGGATTAAACCTCACAGTAAAAACAGCATTCATGTTGCGCTGCTGGTAGTTGATGGTGGCCTTCATTTTTTCAGCGCTCGATCTGCGGGTTTTGCAGGGCACGGTGTGTTTTGTGCATCACCAGTTTCAATTTGCTCGAACTAGAGCGCATGTGATTCAGGCGCTGAGTGGTTCACGGGTGACGCCTGAATTTATCTGCCCCAAATCACACCTTGAGGCTTTGACCTTGCTGGGTGAGTTTCAGCAAATGATCGACACCTTTCCCTACAGCAGCGGCCTGACCGCCCGAGAGGCGCAGGCCATGGGTTTGAAGGTGACGGTGTTTACGGGCGAGCTTTTTTGCGAGCGCCACAGTTTGAGGCTGGGCGCAGGCCATACGCAGTTGCGCTGAACCTGAATTTCTAAAGATAAACAGAGGATTTAAAAATGAAAATCGCCATCGCAGGCACAGGCTATGTGGGCCTGTCCAACGGTATTTTGTTGGCGCAGCATCATGAGGTGGTGGCGCTGGATGTGCTGGCCGCCAAAGTGGAACAACTCAACCGCCAAGAGCTGCCGATTGAAGACGCGGACATGCAGGACTATCTGCGCAACAAGCCTTTGAATTTCAAGGCCACCTTGAGCAAGGAAGAGGCCTACCAAGGGGCTGACTTTGTGATCATCGCCACCCCCACCGACTACGACCCGGAGACGAATTACTTCAACACCCGGTCGGTGGAGTCGGTGATTGCCGATGTGTTGGCCATCAATTCGCAGGCCCAGATGGTGATCAAGTCCACGGTGCCGGTGGGTTTTACCGAGCGCATGCGTTTGAAGTTCATGACGCACAACCTCATGTTTTCACCCGAGTTTTTGCGCGAGGGCCGCGCCCTGCATGACAACCTGCACCCCAGCCGCATTGTGGTGGGCGACCGGTCTGAAGCCGGGCAAGCCTTTGCCAATTTGTTGCGAGAGGGTGCCATCCAACAAGACATGCCCGTGCTCCTCACCGACAGCACGGAGGCAGAAGCCATCAAGCTGTTTGCCAACACCTACTTGGCCATGCGGGTGGCGTATTTCAACGAGTTGGACAGCTACGCCTCGTCACTGGGCTTGAATACGCGCCAGATCATCGATGGCGTGTGTTTGGACCCGCGCATTGGCCAACATTACAACAACCCCTCGTTTGGCTATGGGGGTTACTGCCTGCCCAAAGACACCAAGCAGTTGCTGGCCAACTATGCAGAGGTGCCGCAAAACTTGATGCGCGCCATTGTCGATGCCAACAGCACACGCAAAGATTTTGTGGCGTTTGATATTTTGAAGCGCAGACCCAAGGTGGTGGGCATTTACCGCTTGGTGATGAAGGCCGGCAGCGACAACTTCAGAGCCAGCAGCGTGCAAGGCATCATGAAGCGGCTCAAAGCCAAAGGGGTGGAAGTGATTGTGTACGAGCCCGTGCTCAACGAGCAGCATTTCTTCAACTCCCCGGTGGTGAACGACCTGGCCGATTTCAAACAACGCGCCGACTTGATCGTGGCCAACCGCCAAACCGAAGACTTGGCCGATGTGCTGGCCAAAATCTACACGCGGGATTTGTTTGGACAGGATTGAATAAGGCTCATGACATTAATGCTCATATTTGATCTCATAATTTTG
>CAIWWN010000153.1 GCA_903916355.1 uncultured Burkholderiales bacterium | reverse complement strand
GAAGATGCCGAAAAAATCACGACGGTTCAAGCCGCCATTGATTACGCCCAAAGCAAAAAGGCCTGATCTGAGATGACCCGTCGCCGCGTTGTAGTCACGGGTTTGGGATGTATCAGCCCCGTGGGCAACACGGTGGCTGAGTCATGGTCCAACCTGTTGGCAGGTCAATCGGGCATTGGCCTGATTACCAAATTTGACGCATCTGCTTTTGCCTGCAAAATTGCAGGTGAGGTCAAGGGCTTTGACTTGGATGCGTACATCAACTCCAAAGATGCACGCACCATGGACCATTTCATTCACTATGGCGTGGCTGCGGCCATGCAGGCAGTGCGAGATGCAGGCTTGCCCACGGGCGATGCACTGGACGATGAACTGGCCACTCGGATTGGTTGCGTGATTGGCTCTGGTATTGGCGGTTTGCCGATGATCGAGGGCATGCACACCGAGTACACCAACCGGGGGCCCCGCCGAATTTCCCCTTTCTTTGTGCCCGCGTCCATCATCAACATGATTTCTGGTCACGTGTCGATGAAATTCGGTTTCAAAGGCCCTAATCTGGCCGTGGTCTCTGCGTGCACCACCGGCTTGCACAGCATTGGCGAAGCCGGTCGCATGATCGAATACGGCGACGCCGATGTGATCGTGGCCGGTGGCTCTGAGGCTTGCGTTTCGCCCTTGGGCGTGGGCGGGTTTGCCGCTATGCGCGCGATGTCGACCCGCAACGATGACCCCGCAGCCGCTTCCCGTCCCTGGGACAAAGACCGCGACGGTTTTGTTTTGGGCGAAGGCGCAGGTGTGATGGTGCTTGAAGAATACGATCATGCCAAAGCCCGCGGTGCCCGCATTTATGCGGAGCTCAGCGGTTATGGCATGAGCGCTGACGCGGGTCACATGACCGCGCCCAGCATGGACGGTCCACGACGCGCCATGGTTTCTGCCATGCGCAACGCTGGCGTGAACCCCGATGAAATTCAGTACTTGAACGCCCACGGCACGTCGACCCCCTTGGGCGACGTGAACGAGACCAGTGCGATCAAGGCGGCCATGGGTGATCATGCCCACAAGATGCTGGTCAGTTCCACCAAATCCATGACAGGGCATTTGCTCGGTGGCGCTGGCGGCGTGGAGAGTGTCTTTACGGTGTTGTCGCTGTACCACCAAAAGGTGCCGCCGACCATCAACTTGGACAACCAAGACCCTGAGTGCGACTTGGACTACTGTGCCAACACTGCACGCGATGTGAAAATCGATGTGGCCCTGAAAAACAATTTTGGTTTTGGTGGGACCAACGGCAGTTTGGTGTTCAAACGCATTTAACAACCGAACAGCTTCATGCACAACGCCCCATTGGTTCAATATCCGGTGGGGCGTTTTGCATGGGCGGTGTGGGGCTGCGCATTGTTGGGTGCGGCGGCTGCGCTGCTGAGGGGTGGTTGTTTTATGTGGATCAACTCAGTCCAGGGTGGGCCCTGCTTTCAGAGGGCCTGGTGGGCTTGGTTGCCGTTGTTTGGGTACGATCGTCAAGGCGTGCGCCGCAGTTGGCTTGGTTGGTTTGGGACGGTCAGGGCTGGCAATGGTGGCAGGATGAGGATGGACAGGTGGTGCAACATTTATGCAGCCTGTCAGTTCAAGCGGATTTTCAGCAAGTGCTGTTGCTGCATTTGAAATCAGATGCCACGGCCCCTCGCCCCACGTTGCAAAAATGGCTTTGGCTTTACAAAGGCTTTGCACCTGAAAAATGGCATGGATTGCGTTGCGCTGTATATTCGCGCCTGAAATAGCTGGAACTGGTGTTTTCGCCACTTGAAAATGCGAGTGAGAACCTCAGTTGAGGGAATGAATAGGCTGCTTATTGGAGGCG
>CAIWWN010000152.1 GCA_903916355.1 uncultured Burkholderiales bacterium | reverse complement strand
GGGCATCCCGATTTCATTGGCCGTGATTTGGCTGGAGTTGGCCCGAGGCCTGGACTTGAGTGCGCAAGGGGTGTCGTTTCCGGGGCACTTTTTGGTCAAGGTCACTTTGGATGAAGGCTTGGTGGTGCTGGACCCGATGAGCGGCGAGTCCTTGGGGCTCGATACCCTGGGTGAACGGTTGGCGCCGTTTCGCCGCTTTGACGATGTGCTGGAAGATGGCGATGCGCCGCTGGAGTTGCATTTGCAAGCTTGCCCGCCGCGTGATCTCTTGGCCCGCATGCTGCACAACCTGAAAGAGATTTTTCGCAGCCAAGAGGACGAAGAGCGTTTGTTGGCCGTCCTGGACCGCTTGGTGGTGTTGTTGCCGCAGGCCTGGCCTGAATGGCGCGACCGTGGCTTGCTCCATGCGCAAATGGGCCAGCACGCACAAGCCATTGACGACTTGGCGCACTACCTGTCGCATGCCCCTACGGCGGCCGATGCGGATTACCTCTCGGACCGACTGGCCGAATTGAAAGCGCTGTAATCAGGTCCTCAGGCGACGACCACTTGCTCACCGCGGCCTTGCGGCGCAATGGTGCCAATGACGTACACCTGTTCACCCGCAGCGCGCAAATGGGCCGCGCAGGCCTGTGCGTCAGCGGCTTCCACCACCACCACCATGCCAATGCCGTTGTTGAAGGTGCGGTTCATTTCGATGTCGTCAATGCCGGCGGTGTTTTGCAACCAAGCAAAAAGTTCGGTCTGCGGCCAACTGCCTTTGACCAAATGCGCGGCCAGGCCTTCGGGCAAGACGCGGGGGATGTTCTCGAGCAAGCCACCACCGGTGATGTGCGCCAGGGCTTTGATGCCGGTCGGGGCTTCGGGCGAGGTGGGGAAAGCGGCCAAGGCCGCCAGCACGTTCTTCACATACAAGCGGGTCGGCTCCATCAGCGCTTGCTTGAAAGGCTTGCCGTCCAGCAGGGCGGGCGCGTTGGCGCCAGCCCGCTCGATGCACTTGCGCACCAGGCTGAAACCGTTGGAGTGCACGCCGGCTGAGGCCAAACCCAGCACCACGTCAGCGGCCTTGACGTTTTGACCGGCCAGGATTTTCGACTTTTCGACGGCGCCGACCGCAAAGCCTGCCAAATCGTATTCGCCGGCGGGGTACATGCCGGGCATTTCAGCGGTTTCGCCGCCAATCAGCGCGCAGCCGGACAGCTCGCAGCCCTTGGCAATGCCACCCACCACGGCGGCGGCGGTGTCGATGTCCAATTTGCCGCAGGCAAAGTAGTCCAAGAAAAACAGCGGTTCAGCGCCTTGCACCAGCACGTCGTTCACGCTCATGGCCACCAGGTCGATGCCCACGGTGTCGTGCATGTCCCATTCAAAAGCCAACTTGAGCTTGGTGCCCACACCGTCGGTGCCGCTCACCAGCACGGGTTCTTTGTAGCGCTTGGGCACTTCAAACAGGGCGCCAAAGCCACCAATCCCGGCCAGCACGCCCTCGCGCATGGTTTTCTTGGCCAGAGGCTTGATGCGTTCAACCAGCGCGTCGCCGGCAACAATGTCGACACCAGCGTCTTTGTAGGAGAGGGGAGTTTGCGTCATGAAGGTGGCCCCAAAAGGGCATACAGAAAGTAAATCGGGGGCTCGCGCAGGCGAGCAGACTAAAATCAAGCACTGATTTTACGGGTTCACCCGGACCCTGCTCCTGGACCCCTCATATTTAAGGAAGAAATGGCTCTGCGCCTGTCCGCTACTTTCACTCCGCAACGCCTGGCCGCTTGGGCGGGCGTGGCTTTGGCACTGGTCCTGGTGCTGTGGCTGCTGGCGCCCGTGTTGGCCCCGTTTGTGGTGGCGGCGGTGCTGGCCTATGCCTTGCAGCCGCTGGTGCGGCGTTTGCAAACGCTGCTGGGTCCCCGGGTGCCCGTTATTCTTTCTGTGGTGTTGGTGGAGTTGCTGGCCTTATTGGCCGTGCTCGGCCTGGCTTTGCTGTTGGTGCCGGTGTTGGTGCGTGAGTGGCCGCTGATACAGCAACAACTGCCTTTGCTGATGGACCGCTTGCAAAACAGCATCAACCCCTTGTTCGCACAGTGGGGGTTGAACTTCTCGCTCGATATGGGCAGCCTGAAAGCGCAGTTGATGAAATACCTCAGCGCCAACCGGGACGACTTGCTGGACTCGGCCTTGTCCTCGCTCAAGCTGGGCGGCAGCGTGGCCATGGCGGTGCTGGGCAACGCGGTGCTGATTCCGGTGGCCTTGTTTTACCTGCTCAGCGATTGGGACCGTGTGGTCGCCTCGGTGGTGGAACTGGTGCCGCCGGCTTGGCGCCCGCGCTATGACGCCTTCATGCACGAGTGCGACGAGGTGCTGGGCCAGTACCTGCGTGGGCAAATGTTGGTGATGTTGGCCTTGGCCGTTTTTTACACCGTGGGTTTGAGCCTGTTTGGTTTGGAGTTGGCATTGCCGATTGGCGTCTTCACCGGTTTGGCGGTGTTTGTGCCTTACCTGGGTTTTGGTTTGGGCTTGTTGCTGGCCTTGCTGGCCGGTTTGCTGCAATTTGCCTCGCTCAAAGCCCTGGTCATGGTGGGCGTGGTGTTTGGCATCGGCCAGCTCGTGGAGAGTTTTGTGCTCACCCCGCGCTTGGTGGGTGAGCGCATTGGCTTGCACCCTTTGGCGGTGATTTTTGCACTGCTGGCCTTTGGCCAGACCTTGGGCTTCATTGGCGTGTTGATCGCTTTGCCCGCCAGTGCGGTCTTGCTGGTGGCTTTGCGCCGGGTGCGCCAAGGTTATTTGGACAGCGATTTGTACCGACCCGATGCGCGCCAGACCGAAGGCTCCGACGCTGCATGAAGCAACTGGCGTTGGACATCGGACTGGCGACGGTACCCTCATTGACCAGTTTTTTTGCTGGCCCGAACGCGGCGGCACTGGAGCAGTTGCGGTTGTGGGCCACCAGCCCCACACGCTCGCCGGTGCCCACCTACCTGTGGGGCGAGAGTGGCTCGGGAAAAACCCATTTGCTGTCGGCCGTGCACGAAGCCTTGCGCGAACAAGGCCTGCAGGTCGGCTGCTTGGATGCGAACACGCACAACCCGCCCGAG
>CAIWWN010000151.1 GCA_903916355.1 uncultured Burkholderiales bacterium | reverse complement strand
GGCACTTTGATGCCGTATCCATCAGAGGATCCACCCCGATTACTCGAAGTCTCTCGTCCTGACAGGCGGCGGCTCATGCCATCAGCATTCAGCAGTCTTGTTTCCGTGCCCGTAGGCAGGGAGGCATCCATAGCATCTCCAGAGCCAAGAAGTCCGGCCGCGCGAAGGCGCAGGCCGGTGAGGCCGCAGTATGGCCCGGGCTGAACTCAGTCCACTGTCGCGCCAGAGTCTTTGACGACCTTGCCCAGACGCACGGTTTCTTTCTTGATCAACTCGCCAAAGGCCGCTGCCGTTCCGGCCACCACCGGGGTGCCCAGGGCTTCCCACTTTTTACGGAATTCGGACTCTTTGAAAATGGCGTTCAAAGTGCTGTTGAGCTTGTCAATGACCGGCGCGGGCGTACCCGCACGCACCGCAATACCATGCCAACCGGTGAACTCGTAACCGACCAAGCCGGCTTCGGCCATGGTTGGCACATCGGGCAACAGCGGGCTGCGTTTGGCCGAAGTGACGGCCAAGGGGACCAACTTGCCCGTCTGAATGTAGGACAAGGAGCTGCCCAAAACGTCAAACATCACGCCCACTTGGCCGCCCAGCAAATCGTTCAGCGCGGGCCCTGCCCCGCGGTAGGGAATGTGCGCCATGTGGGTGCCCATTTGGGTGTTGAACAACTCGCCCGCCAAGTGCTGCGGCGTGCCGTTGCCCGCCGAGGCAAAGCTCAACTCCGTCTTCGGGTTCTTGGTCAATGCCACCAACTCTTTGACGGTTTTGACGCCCACTTTGGGATGAACTTCCAGCACCAGCGGGAAGGAAGAAATCTGGATCACCGGCGTCAAATCGAGCTGCGGATTGAACGGCATGCTGCGGTACAGGGTGGGGTTCACCGCCATAGGCCCACTGGCCGCGAGCAGCAAGGTGTAGCCGTCGGCCGGGGTTTGCTTGGCCACTTCGGCGCTGCCCAGGTTGCCACCGGCACCGCCTTTGTTGTCAATCACCACCGTCACGCCCAGGCGGGTTTGCATTTCGCCTTGCAGCAAACGGGCCATCAAATCGGTCGGGCCGCCCGGTGGGTATGGCACGACAAAACGAATGGTTTTGCTGGGGTAAGCGTCTTGCGCTTGGGCTTGCGCGCTCAAGAGCATGCCCATGGCCAAGCTGGCCAGGCTCGATGCGGCGGCGATAGTCAACAAGGTTTTGCGTTGCATGGTGTCTCCAGTGATGATGGGCTGATTAAAAGCGAAAGTAGGCGGTGCTTGCCAACTTTCAAAAAGTTCGGTCCAGGGGCGGCAGTTCATCGGCCAACATCGCCAAGCCTTGTTGCAGCAGACGGTCGTAGCGTTGGCGCTCAGCTTGGCGTTGCGCCGGGCTCCATTCAAAAAAACCGGCACCGGTTTTCATGCCCAAGCGCCCAGCGGCCACATGCTCGCGCAGCACCTGGGCGGGCTCTGCGGTGGTCGATAAACTGGGGTACATGCTGGCGGCGGCGGCGGTGTGCACATCCAGGCCCGCATGGTCGCGTTGCAGCACCGGGCCTGCGGCCAAGAAGCGAAAGCCAAAGCCAAAGCGCACGGCGGCATCCACGTCTTCGGCGCTCGCCACACCCTCGTCGATCATGGCAAAGGCTTCGCGCGCCAAGGCGTGCTGCAAACGGTTGGCCAAAAAGCCGGGCTTGTCTTTGCGCACCAAGACCGGCACGCTGCCGCAACCGCGCATGAAGTCGCACAGCGCATCGGCCGTGGCGCCGTCGGTGTTCGGGCCCAGCACCACTTCGACCAAGGGCACCAGGTGCGCGGGCATAAAGAAATGCAGACCCACCATGCGCTCGGCCGTGGGCAAGCCCTGGGCAATGGCGCTGATGGGGAAGCTGGAGCTGTTGCTGGCGAGCACCGTGTGCGCGGGCACCCACTTCAACAATTCAGCAAATAAGCCTTGTTTCAGGGGTAGTTTTTCGGGGATGCATTCGATCACCAAACGCACATCGGCCCAGGCCACATCCGCCAAACCGGCGACCGACTGCAGGCCTGCAGCGCGCGCTTCAAGTCCCAAGTCGGTCAATCCGGCCAGCACATGCGCGGCCAGGGCTTCGCGTTTAGGGGAGTCAGGGTCGGTTACGGTCACGCGGCAACCTGCACGCGCCAGCACGATGGCCACGTCGGCGCCCATGGTGCCCGCGCCAATGACCACCGCGTGGCAACCGCGGGGCTGAGAGGGCAAGATCGTATTCAAGTTTGGAATCATGGTCGAGTTTAGAAAGAGTTGATTACTTCGTCCAACTGATTTTTTCTATAGACTAATCAGATATGACGATCAATGAATCCATCAACTGGTCATCCCGCGAGCTGGATGTGTTTTTAACTTTGGTCGACACCCTGAGTTTCAGGCGCACAGCCGAGCGCATGCATTTGTCGCAGCCGGCGGTGACGGGGGTGATCTCCCGCATTGAAGAATCTCTGCAGGTCAAGCTGTTCGACCGGACCACCCGGCAAGTGCAACTGACCGGCCCTGGCCTGGTGTTTGTCGAGCAGGCCCAACGTTTGCGCAGCATGGCCGAAGACGCGGTGCGCGCGGTGCGCGACGTAGCGACCCTGCAAGTTGGCCAAGTCACCCTGGCGGCCCTGCCCTCCTTGGCCGCCACCGTGGTGCCCCTGGCCTTTGCCCAATTTGCCCAGGCATTTCCGGGTGTGCAATTGAAACTCACCGACACCCTGTCCGGCCCCGCCTTTGAAATGGTGCGCGCAGGCCGGGTCGAATTTGCGCTGACCGCCGCCAACCCGGCTTATGCCGATCTGGACTATCTGCCGCTGGCTTCAGACTTGTTTGTGCTCTTGATCCCTGCAGCCCATGAATTGGCTCAGGAAAAAGGCAACCTGACCTGGACCGAGGTGGCGAACTTGACGCACATCTCGATGCCCCTGCCCTCCAGCGTGCGTCAGTATGCCGATGCGGCTTTTCTGGAGCACCGCATCCGATTTGAGCCAGCCTACGAGTTGGAGCACCTGGCCACCATCAAGTCCCTGGTGGCCGCCGGCTTGGGTGTGGCCGCCCTGCCCGAGTTGGCCGCCAACGTCGGCTTGGACCAGGGCATCGTGCGCAGGGCCTTGACCGAACCCAATATCCGTCGCCCGATTGGCTTGGTCACCCGGCGCGGACGCAGTCTGTCACCGGCGGCCAGCGCCATGGTGGAGTACCTCAAAGCGCAAATGAAGACCAAGGCTTAGGAGGCTGCGCCGCCGGCGTCAGGCACTGGCTCGACTTCGTTCAGCAGTGCGGGCCAGTTGAGCAACTCGGCCAAGCGCTGCACCACCCACACCGATTCAGGCAGCGACACCACCGAGGCCTCAGCCTGCAAGCCGCGCAGACATTGCATCAGCACGTCCTGCTCTGTCACACCCAAGGTGAACTGCATGTTTTGCGCGGTGTCGGTCAGCATGTTGGCCATGTCCTCGCACAGCTCATAGCGGGCGGACACCTCGGCATGCGAAGCCGTGGGTTTGTAACGGCCTGGGGCCACAAACAAGGCCATGAAGGATTCGGGAATGTAGATTTGGTTGTCTTGGGACATGCGAGGTCGATTTTAAGCGCTGGACCTGGTGCTAAAGTCTGGCCACCCTCAGTTGAAAGGCCCCCATGTCTCAAGACCCTGCTAACACGCCCACCTTCACCGACTGGAAGCACGAAGGCGTGCGCGTGGTGAGAGGCGACCAACTCGACGGCAATGTGCCCTCGACCCCCGGCATGGACCGCAAAGCGGCCATCACCTTTGCCCGCGTGGGTGCGCAAAAACTGTGGGCGGGCACGGTGCACATCCACCCCAACGCCAAAACCGGCGCGCACCACCACGGCCCGCTGGAAAGCGTGATTTACGTGGTCAAAGGCCGCGCCCGCATGCGCTGGGGCAATGCGCTGGAGTTCACCGCCGAAGCCGGCCCGGGTGACTTTATTTATGTGCCGCCCTATGTGCCGCACCAAGAAATCAACGCCAGTGCGGACGAAACCCTGGAATGCGTGCTGTGCCGCAGCGACGGTCAGGCCGTGGCCGTGAACATGGACCTTGAGCCGGTGGAGAAACCCGAAACCGTGTTGTGGATCGACCCGACGCACCCGCAGGGAGGGGTTTAAAACTGCTGTTGAACTTTAAGTTGGGTTGACAGGCCGCCAGGTGATGCCGCTGCGCTTGCCTTGGTGGCAAAAAAATTGAGCGTTTTCGGCGTGACCGTCACTGGCCTGCAGCTTAGGGTATCGATCTATGGTGTAACCATCGCACTCGATTCACATTAGAGCGTGATTTCAAACAAAGATGAGTTCACGCCTATAGGAACGCCATGCCTCAAATTCGCTTCCAGTCGTACACATTCTTACTATTCGCCTTGACCCTTTTCGGTGGCGCCTGTAACGCCCAAGCTCAGAAAAAATACGACCCGGGCGCGAGCGATACCGAAATTCGCATCGGCCAAACGCTGCCCTATTCCGGCCCTGTGTCCATGCTGGGCAATGTGGGCAAGGTGTCACTGGCCTATCTGGACATGATCAACGCCCAAGGCGGCATCAATGGCAGAAAAATCAAATTGATATCACTCGACGATGGATACAGCCCCGTCAAAACCCTGGAACAAACACGCAAACTCGTTGAGAACGAAGAAGTGCTGTTCATGTTCAGTTCCGTGGGGACCGCCACCAACCAGGTGGTGCACAAATATTTGAACCAGAGAAAAATTCCGCAACTGCTGATTCTGTCTGGCGCCAACAAATGGAACGACCCGGCCAATTACCCCTGGACCTTGAGCGGGATGTTCTCTTACGAAGCCGAAGCGCGCGTCTACGTCAAGCACATGTTGGCGAACGTCAAAGACCCAAAGATTGCCGTCCTGAGTCAGAACGATGAATTTGGTCGCGATTTTCTTAAGGGCTTGCGCGCAGCCTTGGGCGACAAAGCCGCCAGCATGATCGTCGCGCAAGCCAGCTATGAATCCACAGACCCGACTGTGGACTCGCAAATGATCATGCTCAAGTCCTCGGGTGCCAATGTGCTGATGAGTTTTTCAAACGGTAAGTTCACCAGCCAATCGATCCGCAAGGCCGCAGAGCTGGGCTGGAAGCCGCAGCTTTATATTCCTTTAGGCGCTTCTTCGATTGCTTCTATTTTGCAACCTGCTGGCTTGGACAACGCGACGGGGGCGGTGACCATAGCGAATCAGAAAAATCCTTTGGATCCCCAATGGCGCGATGACCCGGGCATGAAGGAATACAAAGAGTTTATGAAACGCTGGGCGCCCGGATTAGACCCCAACGAATCCTTGAATCTGACCGGCATCACCTTGACGCGCTTGATGGTGGATGTGCTGCGAAAATGCGGCGATGATTTGACCCGCGAGAACGTTCTCAAACAAATGCTCAGCCTCAAAGATTACAACAGCAACTTGATGCTTCCTGGCGTCACCATCACCACTGGAGCACAGGATTACGAGTTGTATGGTTCCACCCGACTGCAGCGCTTCAATGGTCAATCTTGGGTCCCATTTGGTGACTCCTTTAGCCTGAGATAAACAAAAATCACTATGAACACGCCTTTTTTGCCACTTCAAGACATCCGCATCGTCGATCTCAGCACTGTGTTTTCAGGCCCTTTGGCCGTTGCGGTGCTGGCCGATCAAGGCGCCCAAGTGATCAAAGTCGAGTCTCTGGAGGGTGACACCAGCCGCATGATCGGGCCTGCCAAAGGCGATCTTTCGGCAACCTTCATTGCCGCCAATCGCGGCAAACGCTCTTTGGCCATGGATTTGAAACAAAGCGCAGCCAAGAAGATTTTGCTTGAATTGATCAGCGCTGCCGACGTGCTGATCAATAACTTCAGGCCTGGGGTGATGGAGCGCTTGGGCTTGAGCGATGAGGTCTTGCTGCAAACCAACCCGCGCTTGATCCGACTGTCCATCACCGGTTTTGGTTCACAAGGCGATGCCGCGCAAGAAAAAGTCTACGACGCAGTGATCCAAGCCGTGGCCGGTGTCGCGGCCACCCAAAGAAACCCCATCAACGGACAGCCCACGGTGCTGGCCACCGCCTTGTGCGACAAGTTAACCGCCTTGAATGCGTCCCAAGCCGTTGTCGCGGCCCTGTATGCGCGAGAAAAAGATGGCCAAGGTCGGCGCATCGACCTGTCCATGCTGGATGCGACCTTGGCTTTTCAATGGCCTGACACCATGTACAACCACATGTTCATGGACCAAGCGCCAGCTGAATTTCCAGAATTTGGCGTCAACCAAAAACCCTGGCCCACGCGCGATGGCCTGGTGGCCACCATGAGTCCTCAGAAAGCAGAGTTCAAAGGCCAATGTCAGGCGTTAGGGCGGGAAGACATTGCCGATGATCCGCGCTTTGCCACCCTGGCACTGCGCAACCACAATGGCAAAGAGCTGCGGCAAGTACTCGAACCCTTGATGGCCTCATTCACCACGGACGAGTTGCTAGAAAGATTCCATCACTTCAATGCGCCCATTGGCCGCATCAATGAACGCGGGGAGGTGCTGCAAGACCCGCACGTGGTGCAAAGCCAATCCTTGGTGGAAATCGACCATGGCGGCATCGGGCGGGTTCGTCTGGCGCAACACGCAGCTTTGTTTGACGGGCAACGCCTGCCCTTGCCCCAGCCCGCTGCACATCTGGGTGAGCACAGCCGCGACATCTTGGGGGAACTGGGCTACTCCTCCGCCCAAATCCAAGACCTGCTAGACCAGCAGATCATCAAGGTCTGACAGCCAAGGATTCAAGGGGTGGCATCAAGCCCTTAAAGCCACGGCAAAGCCGCGCATCACCGCAGGGCGTGCCATCAAGGCCTGGTACCAGCGCTGCACGTGCGGGAAATCATTCAAATCCACCTGGTGCCTGGGGTGACGCCAAACCCAGCCCAGCAAGGCAAAGTCGGCAATCGACAACTCACCGGCGATGAAGTCATGATTGGCGAGTCGGCGATCCATCACGCCGTACAAGCGGCGCGTCTCGGCCATGAAGCGCGCCAAACCGTAACGTTTGTCTTCTTCAGAAGCCAGAGCAATGAAGTGATGCACCTGCCCAGGCATGGGTCCGAAGCTGCTCATTTGGAACATCAACCACTCCATCACGGCGGTACGGCCCCGGACATCTTGTGGCAAAAACAGACCCGACTTTTCGGCCAAATAAATCAAGATGGCGCCCGACTCGAACACACTGATGGGCTGGCCATCGGGTCCCTCCGCGTCGATGATGGCGGGGATCTTGTTGTTCGGGCTGATGCTTAAAAAAGACGGCTGCATTTGCTCGCCCGCAGTGATGTCCACCACCTGCACCGTGTAAGGCAAACCCATCTCCTCCAGGGCAACACTGATTTTGCGGCCGTTGGGCGTGTCAAAAGCAAACAGTTGGATGGTCATGTCACTTCCTTTCAGAGATCAACAATAAGTCTCAATCAAGCAGCGGTATGCCGGCGCGTTTAATCACGTCAGCCAATTCATTGCGTTGCGTCCTTGAGGCCTGGGCCATGTCTTGACCGAACAAGGGCGCGGGCGGCATGCCACTGCGCTCAAAATACTCTTTCATGTCGGCGTCATTCATGGCCGGGCGCAAGATTTTGATCATCCGATCCACAATGTCTGCAGGCGTACCCGCTGGCGCATAAACCCCCAACCAGTTGGTAAACCGCATGGTGGGCATGCCCAACTCCGTTGTGCTGGGCACATCGGGTAACACTGAAAGTCTTTCAGCGCCCATGATGGCCAGGCCTTTAACCTTGCCGTTTTTGATTTGCGGTGAGGAGTTATTGGCGGAATCAAACATCATTTTGACCTGACCGCCCAGTAAATCGGTCATGGACTGCGCCGCCGTTTTGTAGGGAACGTGCTGCAATTTGACGCCCGCAATGCTGGCAAAAACCTCGCCAGCCAAATGCAGCGCTGTGCCATTACCGGAAGAACCGTAGGTCACCACTTCAGGATTGGCACGTGCATAGTCAATCAATTCACGCAAATTTTTCACCGGCAAAGAAGGATGCACGACCACCACAGAAGCCGAGCCGCCCGTGGCCATGATGGGTACAAAATCTTTTTCTGCGTCATAAGGCATCGACTTGCGCACCACGGGTTGAACGATTTGCGTTGACGCTGAAGTGATCAGCAAGGTGTATCCATCCGGCACCGCCTTGGCGGCCGCTGCCACGCCAATGGTGCCGCCCGCCCCCGCTTTGGCATCGACAATGACCGCTTGTTTCAAGCCCGCCTGTAGCTTGCTGGCAATCAAGCGGGCAAAACTGTCGGTCGGCCCACCAGGGAACGGATTGATGATCCGGATGGTTTTAGTGGGGAAATCTTGGGCCTGCACACCCAAAGTGGCGCAGACCATCAATGTGTAAACCAGCCAGAGCAATTGACGACGCATATTGAAAGTCTCCTGAGGTACAAGCAAGAACGCCAATGTCCTTGACTTGAATTAGTTGCCTGAAAGATGATGCACCGTTGCGAGTGAATTCACCATTCGGATTAACCAAGGTATTGACATGGCCAGACTCCCTTACCTCAACGCGTCCGATCTGGCGCCTGAGCACCAGCATTTGTTGAAACGCAATATCAATTTGCTTCGCCTGATGAGCCACAGCCCCAAAGGGGCAACAGCTTTTCACACCATGGGGCATTACATTCGTTTTGACAGCCCCCTGAATCCACGCCTGCGCGAGATGGCCATTTTGCAAATTGGCTACCTCACACGCTCGGTCTATGAATACACACATCACATCAAAATCAGCCGTGATTTTGGCGTCAGTGACGAAGACATCCGTGCCATCGCGGCCGAAACCGCGGGAAGAGCCAGTGGACTGGATGCGCTCACGCGCAACGTTTTGCGTGCGGCGCGTGAAATGACGCAAAGCCTTGCTGCATCAGACGCCACATTTGCCGCACTCAAGGCGCAACTGGACACCGAGTCACTCACCGACTTGGTATTGATCATTTCGTTTTACAACGCCGTGGTTCGATTCTTAGCGACCATGGAAATAGACAACGAAGCGGAATACCAAGTGCTGTTGGCCCAATTCCCATTCGAAGCCATTCCTTAAGCGATACCGATCCGCTTTAAAACCCATTTCTCCCTATTATTCACAGCGCAGTTCAACTCGGATCGAATCATGACTTATTCACGTCGAACACTGCTCACCGCATTGGGTGCCCTCACGTCATCACCCCTGTGGGCTCAAGGAGCGCCAAGCTTTCCCCATCGCCCCATCAAAGTCGTGCCTTTCGGAACAGCGGGAGGGCCCATCGATACCTTGGCCCGCATTTATGGCGATAAATTGCAACAACGCTGGGGCCAACCCATCGTGGTAGAAACTCGGCCCGGTGCCAGCGGCATCATTGCCGCCGACTACGTGGCCAAGGCGGCACCAGACGGGTACACCGTCATGATGACCTTGCCTTTGACGCACGTGAACAATGTCATCTTGCAACCCAAGCTCCCCTACGATCCCGTGAAAAGTTTCACGCCCTTGAGCATGCTGGCCGTGGGGGGACCGATGTTGGTGGTCCGTGCCAACGCGCCCGTCAACAACCTCAAAGACCTTGTGGAGTTCGCCAAGAAAAAAAGCAGCCTGAGCTACGGCACTTGGGGCAATGGGTCCTCGGCTCACCTTTTTGGAGAATTGCTGGCCCAACAATCAGGCACCCAATTAGTTCATGCGGCCTACAAGTCCGAAGCCGCCGCACACAACGACTTGTTTGGCGAGTTGCTTGACTTTGCCTGGGCCAACCCTGCGACCGCAAGGGCGCAGGTGCAAGGTGGAAAAATGAAAGTGCTCGGCGTTGCAGGCACGCGCCGAGTGTCCACCCTGCCCCAGATCACCACATTTTCAGAACAAGGCTTCAAGGGTTTTGATTTGGACAGTTGGATTGGCATGTACGCGCCGGCCAGTTTGCCTGTTGAATTGCAAAACACGTGGGTCACCGCTTTGCGTGAAATTACCGCCATGCCCGACATTCAAGCCAAATTGATCAGCTTTGGTTTCGAACCCCTGGGCAACACTCCTGCGCAATTCCTGGAAGTGTTCAAAGCAGACTTTCCACGCGTTTCTGAGTTGATCAAAGCTGCTGGTGTTTAAAGTCACTGAAAGAAATCACATGACTCAGTCAACTCCAACACCATCACGCGTGATTCCCATCCAGGTGGACTCAGGTACCGCCTACAGCAAGGCTGAGCCCCGCTCTGATTTGGAAATGACCCAAGTCGGTAAAGGCACGCCGATGGGCGAATTGTTACGCCGCTATTGGCATCCGATCGGCATCCTCAGTGATGCGAACAGCACGCCGCGCAAAGTCCGCATTTTGGGAGAAGACCTCATTTTGTTCAGAGACCGAAGTGGCCGTCCGGGTTTGGTCTATCCCCATTGCGCGCATCGCGGAACCTCTTTGTTTTATGGCAAGGTGGAAGAGCACGGCATCCGTTGTTGCTATCACGGCTGGCTTTTTGATGCTGAAGGTCATTGCATGGAGAGGCCTTGTGAGCCCGGACCTGACGAGCATCGCCACAAGGTGCGGCAGCCTTGGTACCCTGTCCAAGAGCTTTATGGATTAATTTGGACCTATATGGGGCCATCCGAAAAGAAGCCCGTGCTTCCACGCTATGAATGCCTGGAGACGTTGGAGGACGGGGAGTTTCTAGAGGCCAACGACAACAGCATTGGCGGGGGTGGTCCGCAAATCATTCCATGCAATTGGCTGCAGCATTACGAAAATCTGGTGGACCCGTTTCACGTCGTCATACTGCACTCGTCATTCAGTGGCACGCAGTTTGTAGAGCAAATGGCACTGATGCCCCAAGTCACATGGGACACCCAAGCGCACAGCGTCAGAACGGTGTCGCTGCGCAAATTGCCAGACGGCCAAACACTCAGGCGAATCAGTGAAGCCGGTTTACCCACTCTACGGGTCATACCCAGCCCGCGCATTGGGCGCTATGGCATGGTTGAATCTTTGGGCTGGATCTTGCCTATCGACGACCATTCGTTCCGAATTTATGTGGTAGGTCGCGTCAAAGAACAAGGCGAGCTCGTGAAAATGCGATCGCGCCTGAATGGCAAATTATGGGAAGAACTGTCTGAAGAAGAACATCAACAATTCCCCGGCGACTATGAAGCCATGGTCAGTCAAGGCGCCATCGCACATCACTCTGAAGAGCACCTGGCCAAGTCCGACATCGGCATTGTGAAACTGCGCAGATTGCTACAGCAGCAACTGCAGCGTATCAAAGAAGGGCTTGACCCTGCTGGCGTGAGCTTTGACGAGCACAGCGAACCGGTGAAATTTTCTGCCGGTAATTTCCTTGAGCTCACCTCATAATTGCGAGCACGATAAAAAGACACTGTAACGAAATTCAGGCCGAATTTTTGCGGAACGTCTCTGAAGGTGCCCCGTTTCGATGCGCCCGAAATCGACCAGTAGAGGCTTAGCGACCTGGTGGTTCCAGGGACTCAAATGTCGCGAAAGTCAACGTTCACAGCTAATTTCAAAAATCAGGTGGATTTCTCCAACGCCTTCATTCGTCTTGAGCCTAAACAAGAGCCGAAATCTTTATCAGCATGAGTTATTTCGGAATAATCAATTATCAACAAACTTGAATAAGACTTCAATTGCCCTACAAGGGTAGTTCTCCCAATGGTTCAAGATTCGCCATCTGCAACTGACCAGACCCAAGGTTGGTCTCGTTGGCTTTTCGCCTCAGAAGTCTCAATCATCTGAAGGCTTTTCAGCGTCAATGCAATTGGATCAAGACCTTCCAAAAGGCTGATGCGCCGCAATGGATCGACCTCAAAGGAAAAGGTCTGCAGATTTGAAGTTTGGATGACCTGATCAATTAAATCAACAGTCAATGTCACCTGACTCGAATCGTTTGTCTTTGCGCCTTGCAACAGCATCGATTGAAGGGATGCAACCTCCTGTGTTGAAAGTCGAATGGGCAACACGCCATTTTGGAAACAGTTTCCGAAGAAGATTTCACCAAACGAGGGGGCGATGACGCATCGAATCCCCATTCCGGAGATGGCCCACACAGCCATCTCCCTTGAGCTGCCACACCCAAAATTTTCTGAAGCCACCAATATTCCAACTTGCCTAAATAGCGGTTGATTCAACACAAATTCGGGATTGTCTGATCCGTCCTCATGGAAGCGTTCAGATTCAAAAGCCCAAAGACCCATGTCTTGGCGGGCAACGCGGGCACAACGTTCGATCCGGATGATCCTGTCTGTGTCCACATTGGCATGCGCAAAAGGGGCAGCCATTGCTCTCAAGATTTCAAATTTTTGCATTTCAAAAATCCCGATGGTCAACAATGGCGCCAGCAAGAGCTGCTGCAGCCGCCATTTCTGGGCTGGCCAAATGGGTTCGAGCACTAGGGCCTTGCCGGCCGGTAAAGTTGCGATTCGATGTTGAAACACAACGATCCCCTGGGCTCACCAAGTCACCATTGGCCCCCACGCAAAGCGAGCAACCCGGCTCACGCCATTCAAAGCCTGCTGCTTTGAAAAGGACATCCAGGCCTTCATTTTCGGCGTCCTGCTTGACGCGCATGGAGCCCGGCACAACCCAGGCCGTGACATGAGCCGCCACTTTCCTGCCGCGGATGACAGCGGCCGCTCTGCGCAGGTCATTGAGTCGTGAATTGGTGCATGAACCAATGAAAACACGTTGAATAGGCGTGCCACTGATGCTCTGGCCAGCCTGGAGGCCCATGTAATTCAGGGCATCGGTCCAAGCCTGCCTTTGCATAGTGTTTTGAGCCTCATCCAACGAAGGGACTCTGGCTGTGACCGATATGACCTGGTCAGGACTGGTGCCCCATGTGATTTGGGGCGACAGGGTTGAACAGTCAATGCTTACTTGTTTATCAAAAACGGCATCTTGATCACTGGGCAGAGACTTCCAATAATCGAGTGCTGCAAGCCACAGCTGACCAGTAGGCGCAAACGGCCTGCCTTTGATCCAATCTAACGTCACCTGATCAGGTGCAATCATGCCAACCTTGGCACCACATTCAATGGACAAATTGCAAAGTGTCAGGCGCGCCTCCATATCCAGCGTTTCAATGGCGCTACCTGCATATTCAAGCGCGTAGCCAGTTCCACCGGAAGCACCAATTTGGCCGATCAGCGCCAGGATCATGTCCTTTGCAGTGACACCGCTCGCAGGATGGCCAAGAAACTCGACCCGCATGGTTTTGGGTCTTTTTTGCTGGAGTGTTTGTGTGGCCAACACATGCTGAACCTCTGTAGTGCCAATGCCAAACGCAATCGCGCCCAACGCACCATGGGTACAGGTATGGCTATCGCCACAAACAATGGTCAGTCCAGGTAACGAGACGCCTAGTTCGGGGCCAATGACGTGAATAATGCCCTGTGAGGTTTGGCTCACATCAAACAGATGAATGCCTGTTTCATGCGTTTGTTGTCGCAACTTGGCAATGGTGTCATCGGCCCAAGGCGCCATCCCACCGGTGCGACCATGCTCTGTTGAGACGACATGATCAACCGTTGCAAAGGTCAAGCCGGGGTGCCTAACTTTGAGTCCCTGTTGTCGGATCTGAAAGATGGCATCTCCGCCACCCAGGTCGTGCATCAAATGACGGTCAATGAACAGCAAGTCTACTTCGGGGGCTAATTTTTGAACGACATGCTGAGACCATACCTTCTCAAACAGGGTTTGTGCAGTCATGGTCGCTCGACGTATTGTTTCTCGAAATCCCACACATCTTGAAAGCCAACCAACTCGTGCAGCGCCTTCATGTCGATCATGGGAACAGGACTACCCGCAGTCGTACCATGCTCAGCCAGGTACTTCAATGCATTTTGCGTGGCTGCGGCAGCCACCGCCATCACAGCGCCCGGCCAAATAGCCAATGAAAAACCCAGCGCCTTCAGTTGTTTGGCTGGCAATTCGGGGGACCTGCCCGTGGGGACCATATTGGCGATCAACCAAGAACCGCAACCGGACAACTCATCACCAATCCGCTTGAACTCCTCTTCAGACTCAGGCGACTCTACAAAAACAATGTCCGCGCCTGCCTTGGCAAAAGCTTTGCCGCGCGCAATGGCTTCGCTCAAGCCCAGACCTGTCCTAGCATCCGTCCTTGCAATGATCAGGGTATCGGCGCTGCGACGGGCGGCGACTGCCACCTCAATCCGGCGAATTGCGTCCGATTGTGAAACCACCCGTCGGTTGGGCGTATGTCCACATTTTTTAGGTGACTCCTGGTCTTCAAGCTGAATGGCTTGCACCCCGGCCTCTTCGTATCCACGCACGGTGTGCTGAATGTTGATGAGACCACCAAATCCTGTATCAGCATCGGCCATCAGCGGACTACTGATACCGTGAGCGATGGTTCTGGCACGCCCTTGCATGTCGGTATAGCCCGCCAAGCCAGCATCTGGCAGTCCAAGGTGAGATGCAGAAACGCCGTAGCCGGTCATGTAAAGGGCATTAAAACCAAGCTGATCGGCCACCTTGGCTGAGATCATTTCATAAATGCCTGGTGCAACGATGAATTGCCCGTCGCTCAGCTTCTTCTTGAGCGTTCCGCGGGGGCTAGGGGAAGTAAGTTGTTCGGTCATTATCAGTCCTGTTTTATTCGGCTACTGCACCAGAATCTTTCACGGCCTTGCCCCATTTGGGTACATCGGTTAAGAGCAATTGCGAATAGGCAGCAGGGGTTGATGCAACGACCTCTAAGCCCAATTTGGCCAGACGTTCTTTGACATCAGGTTGCTGCAGCGTCAGGGCGATTTCTGAGTTCAGCTTGCTGACAATTGGCACCGGGATACCCGCAGGTCCGAGTATGGCAATCCAGTTTTCTGCTTCAAACGGAATGCCTGCCTCGATGAATGTGGGCACATCGGGCAAGGCAGGTGAGCGCTTCGTGGCGGCAAGACCGATCGCTCTTGCTTTGCCCGATTGGATGTGAGCCATCGAAGTGTTGACACTGACACTGGTCATTTGCACATCGCCAGCCAACAACGCTTGAATCGCTGGCGCCCCCCCTTTGTAGGGAATGTGAACCATATTCAGACCACCAGCAGCAGAACGAAACAGCTCCAAAGCCAGGTGGGAACCGTTGCCCGTACCTGCTGATGAAAATGTGAATTTACCGGGCTGGCTTTTCACCAAGGCCACGAATTCTTTGGGTGTTTTAGCCTCTACCGATGGGTGAATCAGGATGACTGCTGGAAAGGTCGCGGCCAGTGTTATTGGGGTGAAGTCTTTGAAAACATCGTATTGAAGTTTGGGGCCGTATAGGCCAGGTGCGATGGATTGCGTTCCATTGTCGGCCACCACCAGTGTGTACCCGTCTGCAGGTGCTTTTGCGGTGTAAGCCACTGCAATCGTTCCACCTGCGCCCACTTTGTTTTCCACGACCACTTGTTGGCCAATTCGCTCACTCAATTTTTGGGCAAGAATTCGGCCAAAAGCGTCTGAGTTGCCACCCGCTGCGTGAGGAATAATCAGTTTGACCCTGATGGCCACCCAAATTCCCCCTATAAAGACTTCCCCACATTGTCAAACGCTGAATTCCACCGCATTGGATCGCGCAAGCGATCCAATGCGGAATCTTGACTTTTCTATTCACCGATCCGTTTGTGC
>CAIWWN010000150.1 GCA_903916355.1 uncultured Burkholderiales bacterium | reverse complement strand
TCCGCTTGTGTGGGCAACCCCTTTGCAACGGTGGAGATAGAAATCCGAGACACCTCTGGCGAACTCGTCAAGCCGGGTGAAGTGGGTGAATTGTGGAGTCGCTCACCGTTGATGTTTTCAGGATACTGGAACCGACCAGAGCTGCAAGCGCAAACCATCAAAAACGGCTGGGTGACCGCCGGTGACATGGCCAGGCGAGACGACGAAGGTTATCTGTACTTGGTAGACCGAAAAAACGACATGATCATCTCCGGTGGCGAGAACGTTTACCCGCGAGAAATTGAGGAGGTACTGCTCCAACACCCCCAAATTGAAGAAGTCGCTGTGATTGGTTTGCCACATGCGTATTGGGGCGAGGCCGTGACGGCCGTCATCCATTTGAAGCCAGGCGCTACCCCTGCCATTGACACGCTCAAAAGTGGCTTGGCTGCATTGGCCCGCTGGAAGCATCCCAAATACTGGTATTTCACGTCTCGATTGCCCAGAAACAGCATGGGCAAAATTCTTCGGCGTGACCTCCAGGCCTTGGTCCAAGCCCTGGAACGCCATGAGTGAGTTCAACCTCACGGACCACTGAACTGAACTGCACGTCAAGCCATGGATGCAGCGGCTTCACGCTGTCGCGCAGGCAAGAAGCTGACCAGAGCCATGTACCTCCATGTGCCTGCATGTCCACCAGTGCCCCAGTGCTCCTGAGTGCTCCTGAGTGCACCTATAAGGGAATAAAAATCGGTACGTTTTGCCCAGACGCACTGACCAAAAAATCCACCTTCACCCGCATGCCAATCGCCACCGCCGGCCAATCCGACGTTTGCAAATGGGTGAGCAACTCAACACCTTCATCCAAACGCACATAGGCCATTAAAAAGGGCTGCTCGACTCCTCGCACCATGCGGGTGAATGAATAGACCTCACCCAGGCCTTTGGAGACTCGCCACTCGGTTTGGTCGCTGCCGCAGTGGGGACAATAGGACCTGGGGTAATGGTGTGGGGCGTCACAAGACAAACAGTGTTTAAGTGCCAGTTTTCGCGCTTGGGCCTGGGTCCAAAAGAACTGGTTTTCCGGGTTTTGCAAAGGGTCTTGAAATACCCAAACTGGCGTGCTCGCACTCATGTCAACTCCTTTTCATGATCAAGGTGGCTGCCCCATGGCGCGAGCCCAAAAATCCACCGATGCCATTGGCCAATGCAAACTCCAAGTTGGGCACTTGAACGGCGGGGTGAGCCGTGCCTCTGAGTTGCCGCACCGCCTCAATGATCTTGGTGATTCCGCCTCGATTGGCGGGATGGTTGTTGCACAATCCACCGCCGTCGGTGTTGATGGTGAGCGCGCTTTGCCCAGCAATCAATTGGCCATCGGCCACCAAACGCCCACCCTGACCTTTCGCACAAAACCCCAGGTCTTCGAGTTGCATCAACGCGGTGATGGTGAAACTGTCATAAATGGATGCGTAGCGAATATCGGTGGGCTCGATTCCCGCTTGTTCAAACGCACGCGGCGCAGTCCAAGCCGTTGCCGAGTAGGTCAAATCCACTCGCCCTCCCGACTGGCCTTTGACGCAGGCAGACATGCCCACAATTTGCACCCTGGGTGTTTTTAAGTGTTGGACCAAATCGGGGTGAACCACCACCACTGCACCACCACCATCGGTGACGACACAGCAATCGGCCCGGTGCAAAGGGTCGGCCACCATGGGCGTGTCCAAGACCTCTTGCACCGTCATGGTGTTTTTCAAGTAAGCGTGGGGGTTGTGTTGGGCATGGTGAGACATGGTCACCTTGATCCAGGCGAGCTGCTCGGGCGTCGTGCCAAATTCATGCATATGGCGCATGGCACACATGGCGTAGCTGTTCAAAGGTGCTGGTAAGTAGTGGCGCTCAAACTCTGCATCGGGCGCGGTGTCGCCATAGTTACGCGGTTTGGCGCCACTCGATCCTTCAGACTTTGGACGACCGGCCAAGGTCACCAAGGCGACCTTGCACCGGCCCGCGGCAATCGCAGCGGCTGCCTCGCCCACATGGGACAGATAAGAAGCACCACCGAGTTCGGTGGTTTGAAGC
>CAIWWN010000149.1 GCA_903916355.1 uncultured Burkholderiales bacterium | reverse complement strand
TGAAATCCTACAAATCTTGAGCTTGACCATGTTTGAAACAATCCCAATAAATCAACTACTTACACCAACCGAGCCTGACAAACATTCGGAATTTGAGCCTCAACAGCTCTCTCTCCTCTGAAAAACGTTGGGACACTACTGCTCAAATATAAATCGGAAACTGAATCACTTGGCTCTATTTTTTGGGCTGCAACCGCCTTTCGCTAATGCCCTGCAGCGAACGCTGGCAACTGGCATCCGCCAGCTCTGGTCGCGCAGGCGCGCAATGCTTAGCTTGAAACTCGCTACAGTCAAAGCCCCCTGAGGAGACCCTATGAAAAAGACATGGATGAAGTTGATGGCGCAATGCTTGGGCGTTCTTTGCCTGGCCTTCTCCCCCCTGGCCATGGCCCAAGGCCTGCCTGGCGGCTGCCCTGAGAAAAACCTGCTGTATTGGCAGGCGTTTCCACCGGGCGGTGAGTCCGATTTATCAGCCCGTCACCAGCAAGTGGTGCTGAAGAAAAAATGTGCGGCCATAGACACCATCATCCAATACAAGGCCGGCGCCGGCGGTGGCTTGATGTGGGGGCAAATGAACAACCTGCCCGGTGACGGCCTGAACGTGGTGGGCATCAATTTGCCGCACATCGTGTTCCAACCCATCGAGGGCGAAGTCCAATACAAAACCACCGACATCACGCCGGTGTACTGGTTCCACTACACGCCTGACGTGCTGGTGGTGCCTGAAAACAGCCCGATCAAGACCTTTGCTGAATTCATCGCGACAGCCAAAGCGTCCCCCGGCAAGATGAACCTGGGGGGCTCTGGCCTGAATTCGGCCAACCATGCGGCACACGAGCGATTGAATGCCGCGTTCGGCATCAAGAGCACCTATGTGCCCTACAAAGGCACGGGCGACATGTCCATGGCGGTGGTCGGCGCGCAGATTGATGGCGCCGTGACCTACACGCCATTTGCGATTGCCAACCGCGGCAAAGTCCGCGCCTTGGCCGTGGCCATGGAAAAGCGCCACCCGATGATGCCCAATGTGCCCACCTTCCGCGAGTTGGGTGTGGACTGGGTGGACGGCGCTTACCGCGGCATTGGCGTGCCCAAATCGACCTCGCTGGAAGCGCGTAAAAAACTCTCGGACATGTGGGCCGCGCTCAACAACGATGCTGAAATGAAAGAGCTGGCCGCCAAGAACGGTTTTGAATTGGTGAACGTCGGAGCCGAGCAAATGGACGCGTTCATGAAGGAGCGCACCGCGCTCTACATTGAAGGCGCCAAACGTTTGGGCCTGGGTAAAAAATAAGGAATGCCATTTTGAAAATCACTGAAATCCGCGAATCGACCCGCTCCATCCAAAGCAATATTCGCAACGCCTACATCGACTTTTCGAAAATGAACCTCAGCCTGGTGGCTGTGGTGACTGACGTGATGCGCGACGGCCGGCCCGTCATTGGCTATGGCTTCAACTCCAACGGCCGCTACGGCCAAGGCCATTTGATGCGCGAGCGCTTCATTCCGCGCATCTTGGAAGCGCCCGCCGACAGCCTGCTGGACGAGGCCGGAGACAACCTGGACCCGCACAAAATATGGGCCACGATGATGACCAACGAAAAGCCCGGCGGCCATGGCGAGCGCTCGGTCGCCGTGGGCACCATGGACATGGCGATTTGGGATGCGGTGGCCAAGATCGCGGGCAAGCCGCTGTACCAATTGCTGGCTGAGCGCTATGGCAACGGCCAAGCGAATCGCAAAGTGTTTGTCTATGCCGCCGGTGGCTACTACTGGCCAGGCAAAGGGCTGGCCGGCCTGACCGACGAAATGCAAAGCTATTTGGATCGCGGCTACTCGGTGGTGAAAATGAAAATCGGCGGCGCCAGCCTGAGCGAAGACTGCCAGCGCATTGAAGCGGTGCTGAAAATGCTGGCCCCAGGCC
This sequence comes from uncultured Burkholderiales bacterium, assembly GCA_903916355.1. Classification (GTDB taxonomy): domain Bacteria; phylum Pseudomonadota; class Gammaproteobacteria; order Burkholderiales; family Burkholderiaceae_C; genus Limnohabitans_A. Next base: position 53,122 of record CAIWWN010000149.1, on the reverse strand, counting down.
AGCGTTTGGCAGTCGATGCGAACGGTAGGTTCGACTTGCCCACCGCCATGGCCTACGCCAAAGCCCTGGCCGGCTACAACTTGTTTTGGTACGAAGAAGCGGGCGACCCGCTGGACTACGAACTGCAAGCGGCGCTGGCACCGCACTATGCGCCGGCCATGGCCACGGGCGAAAACCTGTTCTCCATGCAAGATGCACGCAACTTGATCCGCTACGGCGGTATGCGAGCCGACCGCGACTGGCTGCAGTTTGATTGCGCGCTGAGCTACGGCCTGGTGGAGTACCTGCGCACGCTGGACATGCTGAAAGACTACGGCTGGTCGCCCAGCCGCTGCATTCCGCACGGCGGGCATCAAATGTCTCTGGCGATTGCGGCGGGTCTGGGGCTGGGCGGCAACGAGAGCTACCCCGATCTGTTCCAGCCTTACGGCGGCTTCCCTGACGGGGTCAAGGTCGACAACGGTTATGTCGACCTGCCCGAGTTACCCGGCATCGGCTTTGAAGGCAAAGCCGACCTGTATGCTGAGATGAAACTGCTGGCCAGTTGAGCCTGAAAGCGGCAGGGGCCAGTTGCGGCCCTCCGCTGATTCAAGGCTCCAGGCGGATGCCTTTTTCGCGAATCAGGCGTGCCCAGCGCGCTTGCTCACGCTGCGCGTATTTGGCCACTTCTTCGGAAGGCCCGGGGATGAGTTCGAGCGCCAGCCCATCGAAACGCGCTTTCATATCGGGTTGCGCCAAAATCTTGGTCACTTCAGCATTTAAACGCGCCACGATGGCAGCGGGTGTGGCCTTGGGCGTCACCATGGCAAACCAAATACCCGCTTCGTAACCCGGATAACCCGATCCCGCAATGGTCGGCACATTGGGCAGCAAAGCCAAGCGGTTGGTGCCGGTCAAAGCCAGTGCGCGCAATTTACCAGACTGGATGTGTGGGTTCGACGTCAAGACCACATCGAACATCACCTGGACCTGGCTGCCCAACAAGGCCGTGAGTGCCGGCGCGCTGCCGTTATAGGGCACATGCGTCATTTCAATGCCCGTGGCCACCTTGAACAACTCGCCAGCGAGATGCAGCGGATTGCCATTGCCCACTGAAGCAAAATTGAGCGCATCCGGGCGGCGCTTGGCCAACTCGACAAACTCCTTCACATTCGTGACGGGCAGGCTGGCGGGAACCACCATCACCAAAGGGGATGCGGCCAACATGCTCACGCCCGCAAAATCGGCAGCGGGGTCATAGGGCAGCTTGCTGTACAGCAGCGGATTGACCGCCAGACTGGCCGAGCTGCCCATGAACAAGGTGTAGCCATCGGGGGCCGCTTTGGCCACCGCATCGGCTCCGATGATGGTGTTGCCACCCGGTTTGTTTTCCACCACCACCGCTTGCCCCAAAGCCCGGCCCAAGGGCTCGGCAATGGCGCGGGCCAATTGATCGGTAGAGCCCCCAGCGGCATAGGGCACCACGAGTTTCAAAGGCTTGCTCGGGTAGGTTTGGGCCATGGCCGACATACTGGTGAAGATCGCCAAGATCGCGACCCCATCCAAGGCACGCTTTGTCCATTTGTTCATGCTGATCCTTAAAGTTCATCAAACCCCACGCAGCGCACAAAGCCGTCAGGGTCTTCACGGACGGTCTCGTGGCTATAGGCGACAAACGCGTTGTCCGGGTCGCCCATGCTGATGCAGATCATGCTGTTTTGGAACGCGCCAAGCGACTCGGTCACGCCATCGCGCTGGATGCGGCGGACCACGGCCCCATGGTCTCAAGACTTCATGCGGCAAATCCTGGTTTCAAAGCCTGCCGCAAATGATCCACCAGCGCCGTGACCGCCCGCGGCACATGGAGTGCGTAGGGGCGGATCGCGTAAATGGTTTCGGCAAAACCGCCCACCGGTTTCCAGTCCAGCAACACGGGCACGAGTTGGCCTTTGCGCAAAGCGGCTTGCGCGCTGAAGTCGGGCATGAGGGCGATGCCCGCGCCGGTGAGCGCGGCTTCGCGCAGGGCTTCGCTGTTGTTGGCGGCAAAGTTGCCAGCCACGGGCACGGTGATGCGCTCGCTGCCTTTGGCGGGGTGCCGGGGCTCTAAGGTCCACGCGGGGGCATCATGCGAGCGCGGGTAATGCAGGCAGTTGTGCGTTTGCAAATCGACCGGGGTGCGGGGCTCACCACGGCGGCGCAAATAGGCGCGACTGGCCACCAACACCGACTCGGTGGTACACAAGGCCCAGGCCACATGGGTATCGGGCGGATGGGCGGTATGGCGGATGGCCAAGTCATAACCTTCTGTGGCTAAGGCGCTGAGGCGGTCTGACAGATCCAGCTCCAGCCGGACTTCGGGATAGTTTTTCAGAAAGGCTGCCAACAGCGGCACCAGTTGTTGCCGCGCCAGCGCCACCGGGGCCGTCATCCGAATCAAGCCGCTGGGTTGCCCGGCCAAGTCGCGCACTTGCGCAAAACTCTGCTCAATCTGTTCAAACGATGCGCGGGTGTCGTCCACCAGCCTTTGCCCCGCCTCGGTCAGGCGCAGGCTGCGCGTGGTGCGCAGCACCAGCGTGACTTTGGCCGCGCGTTCCAACTCGGCTATGCGCTGGCTCATGGCGGCCTTGCTCACCCCCAAACGCGCGGCGGCGGCGGTGTAACTGCCTTGCTGCGCCAGCACGCTGAGCCAGTGCAAGGGGGTCCACAGGGCATTGATTTTTTGTTGTTCCATGTGCCTATTGTTCACTATTTTGAACAATCAATTCAACCCTGAGGGGCTTGTGGCGAACGACGCCGATGCCTACACTGCATCCACACCGTCCACCTTGCGGCAATTCGCGCGCAGGCTTAACTGCTTCAGGAGCACCCCATGAGCGTTTCCCACATCGACCACTACATTGGTGGCCAGCGCGCCGCAGGCACTTCAGGCCGCAGCCAGAGCGTGACCAATCCGGCCACCGGCGCCATCACCGGCCAAGTGGCCCTGGCCAACAGCGCCGAGGTGGCGCAAGCCGTGGCCGCGGCGCAAGCCGCCTTTCCCGCATGGGCCGACACGCCTCCACTGCGCCGCGCCCGTGTGATGTTCAAGTTCCTGGAGCTGCTCAATTTACACAAGGATGAATTGGCGCACATCATCACCGCCGAGCACGGTAAGGTATTTACCGACGCCCAGGGCGAGGTGTCGCGGGGCATCGACATCGTGGAATTTGCCACCGGCATTCCACAACTGCTCAAGGGCGACTACACCGAGCAAGTCTCGACGGGCATTGACAACTGGACCATGCGCCAGCCTTTGGGCGTGGTGGCCGGCATCACGCCGTTCAATTTCCCGGTGATGGTGCCCATGTGGATGTTCCCGGTCGCCATTGCGGCGGGCAACACTTTCATCTTGAAGCCCAGCCCGACCGATCCGACCGCGGCACTGTTCATGGCCGACTTGCTGAAAAAAGCCGGCTTGCCTGACGGCGTGTTCAACGTGGTGCAGGGCGACAAAGCCGCCGTGGACGCGCTGCTGGAGCACCCTGATGTCAAAGCCATCAGCTTTGTCGGCTCCACACCGATTGCCAACTACATCTACGAAACTGGCGCTCACCACGGCAAGCGCGTGCAAGCCCTGGGCGGCGCGAAAAACCACTTGGTCGTGATGCCCGATGCCGACATCGACCAAACCGTAGACGCCTTGATTGGCGCGGGTTACGGCTCGGCCGGCGAACGCTGCATGGCCATCAGCGTGGCCGTGCTGGTGGGTGATGTGGCCGACAAAATCATCCCTAAACTGCTCGAGCGCACCCAAGTCCTGCAAGTGCTGAATGGCGAAAACCTGGCCGCAGAAATGGGCCCCATCGTGACCGACGTGGCACGTCAACGCATCAAGGGCTACATCGATGCGGGCGTGGCCGAAGGCGCACAGCTGCTGGTCGATGGCCGCGAGTTTGATGGCGCCAAAGCCGGTGCCGGTTGTGAGCAGGGTTTTTGGATGGGCGGCACGTTGTTTGACCACGTGACCACCGACATGAAGATTTACAAAGAAGAAATTTTTGGCCCCGTGTTGTCTTGCGTGCGTGTGCCCGACTTCGGCACGGCGGTGCAAATCATCAACGACCACGAGTTCGGCAACGGCGTCTCCTGCTTCACCCGCGACGGCAACGTGGCGCGCGAGTTCTCGCGCCGCATTCAGGTGGGCATGGTCGGCATCAACGTGCCGATCCCGGTGCCCATGGCCTGGCACGGCTTTGGCGGCTGGAAGCGTTCGCTGTTTGGCGACATGCACGCCTACGGCGAAGAAGGCGTGCGCTTTTACACCAAGCAAAAGTCCATCATGCAGCGCTGGCCAGAAAGCATTGGCAAAGGCGCTGAATTTGTGATGCCGACGGCCAAGTAAGTTTTACCGCTCTCGCTTCTGACACACTCGGGCCCATGAACGAAAACACCTTTGACTACATCATCGTGGGCGGCGGCACAGCGGGCAGCCTGCTCGCCAACCGTTTGTCGGCTGACGCCAGCAAGCGTGTGCTGCTGATTGAAGCGGGCAAAAAAGACGATTACCACTGGGTGCATATTCCCGTCGGGTATCTGTATTGCATTGGCAATCCGCGCACCGACTGGATGTACGAAACCGAGCCCGCTGCGGGCCTGAATGGCCGCAGCCTGCGCTACCCGCGGGGCAAGGTGCTTGGCGGATGCTCCAGCATCAACGGCATGATTTACATGCGCGGCCAGTCCCGCGACTACGACCAATGGGCGCAGATCACAGGCGACGAGGCTTGGCGCTGGGACCAGTCGCTGCCTTATTTTCAGTTGCACGAGGACCACTACAAAGGCGCCAATGCCTTCCATGGCGCCAAAGGCACACGTCCGAGTTTGATGGCCGCAGATGCCGCCGCAGGCAGTTACATCCACACCCTCAAAGGCCGGCAAGCCGGCGGTGAATGGCGCATTGAAAAGCAGCGCCTGCAATGGGACGTGCTGGACGCTTTTGCCCAAGCCGCGCAAGAAGCGGGCATTCCCGCTACCGACGACTTCAATCGCGGCAACAACGAAGGCGTGAGCTATTTTGAGGTCAACCAAAAAGCCGGCTGGCGTTGGAACACTGCCAAAGCCTTCTTGCGCCCCACCTGTTACGCCCGCCCCAACTTTGAATTGTGGAATAAAGCCCAGGTGGCCAAACTGCTGATCGAGACCCCGCCCGATGGCAGCAAGCGCTGCACCGGTGCCCAGGTCTGGACAGGTCAGGAAATGGTCACGGTGCACGCCACGCGCGAAGTGATCTTGAGCGCTGGCAGCATCGGCTCCGCGCAAATTTTGCAACTCTCGGGCATTGGCCCGGCGGAGTTGTTGCACGACAACATCGTGCCCGTGGTGCACGAGCTGCCCGGCGTGGGCGCGAACCTGCAAGACCATTTGCAAATTCGCTCGGTCTACAAAGTCAAGGGCGCCAAAACCCTCAACACCATGGCCAACAGCCTGTGGGGCAAAGCCCTGATCGGGCTGGAATACGCCCTCAAACGCACCGGGCCGATGAGCATGGCCCCCAGTCAGTTGGGCGCCTTCACCAAGAGCGACCCGTCGCAGCCGCATGCCAACATCCAGTACCACGTGCAACCGCTGAGCCTGGATGCGTTTGGCGAGCCGCTGCACAGCTTTCCAGCCATCACCGCCAGCGTGTGCAACCTGAACCCGACCAGCCGGGGCACGGTGAACATCAAGAGCAACCGCTTTGAAGATGCGCCCGCCATCGCGCCCAACTACCTGTCTACCGACGAGGACCGCAAAGTGGCGGCCGACAGTTTGCGTGTGACGCGTCGCATCATGGACCAACCGGCCATGAAACCTTTCCAGCCCGAAGAGTTCAAGCCCGGCGTGCAATACCAAAGCGATGAAGAACTGGCCAAACTGGCCGGTGACATTGCCAGCACCATCTTTCACCCGGTGGGCACGACCCGCATGGGCCGGGATGACGACCCGATGGCGGTGGTGGACAGCCGCTTGCGGGTGCGCGGCATTGCCGGTTTGCGCGTGGTGGATGCGGGTGTGATGCCCACCATCACCAGCGGCAACACCAACAGCCCGACGCTGATGATGGCCGAGAAAGCCGCCTACTGGATCGCCACCGACGCCGCTCGCTAAGCCTTCACAAGGGGCTGAAATCGTTGCGGCTTATTAAATTGGTTTTAATTTTCATCAGGATATACCCGAATCGCGGGAAATCCCTGATGAAATGCACCATCGCGGGGCATTACATTCATCCCACTCGATGACGGGCTTAGGCAACGTCACCACGAGGGACCGAGGAGACACCCGAGAACTCGAACTGTATACAGACATCGAATCACGATGCAGACTTTATCAACGCCGCTTTTGCGGCGTTTTTTTTACACCGCGTTTGGGCGCCGGTCGATTTCACCTCGATGCGACAATCCCCGCATGGAATTACTGATTGTTTCGCTGGCCTCGCTGTTGGCCGGCTTGGTGGACGCCATCGTTGGCGGTGGCGGGCTGATTTTGATCCCCGCGCTGTTTGCCACCTTCCCGTCCGCCGCGCCGGTGACCTTGCTGGGCACCAACAAAAGCGCCTCGGTATGGGGCACCGCTTTCGCCACGCTGCAATACAGCCGCCAAGTGCAAATGCAATGGCATGCCCTGCTGCCAGCGGCCACCGCCGGGGTCATCGGGTCGCTCGTTGGCGCGTGGTGCGTGCAGCTGATGGACCCCGCCATGTTCCGCAAGGCTCTGCCTTTTTTGCTGCTCTTGCTGCTGGGCTACACCTTGGCCAAAAAAGAGCTGGGGCGCCACCATGTCCCCCGTTTCAGCGCGCGCCATGCGGCTTGGGCAGGTGCGGCCATTGGCCTGGTGATTGGGTTTTACGATGGATTTTTTGGTCCCGGCACCGGCAGTTTTTTGGTTTTTGCGTTTGTGCGCATCATGGGTTACGACTTTTTAAACGCATCGGCTTCGGCCAAACTGATCAACACCGCCACCAACTTCTCGGCGCTGGTTTTGTTTGCGATCCAAGGCCATGTTTGGTGGCATTTGGCGCTGGCCATGGCGCTGGCCAATATGGTGGGCAGTTTGATCGGCACCCGCTTGGCGCTGAAACACGGCGCCGGATTTGTGCGCATCGTCTTCATCGGCGTGGTGGCCTTGCTGATTGTGAAAACCAGTTACGACACCTGGTTCAAGATTTGAAACGTCAAGGTTTCCAGCGCCGCTCCAGCACGCCCGGCAGGCGAATTTGCCCAGCGTACTGCGCCTGGGCCACGCCCAACAAAATCACCCCTGCACCGGCGATCTTGATCCCGCTGTAATGCTCGCCCGACAAAGCCCAGGCAAACAAACCGGCCATGGGCGGCATCAGGTACATCAAGGGCGCGGTGCGCGCCACGCCCCGCACTTGGTTGATCCAACCCCAGGCCAACCAGCCAAAGAAAGCTGAAACCAACACTGACCACAGCACACCGAACCAGTCCCAGGCATCCAGCACGCCCCAGGGCACGTCCAGCCCAAAGGGCACTGTCACGATCAACAAGGGCAAGCCACCCAGCAAGGTGGCGTAACCCATGGTCAGCACCGGGCCATGGCGCTCCATCACCGGTTTGGCGGCCACCGTGTAATAAGAAAACAGGCTGGAGGCGATCAGCAACACCACATCGCCACCGCCCGCGCGCCAGTGCCCTCCCAGCAGCTTGTCTGACATAAACAGCAGCACGCCCACCAAGGCCAGCGCCACTCCACCGATCTGCGCGCCCTTCAAGCGTTCGACACCTTTGTAGCGCAGGATCAGCAAGGTAAAAACCGGGCCACACGCCAAGATCACGGCGCTGGAAAACGCGGTCGACCAATGGATGCCGAAGGTGACCAGCCCCACATGCAAAGAGTGACCTACAAAACCCAGCCCCGCCATTTGCATCAAGTCCTTGCGCGGCAACAGCGGCAACCACCGGCCACAGCGCCAACGCATCAACACCAGCGCGCTCAACGGCATCAAGATGTCGCGCGCCAGCAAAAAGCCCGACGGCGAACTCAAATTAAAAAGGTATTTTTGCAACGTGAAGTTGCCGCCCCAGATGACGATCAAGCCCAGGGCCACGAACAGGGTCAAACGATCGTGAGGGTGCGGGGGGCGATGAGGCATGCGCTATTGTCGCGTGGTCGGCCCTGCGGGCCTGTCACCAGGGCTGCAAGTCCAAGCCTTCAACCCCATGCACCGGCACACGGGAAGACAAGGCGCACATCAGCTCATAACCCACCGTGCCTGCAGCTTGCGCCACTTCGTCAATGCTCAGCACCTGCCCGTTGGCCGCATAACCCCACAGGGTGACAGTGCTGCCCACATCGGCTTCGGCCAAGTCACTCAAGTCCACCACCAGCATGTCCATGCTGACCCGGCCCAGGGTGCGACTGCGCACCCCGTCGACCAGCACCGGCGTACCGGTGGGGCACAGACGGGGATAACCGTCGGCATAACCGCAAGCCACCACGCCCACGCGCATCGCGCGATCGGCGACAAACTGTGAGCCGTAGCCGACACTGTCGCCGGGCTGCAAAGGCTGCACGGCGATGATGCGGGCGTTCAGGCTCATGGCCGCTTGCAAATCCCATTGCGAAGCAGCGTGCTCAGGGAAATCGGGGGCGCTGCCGTACAGCGCAATGCCAGGCCGAACCCAGTCGGCCCGGGCCGCAGGCTGGTCGGCATGGCGCAAGGCCGCCGCGCTGTTGCACAGGCTGCGCTCACCGGGCAAATCGCGGGTGGCCAATTCAAAGCGGGCCATTTGTGCGGCGATGCCCTTGGGGCCATCGGCGTCGCTGAAATGGGTCATGAGCGAGATTTCGTCCACCTGAGGCAAGGCATTCAGCCGCGTCCAGGCCGAGCGGTAACGCTGCGGTGAAAACCCCAGGCGGTTCATGCCCGAATTCATTTTGAGAAACACACGGTGCGGCTCATGCGTTTTGTGCAGGGCCAGCATGTCAATCTGCTCATCGCAATGCACGGTGTGCCACAGGTGCAAGCGCGAGCACAGCTCCAGATCGCGCGCTTCAAACACCCCTTCGAGCAACAAGATCGGTCCGCGCCAGCCCAAGGCACGCACCTGCTCGGCCTCCTTCAAGTCCAACAGGGCAAAGCCATCGGCACCGCGCAGGCCCTCGAACACCTGCTCAATGCCATGACCATAGGCATTGGCCTTGACCACGGCCCAAACTTGGGCGTCGGGCGCGGCCAAACGGGTGCGTGCCAGGTTGTGGCGCAAAGCGCTGGTGTGAATCGTGGCCTGTATCGGTCTGGGCATGGGCTAAGAGTCGGGCCCAAGATGGACCCCAGGGTTCAAAACAACCGCCATTGTGGCACTGCAGCGCCGTGATATAACCCTTTCAACTCATTTGTTATCTACCCGTTCGACTTTGGCTTGGCTCTGTGGCCTGCCCTCTCACCACAGGATTTCATGAAGCGCGGTTTCTTCACCATCATGGCGGCCCAGTTCTTCAGCTCGTTGGCCGACAACGCGCTGTTTGTGGCCGCCGTCGAACTGATCCGCACCAGCGGTGGCGCCGAATGGCAGCGCGCCGCTTTGGTGCCCATGTTCGCCTTGTTTTACGTGGTGCTGGCGCCCTTTGTGGGCGCCTTTGCCGACTCGCGGCCCAAAGGCCAAGTCATGTTCATCAGCAACGCCATCAAGGTGGTGGGCTGCCTGATGATGCTGTTCGGCACCCACCCCTTGCTGTCTTATGCGATTGTGGGTTTGGGTGCAGCGGCTTACTCGCCCGCCAAATACGGCATCTTGACCGAGTTGCTGCCGCCTTCGCAATTGGTCAAAGCCAACGGCTGGATCGAGGGCCTGACCATCGCCTCCATCATTTTGGGTGTGTTGGTGGGTGGACAACTGGTGGGGGCGCATGCCACCGACATGCTGCTGGGGCTGGATTTCCCCTTCATTGACACCGGCATCGACACCGCCCCCGAGGCTGCGATTGCCCTGCTGATTTTGCTCTACGCCCTGGCCGCCTGGTTCAATACCCGCATTCCCCGCACCGACGCCGTGATGCGTCCGTTACCGCAAAACCTGGTGGCGCTGTTGCCCGATTTTTGGCATTGCAACACCCGTTTATGGAAAGACCGCCTGGGCCAAATTTCTTTGGCCACCACCACCTTGTTCTGGGGCGTGTCGGGCAATCTGCGCTACATCGTGCTGGCCTGGAGCGCTGCGGCCCTGGGCTACAGCACCACGCAAGCGTCCAGCTTGGTGGGCGTGGTGGCGATTGGCACGGCGGTGGGCGCCGTGGTGGCATCGGTGCGCATGAAGCTGCACCAAGCCACACGCGTCATGCCGCTGGGCATTGCCATGGGTCTGTTGGTGGTGGCCATGAACTTCATCACCAACGTCTGGGCGGCCGCGCCGTTTTTGATTTTGCTGGGCGCGATTGGCGGCTTTTTGGTGGTGCCCATGAACGCCTTGCTGCAACACCGCGGCCACAACCTGATGGGCGCGGGCCGCTCTATTGCGGTGCAAAACTTCAACGAACAAGCGTGCATTTTGGCCTTGGGGGGCTTTTACAGCCTGTCCACGGGGCTGGGCCTGTCGGCCTTTGGCGCCATCACCGCTTTCGGGCTGTTGGTGGCCAGCGTCATGTGGGTGATTCAAAAATGGCATGCGCACAACTGTGTGGCGCACAAAGAAGTGGTGGACCAACTGATCGGCTTGGCCAAAAACGACCAAATGCACGGCTGAGCCTCGCGGCCACGCAAGACACCGAATGACCCTGCATGCATAAAGGCCCACAAGGCCAAGGCCTGGCTGTTGCAGCGCTGCTGCTCAACGCCATGGTTTGGGGCGTGTCGTGGTGGCCCTTCCAAACCCTGCAAGCGCTGGGCCTGCATCCGCTGTGGGCGACTGCGATGGTCTATGGATTTTCATTGTTGGTGGTCTGGGCGCTGCGGCCGCAAGCCGCACGCGGCTGGCGCCAACACCCCTGGTTGTGGCTGCTGATCTTGGCGTCGGGTCTGACCAATGTGGGCTTCAACTGGGCTGTCACCACTGGCGATGTGGTGCGTGTGGTGCTGCTGTTTTACCTGATGCCTGCGTGGTCGATTTTGATTGCCTGGTGGCTACTGGGAGAAAAACCCACACGCAGGGCCGGCGTGCGACTGGTGCTGGCTTTGGCGGGTGTGGCCATTGTGCTGAAAAAACCCGACACCCCTTGGCCCATACCCGAATCCACCGCCGATGCCTTGGCCTTGATGGGTGGCTTTTGTTTTGCCCTGACCAACGCGCTGCTGCGCAAGCTGCACGACTCGCCAGAACCCGCACGCATGCTGGCCATGTTTGGTGGTGGCGCCCTCATGGCCACAATCACCGCCTTGGTCGGGATGGGCCTGGGCATGATGACGCCGTTCCCGGCCGTCAGTAGCGCTTGGGCACCCCAGGTGCTGTTGTTGTCACTGGCCTTTCTGGTCGGCAATGTGGCGCTGCAATACGGCGCCGCCAAATTGACGGCGCAAACCACCGCGCTGGTCATGCTGTCTGAAATCGTCTTCGCCAGCCTGTCTGCGGTCTGGCTGGGCAGCGCCCAGCTGAGCGCCAACACCTTGTGGGGCGGCAGCTTGATCGTCTGCGCAGCACTGCTGGCCATTTGGCCGCAGTCCAAGCCCACTTAAAAGCAGGCACACTGGAGTCCTTCAGGCCGCCACTGGCCTGGCCAACGAGGATATTTGCCCATGAATTCCATCTACGACTTTGAAGCCCTGGCCATAGACGGTCAGCCCGTGGCCCTGTCCGCCCACAAAGGCCAGGTGATGCTGATCGTCAACACCGCCAGCGCCTGCGGCTTCACACCGCAATTTGCCGGTTTAGAACAACTTCACCAAAGTTATGCCGCGCAAGGTTTGGCGGTGCTCGGCTTTCCGTGCAACCAATTTGGCAGCCAAGACCCCGGCAGCAACGAAGACATTGGCGCTTTTTGCCAACGCAATTTTGGCGTGAGCTTCCAGATGATGGAAAAGATCAAAGTCAACGGCAATGAAGCGCACCCGCTGTACCAGTGGCTCACCGCCGAGGCCCCCGGCATCTTGGGCAGCAAGGCCATCAAATGGAACTTCACCAAGTTTCTGGTCGGCAAAGACGGCCGCGTGATCAAGCGCTATGCACCGCAGGACGCGCCCAAGAAGATCGCCAAAGACATTGAGGCGGCGCTGGCGGCATAGCAGGAAGCCCAAGCATTGAATCGCGCAAACTATATTGCACAGATTGAATTAAATTCATTATTGACATAGACTTAGCAACCATGTCAATCTCGCAAAAATTCCAACTCTACGATCATCCATCACAGATGGAGCCGTTGCTGCCGTCAGAGCACCGGATGGCCCCGCTGCTGGAAAGCGCGCACGATTTGATTCGCAAGGCTGACCGGCTCTCGGGCTGGTGCCCGCCCGGTGCGCTGCCCGGACTGCGCAGCTTGTTGCGGTCCATGAACTCGTATTACTCCAACAAGATCGAAGGCCAGCACACCCTGCCACTGGAAATCGAACAGGCCCTTCGTGACGACTTCGCTCAAGACAAGGACAAAGCCCGCAGGCAGCGGCTCGCGTTGGCCCATATGGCCACCGAAGCGCACCTTGAGGCTCAGTGGCCAAAATGGACGGGCGAGCAGATCTGGTCTGCCCCAACCGTGCAACACATTCATCAAGAATTGTTTTCACGACTGCCCGAAGAAGACCGCACATTGACGCTTGCCAACGAACCAATCACCCTGATACCCGGTGCTTGGCGCAACCGGGAAGTCAGCGTCGGTCGGCATGCTGCGCCAGCAGCCAGCGCTTTACAGCTCTTTCTGACCCGCTGGTCTACGGTCTATGGCGGTGTCAGGCGCGGTGAAATGCAGGTCTTGGCGATGGCCGCTGCCCATCAGCGCTTGGCCTGGATTCACCCCTTTCTGGATGGCAATGGGCGGGTAGTCCGGTTGCACAGCCACTTGGTGCTCGGGCATATGGGACTGACCAACGGGCTGTGGTCCCCCCTTCGAGGCTTTGCCCGCACACAAGACACCTATTACCAACTGTTGTCCGCCGCAGACGAAGCCCGCGCAGGCGATCTGGACGGCCGAGGCAACCTGACTGAAAACGGACTGATCCGCTGGATCGACTACGTGCTGGGTCTGTGCACGGATCAGGTGGACTTCATGGCCGGCTTGCTGTCACTCGATGCCATGAAAGACCGCATGGCCGCTTGCCTGACCTATGAACAGGAAGTGATCCGACAAGGGGTTCGCACCGAAGCCCTGCGTCCACTGCATTACCTGTTTGCATCACAGGCCACGCTGGATCGCGCCGACTTCAAAGCCATGCTCGGCCTGGGCGAGCGACTCGCTTCTGCCCAAATCAGCGCGCTGCTTAAGCGTGGGCTACTGGAAACCGACTCGCCTTACGGCAAGCTGCGTCTGGGCGTGCCACAACACGCGCTGCGGTTTTACTTTCCCAGCTTGTGGCCCGAGGCCGAGTCGCAGCCCTGAGGGCTTCAAAACAGCGCAGCTTGAGCAAGGTTGTGCACATCAACCTCCCGGTTGGCCAGTTGTTCGGGCTTCTGGCAAGGCACTCCATCACAACCCATCGCTAATGCAATTCGCCGAAAGTCAGCTTCACCAATGCGGACCTGCCCAAATCGGAACGCTGCGCCCCAGTGGGTTTTGTCGGTGATGAAATCCAATTGCGCAATCAGCGGTTTGATGGGCGCGATCTGCGCGGGCAGGTAGTCCACATCGATGCGCCACGGCACAAAACCCGGCACACCGTCAGCCGTCATGTCGTGCGCATAAACCTCGCCGCTGCGAATGACGCCGATGGCTGTGAATGCCTGCAAGGGCGCACCCTCGGGATAGGCCTCTCGGGGCGAGTAATAAATCAAACCATCGCCCGCCCTCATGCGTTTGAGCGGAGCTTGCTTGCCGTGATTCATTTGCGCAAAACCACCGGCCACCCCGCGCAACACATGCGAACGGCTGACGACGCCGATCCAGTAATTCATGGCTTTGCAACAGCAATGAAAATTTCGACAAGCCCTTCGTCGGTGTAGCGTTCGAAGTCCGTGGTGTAAGCCCTTTGGTATGGGCAATGCGGGTCAGCGAAGTAACGCCAGATGCGCGCCCACGCATCGATCACCGCCTGCGGCATTGCACCTGCTGCGGCAAAAACCAGATACCGCCCTGCTGCAATGTCCACACGGGCTAGGGCAAGTGCATCCGTTGCAGCAGGCTTCAGCGCATGGGCGCCTGCCAACACATCAAAGGCCCCGTGGGCATCCGATTCATAGCGGTGGTACACGCCGAAGACTTGCGCTGGCGGGGTCATGAGCGGCGCGATTTGCGCGCCAAAGTCCGCCCACAAAGGGCCAATGCGCGCTGTTGCAGCTTGCATTTCGTCGGCGTTGCATGTGCGCACCCTCACGCCTTGCACGGTCAGTCCTTTGAACTCAATGATTTTCATGAACATTCCCTTGTTATCAGCCCTCAGGCCAAAGCCTGCGGGTCCACACCCTGGCTTCGCAGATAGTCAATCAAACGCTGTCCGTCGACCAACCGGAAGGTTTCTGGCAGGCCCGTCATGGACTGGATGCGGTCAAGCCTGAAGCTGCGGAAGTCCTCACGCTTCTCACACCAAGCCACCAGCGTCCAGACCGCGCCCCAGAAAAAGCTGCCCAGCGGCCACACCGTACGATCACTGCTGCGGCCTTGCGCATCGCTGTACACCAGCGCCAGCTTGTGCGCACTTTGCGTGGCCTCGCGCCACAACTGCAAGCGCGGCTGCTGCTCGGCCGTCAAACCCCACGGCGGCGAATACACCGGTGTGTGCTGCGCCGCGTGGCGCTGGTCTGCGGGCAGCACGCTCAACACCCGCGACAGTGCCGACTCGCTGGCGCGGGCCAAGGCCGGGTCCAACCACTGCTGCGCCACCCGCGTCATCACCACCAAAGCCTGCGCCTCCTGCGGGGTGAAGATCAGCGGGGGCAAGTCAAAGCCCGCCCCCAAGCGGTAACCCACTCCGGCTTCGCCCTCAATCGGCACGCCCTGGTATTGCAGATAGGCCACGCAACGGTAGACCGTCCGCTCAGACACTTCGAGGCGCTGCGCCAACCACTTGGCCGTGGTCAGGCGACGGCCCCGGATGAGTTGAACAATCTGAAAAAGTCGGTCAGCGCGGCGCATAGGATGAGCAGACAGGTTTGCGAAACAAAAGGTGTCAGTTTAGGCCGCGTTTACGCGTAGGCGTGAAGGCCCACGCGGTTGCCATCCACATCGTGCATGTGCGCCATGAAGCCCAAACCCTCAGGCAAGGCCACCCGACCCATGGCCACCTGTCCGCCTGCGGCAACCACCCGCTCCAAGGCCGTATCCAGCGATGCACCCGCATGCAAATACACCAGCGTGCCGCATGCGCCCACTTGCAAGGCCGGGTGCCCCGACATCAAAGCCCCTTTGACTGCATCGCCCTCGCCCGCAAAGACCGCCATCTGCATGCCCGGCCCCGCATAGCTTTCGCGCTGCAAAGTGGTTTGCAACACCGTCTCGTAAAACACCTGTGCACGCGACACATCGCGCACCGGAATCTCAAACCAGTCGATCACGTTTTTCATTTTGTCTTTCTCCCTGAATGCGCACAGACCTTCTGCACACAGGAGATAACTTTGCCTGAGGGGTACTGACAACGGGGTGTCAGGAGGGTTAGCAACGGCTCGGCGTTTCGAAAAAAGCGCCGCCTGCACGCTGATACCGAAATCTGTTTAGTGCATTCATCATTCTCGGAACATTGAATTCAAACGCCTGACGTGAAAACCTCAAGGAAGATGCGCAACTTAACGCGCACATCTCACTTTTGCTTGAGTACAGCAACAGACAAGCCCGAGGCCACAAACGCCACGCCAGCCCCCACGTTGAGGCCCGCAATCACGCGTGGCTTTTGACGCAGCCAAGATGACAAGCGTGATGAAAAAACGCCCATGAGAGCAAAACCTATCGCCGTCAGCAATGCGAACCAGCCGCCGTAAACCAACATCTGTGTGGTGACTGAACCGCGTTCAGGGCTAACAAATTGCGGAATGAAGGCCAACACAAATAAGCCCGGCTTGGGATTCAGCGCCGCCGACAAAAATCCCGTAGCAAAGATGGTGGACAAAGGTTGTTTTGCTGCGGGCGCAAAACTGATCAGATTGCGCGAGCGTAAAACCTTGACGCCCAGCCAAAGTAGGTATGCCGCACCTGTCAGTTTGACCGCCCAAAATGCAATGGCCGAGGTTTGCATGAGCAAGGTCAACCCAAAGGTCGCCGCCGCAACGTGAAACAAAATACCAGCCCCCGAAGAGACGCCCGAAACAATCGCTGCACGTTTGCCCTGACTCAGTCCACGCCCGATGGCCAGCAGGTTGTCCGGGCCGGGCGATAACACCAGCAGCAAACACGCGGCGCTGTAGGCCAGCCAAATTTCAAGTGGGAACATGGTACGTCTCCTGAGAAGTTCGATGCGCAAACAGCGCAAGTCATTCTAAGACTCAAAATAAGACAGAATGTATTGACCTGTCCTCCCTCAAGCGTCGCGGATTAAGCTTGAGATTTCAACCACAGGCTCAGAGCCGATATTGAGGAGACAGGTCATGGAGAAGTTTAGCAAGTACGTGGGACTAGACGTCCACAAAGACACTATTGCCGTTGCCATAGCGGCAGAGGATTCTGAAGTGAGGTTTTATGGGGAGATCGCCAACAACCCTACAGCCATCATTAAGTTGGTCAAGCTTCTCAGCAAAGAAGGCGAGCTCGTTGCATTTTGTTATGAAGCAGGCGGGTGTGGTTACAAGATTTATCGACAACTAACAGCTATGGGTAAAGAGTGCATTGTTGTAGCCCCATCTTTAATTCCACGCAAAGCAGGTGAACGGGTGAAGACTGATCGTCGCGACAGCATTAACTTGGCAAGGCTATACCGTGCTGGTGAACTTACTCCAGTATGGGTGCCAGAAGACGAGCAAGAAGCTTTACGTGATCTGACTCGGGCACGAGAAGATATGAAACATTTCGAACGCCAGGCAAAACAACGATTATTAGCATTCCTGTTACGCCATGGGTGGGTCTATAGCGGTAAAGCACGATGGACTCATGCTCACTACAGGTGGATGGAAACGGTTAAATTTGATCGACAAGCTCAGCAAATTGTTTTTCAAGAATACAAAGATATCGTAAATTCATTTGGAACGCGTGTTGAAGAAATTGAAAGCCAAATGCAGATTCACGCAAAAGAGTCTTTGTCATGGCCAGTAATTGAATCCCTGATGTCCTTGCGAGGTGTGAATTTCATAACAGCATTCACCCTGATTGCCGAAATAGGCGATTTGCAAAGATTTGCCTCTGCTCCAAAATTGATGGCCTATCTGGGCCTTGTGCCCAGCGAGCGCTCTAGTGGTAACTCAGTGCGCCGCGGAGGCATTACAAAAACAGGCAATAGCCACGTTAGACGAGTTCTTATCGAGGCTGCATGGACTTATCGGTTTGCGGCTAGGCGAACGCCAATTATTCAAAGACGAATGGATAAAGTCCCAGCTGCTATTCAAGAAATCTCATGGAGCGCACAAAAGCGGTTATGTCAGCGGTATAAAACGCTACAAACAAACGGCAAGTTAAAAGTTCAAGTGTGCACAGCGGTAGCCCGCGAACTCACAGGGTTTATATGGGCAATAGGTCAAGCTACTCCCATGATGAAGAATACGCCAACCAATTGAAAGATTCACAATGAAAAATTACTGGGCTAAGTGCAGAGCAGGCAGCGGATGGGGAATCCTCGGAAGTACTTTGAGGCATCTAGCAATGGAATGATCCTCGTGATAAGAGAGAGGCAGCTCCACGACGTACCTTTGTCATGCGGTAACCAACCCGCGTATATCAGACTGATCTACCGTCGTAACGAGCCTGCTTTGCACTTAGCCCAGTAATAAAAAATGCAAGAATTCAAAAAACAGTTGACACGGTCAATACATATCAGTACTTAATAATTAGATATTCCGGCGTACTCCAACTACGTCCTCATTGTGATTTGTGAGCATGACGCTCTTTCGATCACCCATGATTAGAAATCGGAGCTTGAACTTGCCATGACTGGCAACGTGTACTTAGTAGAAATTTCCGCTTGCCCATCGAGTGACATCCGCGCTCTTGCAAAGCACTCAACGCCATCGGGTAGAGCCGTTCCCGTCTGGGCGGACTGCGTCCAAATGTGGCTTGTCACCTCGACGGCGTTGGGATCATCGAAGCAACCGCGGGAGATGGCGCGCATGTCCGGCCAGCGCTCAAAAGTGAGCGACACGGTGGTGCCACAGTGGGTGCAAAAGTGGACGACAACCTTCTTCTGACTGCCATCGGAGATGTGCGCGTAGCAACTCATCTGTCCGTCATTGAACACGACGGCGTCCTTCTGGAATAGGGACTCCGCGTAATAGGAAGAGCCCGTCATGCGTTGACAAAACGTGCAGTGGCACACCAGCGTGCGCACGGGTGCTTGGTTTGTCCTGAACCGCACCTTGCCACAGAGGCAGCCACCTTCGAGCGCGTGGGTCATGGTCAGGCTGTTAACGGACGCACAACGCCTCGTCCACCATCTCCACCCAATGCCTGACCGGCAGGCCGCTGCCGCTTTGCAAATGGGTGATGCAGCCGATGTTGGCGCTGAGCACGCCTTGCGGATGCAAAGCGCTCAGGTGGCCGAGTTTGCGGTCGCGCAGTTGTTGGGACAGCTCCGGATTGAGCACGCTGTAAGTGCCGGCCGAGCCGCAGCACAGGTGCGATTCGCTGGACGCGACCTCGATTTGAAAGCCCAGCTCGATCAGGTATTTTTCCACCCCGCCTTTGAGTTGCTGGCCGTGCTGCAGCGTGCAAGGCGGGTGGTAGGCCTGCAGGCCTGCGGCCTGTAAGGATTCGGGGGTCAGTTTTGCTTGCAGCAGGGGCACCAGGTTGGGCAACAACTCGCTCAGGTCTTTGGTGAGTGCGCCGATGCGCGCAGCTTTTTCAGCATAGGCCGGGTCGTCTTTCAGCACGTGGCCGTAGTCTTTGACCATCACGCCGCAGCCTGATGCGTTCATGACGATGGCTTCAACTTCGCCACTTTCGACCAGCGGCCACCAGGCGTCGATATTGATGCGCATGTGGTCTTTGCCGCCTTCGTGGTCGTTCAGGTGGAACTTGACCGCGCCGCAGCAACCGGCCTCCGGCGCGATCACGGTCTGGATGCCGCAGGCATCCAGCACGCGGGCGGTGGCGCTGTTGATGTTGGGGCTCATGCTCGGCTGCACACAGCCGGCCAGCATCAGCATCTTGCGGGCATGGGTTTGCGTGGGCCAAGCTCCGGCGTCTTGCGGCGCAGGCACTTTGCTTTTCAGGCTGGCGGGCAGCAGGCCGCGCACCATCTGGCCCATCTTCATGGCGGGCGCAAACAGCGGTGAGGGCAGGCCTTCTTTGAGCGCCCAGCGCACCAGCTTTTCGCCCATGGGGCGCTCGACCTTGGCGTCTACCAGCTTGCGGCCAATGTCCAGCAAGTGGCCGTACTGCACGCCGCTGGGGCAGGTGCTTTCGCAATTGCGGCAGGTCAGGCAACGGTCCAGATGCAGCTGGGTTTTGCGGGTGGGTTCAGCGCCTTCGAGCACCTGCTTCATCAGGTAGATGCGGCCGCGCGGGCCGTCAAGCTCGTCGCCCAGCAATTGGTAAGTCGGGCAGGTGGCGGTGCAAAAGCCGCAGTGCACACACTTGCGCAAAATGGCTTCGGCCTCCAGGCCTTCGGCGGTGTTCTGGTATTCAGGGGCGAGGTGGGTTTGCATAGGTGTGTCGTCCCAGAATCAGAACGCGTACAGGCGGCCCGTGGCGAAAACGCCTTTCGGGTCGAACTGTTGCTGAAGTTGCTTTTGAATGCGTTGCTGCACCGCCGCCAGGGGCGTGTTCACGCCGGCGGCTTTGTCCACCTCGGCATGGGCGGCACTGGCGCGGAACAAGGTGGCATGGCCGCCGACCGATTGCGCCAATTCACGCAGCGCCACGGCGGCCGAAGCGGGCGCCCATAACCAGCGCTGTGCACCTTGCCACTCGATGTACTGCGAAGGATGGTCCAACCCGGGCAAATCCAGCACCGGTGCGGTTTGCGGCAGCGACAAGCGCCACAAGCAAGCGTCGGCACTGGGCGGGGTGAAAAATTGCAAGGCCTGCTCGCCGCTGGCGCGCCAGTCTTGTGCGGCTTCGGCGTTGTCCATTTGCTGCACTTGCGCGCCCAGGGCCAGCGCATCGGCACTCATCGTATGCAAAGCCGACTGCACCGCCGCCACCGCACCGCGCAGGCGCACAAACATATAGTCGGCCACGGGCTGGGCTGTGGCGTCGCGCACCCAAGCGCTGGCATTCAAGGGCAAGGGCTGGCCGCCCCAGCGGTGCAGCAAGTCGAGCGCGGCGCCTTGCGCCAAGCCGGCGCACATCAGCGTGGCCTCGGCGGGGGCCACGGGCAACACTTTCAAGCTCACTTCGGTGATCAGGCCCAAGGTGCCCCAGCTGCCGGCCATCAAGCGGCTGACGTCGTAGCCGGCCACGTTTTTCATGACCTGACCGCCAAAGGTCAGGTGCTCGCCCAAGCCGTTGATGAAACGTGCGCCCAAAATGAAATCGCGCACCGCACCGGTGGTGGCGCGGGCCGGACCGCTCAAGCCCGCGGCCACCATGCCGCCCACCGTGGCGGCTTGCGTGTCACCTTCGCCAAAATGCGGTGGCTCAAAGGCCAGGCACTGGCCTTGGTCGGCCAAGGCCGCTTCCAGCTCGGCCAGCGGTGTGCCGCAGCGCACCGTGACCACCAGCTCGCTGGGCTCGTAACTGACGATGCCACGGTAAGCCCGCGTGTCGAGCACCTGACCGGTGAGGCTTTGGCCCCAAAAGTCTTTCGTGCCACCGCCGCGCAAGCGCAAAGTAGCGCCTTGGTCAGCGGCGTTGCGCACGGCGTCGATGAGGGAGTTGAGTTCAGCGTCCATGGTCAACATGGTAACGCCCACACCCTAGAAAGGGCGTGAATTTTTTGAACGCGCACCCTGTGAAAAATTCGGTGCGGCTTCAGGGCCGGTAGAAATTTACCGGCAAACCCGGCACGTCTACGCGCATGGCGAAGATGCAACCGGACAAAGGCATGGCGGCCAACTCGGCCTTTCTGCGGCCGCTGCGCGAGGTGGTGATGAACAGGGTTTTCAAGTCCTCGCCACCCAAACACGGCATGGTGGTGCATTGCACCGGGGTTTCGATCACCGCCAACACCTGCCCCTGCGGTGAGAATTTGACGATGCGCTTGCCCTCGTACATGGCGCTGTAGTAATTGCCTTGTGCGTCCACCGTGGCGCCATCAGGCCGCCCGCCATAGACCAAGCCAGTGGTGTTGCCCCAGGTCCAGCCGGACGGTTTGAGGGCGGCTTGGTGAAAAATCCGCTCGCCCGACAAGGTGCTGCTGGCGCAGTCCCAGTCCCACGCGCGGATGCGGTGGCTGCCGGTGTCGGACCAGTACAGCGTCGTGCCGTCTGGCGACCAAGCCAGGCCATTGGCCACGGTGGCGTGATCGGCCATGGCTTGCAAGGTGGTGCCTTGCAAACGGTACAGCACGCCCGCAGCTTGGTCACGTGGCTCGTACATGGTGCCGGCCCAAAAATGGCCTTGCGCATCGCACTTGCCATCGTTAAAGCGCAGGCGCGTGGTGTCGTAGGGCGCAGCCGCCAGCAGCTCCAAAGAGCCGCCCCATGTGGCGCCTACATAAATCCCGTCACGCAAAGCCACGATCACACCGCCACCTGCCACAGGCGCCATGCAACCGGGCTCTTCAGGGACAGGCCAATACTCGACCTCCCCTTGTGCTTGCGTCAGGTCGCGCACCTTGACCCGCGCCAGCCTGCGACCCGGGATGTCCACCCAATACAGCCGCTGCTCTTGCGGATGCCAAAACGGCGACTCGCTCAAGCCGTCAGGCTGGGTGGTCAGGGCTTGCCAGGATGCGGAGGGTAAGGTGGATGCAGGCATACGCAAGATTATTTTTTGCGCGCAGCCACCGCCGCTTCAGCTTCCTTGACCAAAGCGGGGCCGACCGTGTTTTTCCATTTTTCGTACACAGGGCGAGTCACTGTGACAAAGGCTTCGCGCTCTTCGGCACTCAACGAGGTGACCGTCACGCCCATGGCAGCGATGTCTTTGAGCACCGGTTTGTCAGCCTCGACCAAGCCTTTGCGGGCCACGGCGATTTCAGCTTTGCCCGCGTCGATGGCGGCTTGCTTGACGATGGCTTGGTCCGCCGGCGTCCAGGAGGCCCAAATCTCTTTGTTCACCACAAAGATCAACGGGTCGGCCACATAGCCCCAGGTGGTCACAAACTTCTGGCCCACGGTGTGCATCTTGAGCACGGTGAACAGGAACAAGGGGTTTTCTTGGCCGTCCACCGCGCCGCTGGACAGCGCCGGCTGGGCATCGGCCCAACTCATTTGCGTGGGGTTGGCGCCCATGGCGGTGAACATGTCCGAGTAAATGGGCGAGCCCACGACACGGATTTTCATGCCCTTCAAATCAGCCGGTGACTTGATGGAGCGCTTGGAGTTGGTCAACTCGCGAAAACCGTTTTCACCCCAAGCCAAAGGCACGACGCCCGACTTGTCCAGGGTGGAGAAAATTTTCTGACCCACACTGCCTTGCGTCAGCGCATCGATGGCGGCGTAATCGGGCATCAAGAACGGCAACGAGAACAGGTTCAATTCTTTGACTTGGGGTGACCAGTTGATGGTCGAGCCCACGGCCATGTCGATCACGCCTTGGCGCAGCGCGCTGAACTCGCGCGTTTGATCGCCCTGAATCAAGGACACGCCGGGGTACAGCTTGATGCTGATGCGACCTTGCGTGCGTTCCTTGACCATATCGGCCCACATCTTGCCGGCTTGGCCCCAGGGTGTGGGCGGTCCCAAGACGAGCGACATGCGGTACTCGGCCTTGTACTCGGCGGCCACAGCCGGTGCAGTGAATGCGCTCACGCTGGCGGCCAGGGCCAACAGGCTGAGCAAATGACGACGAAGTTTCATGTGTGTCTCCTTTTAGAAAAATTAGAAAATCAATAACCCAAATAACGCGGCAACCACAAAGCCAGTTCTGGCCACGCAATCACCGCGAGCATGACCAGGAACATCGAGAACAGCATCCAGCCCACCCAGCGCACGGTTTCTTCCATCCGCACACCGGCAATACGGCAAGACACCATCAGGTTCACCGCCAAAGGCGGGGTGAACTGACCCAAGGCAACCTTGAGCGTCAAGATCACGCCAAACCAGACGGGGTCCCATTTGTAAAACTGCACGATGGGCCACAAGAGCGGCACAAAAATCAAAAAGATCGACACGCCATCGAGGAACATGCCCACCGTGATCAGCAGCAAAATCAGCAGCGCCAGCACCCCGTATTCGCCCAACCCCGAGTTGACGATGGCGGTGGTGACCGGATCGATCACGCCCAAGGTCGACAACGAGAAAGCAAAAATACCGGCCAGTGACACCACCAGCAAAATCACCGCCGACAACTCACCCGACTCGCGCAAGATCACAAACAAATCACGGACATGGATGGTGCGGTAAATGACCATGCCCACGAACAAACCATAAAACACCGCCACCACGGCGGCTTCGGTCGGCGTGAACCAACCGGCCCGCATGCCGCCCAAAATCAAGATCGGCGCGGCCAAGCCCCAGGTGGCTTCTTTGAAACTTTGCCAAAATTCAGGGCGCGGCAGACTGGCTTCGTACGCACCCATTTTGTGCTTACGGGCCATCCACACGGTCGGCACGATCAGGGCCAGGCCGGCCAAAATGCCAGGGATCATGCCGGCCGCAAACAGCGCGGGCACGGAAGCGCCAGGCACCAACACCGAATACACGATGAAGGCCACCGAAGGCGGAATCAAAATATCGGTCGCCGCCGCCGCACCCACCACGCTGGCCGAAAACGCCGCCGGGTAGCCCGCGCGCGACATGGCGGTGATCATCACTGCGCCCACGGCTGCGGCGTTGGCCGGACCAGAGCCGGAGATGCCGCCCAAAAACATGGCCACCACAATCGCCACCAAGGGCAACATGCCGGGACCGCGACCGACGATGGCGACGGCAAAGTTCACCAGCCGCAGCGCCACGCCCGAGCGGTCAAAAATCGACCCCACCAAGACAAACATGGGAATGGCCAGCAAAGGGTACTTGCCCAAGCCGGCGTAGAAGTTTTGCGGCACGGCCAGCAGGCCAAACCACTGCGCATCCGAGTTGGCCAAGGCAATACAAGCGGCACCGGCCAAACCTAGGGCCGCGCCGATCGGCACGCCCAGCAGCATCATGGTGAGGAAAGCGACAAATAGAAGCGTCGGGATCATGCTTGACGCCCTCGGCGAATGAACAGCCCCATGGCACGACCGGCAATGGCCACCGACATCACCGGCAACCACACCGTGTACCACCACTGCGGCACGCCAATGCCGGGCGACGTTTCGCCAAACCGGTAGTCGTCCCACACCACGCGGGCACTTAAAACCGCAATCAAGGCAAACAGCACGAACACCATCAGCGCGCCAAAGCGGGCCAAGGCGCGTTGGCGTTTTTCGGAGCCACTGTCGGCAAAATATTCAATGCGGATTTGCCGGTTGCGCGCCACCGAGGCGGATCCGGCGACCAAGGACAAGACGATCATCAGGAACACCGAGAACTCTTCCGTCCAAGCGAACGATTGGTCGGTGAAGTAGCGCACCAGCACGTTGGCAAAGGTGATCAGGGAGAGCAAACCCATGACCACGACGGTCAACCAGTCTTCAATTTTCAAAGGAATGCGCGCGCCCTCATCGTCTTCAACAGCAAGGGACTCGGCAAGGGACTCGGCAACTGAGGCGGGATCGTGGGGTTGTGACATGGGCGACCAAAGCAATCTGCAACGTTTCACTTTAACATGCGGCACCAACAAAAAAGCCCGCGCACTTGCGTGCAGCGGGCTGAAGGGAGTGGTGGCGTTCAAGCCACCTTTGCAAGGAGAAAGGGATTACCCGTGGTACGCGGTCTCACCGTGTGAGGAAATGTCCAAGCCTTCGCGCTCTTCTTCTTCCGTGACACGCAGGCCGATGGTCAAGTCCACCAGCTTGAAGGAAACCAAAGACACCACACCCGACCACACGATGGTGACCATGATGGCTTTGGCCTGGATCCACACTTGAGAAGCGATGGAGAAATCTGCCGAAGTGATCATGGTGGCTGTGACCCAGTCACCCATGGCGCTAGGGCCACCCAGGCTAGGCGAGCTGAACACGCCGGTCAGCAAGGCGCCGACGATGCCGCCCACGCCGTGCACCCCGAACACGTCCAAGGTGTCGTCTGCGCCCAACATTTTCTTCAGGCCGTTCACACCCCACAAGCAAGCGAAACCAGCGATCAAACCAATGATCAAGCCACCACCGATGCCCACGTTGCCCGCTGCTGGCGTGATCGCCACCAGACCGGCCACCGCACCCGAAGCAGCACCCAACATCGAAGCCTTGCCACGCATCAGCGCTTCACCCACACACCAGGACAACACAGCTGCAGCCGTGGCGAGCAAGGTGTTAGCGAATGCCAGTGCGGCGAAACCGTTGGCTTCCAAGGCAGAGCCTGCGTTGAAACCGAACCAGCCCACCCACAACCACGAGGCACCGACCATGGTCAATGTCAGGCTGTGCGGCGCCATGGCTTCACGGCCGTAACCCACACGCTTGCCAACCATGAAAGCACCCACCAGGCCCGCCACAGCGGCGTTGATGTGCACCACGGTACCGCCAGCGAAGTCGAGCGCGCCCCACTGCCAGATCAGACCGGCTTTGCTGTTCATTTCGTCGACCACTTCTTTGGCCGAGTAAGCGTCAGGGCCCATCCAGAACCAGACCATGTGCGCGATCGGCAAATAGCTGAAGGTGAACCACAGGACCATGAACATCAACACCGCAGAGAACTTGATGCGCTCGGCAAAGGCGCCGACGATCAAGGCGCAGGTGATGCCTGCAAAGGTGGCTTGGAAACCAGCGAACGTCAGTTCAGGAATCACAACGCCTTTGCTGAAGGTGGCTGCGTTGGCAAACGTGCCTGCGGCGTTATCCCAGATGCCCTTCATGAACAGGCGATCCAGACCACCGAAATAGGCGTTGCCTTCGGTGAAAGCCAGGCTGTAGCCGTAGATGAACCACAAGACCGTGATCAACGAGAAGGTGACCATGACTTGCATCAGCACCGACAGCATGTTCTTGCTGCGGACCAAACCGCCGTAGAACAAGGCCAAGCCAGGAACGACCATCAAAATCACCAAGATGGTGGAGACCATCATCCAGGCGGTGTCGCCCTTGTTAGGCACCAACACAGGAGCGGCTTCGGCTGGAGCGGCAGCGGCCGCAGCAGGCGCGCCAGCGGCGGCAGGGGCTGCAGCAGCGGGCGCCGCGTCAGCTTTGGCTTCGGTCGCAGCCAGCGCCGCAGCGGCAGCAGGCGCGTCGGCGCTGAAGGCGGGCGCTGCAGCCAAGAGGCTGAAGCCCAACGCCAAGGAGGCAAGAAACTTTTTCATTTGAAACTCTCTTTCGGTTGTGTGGTTTACAAGGCTTCAGTGCCGGTCTCGCCGGTACGGATGCGAACCACTTGTTCCAAGTCGTACACAAAGATCTTGCCGTCGCCGATCTTGCCTGTGCGGGCACCGGCTTCGATGGCTTCAATGACGCGCTCGACCAGATCGCTGGCCACAGCCGCTTCGATCTTCACTTTGGGCAAAAAGTCGACCACGTACTCGGCGCCGCGGTACAGCTCGGTGTGGCCTTTTTGACGACCAAAGCCTTTGACTTCGGTCACGGTGATACCTTGGACTCCAATACCGGAGAGGGCTTCACGCACCTCGTCCAGCTTGAAGGGTTTGATGATGGCGGTAACCAGTTTCATGGTCGCTCCTTGTGTTGAATCTATTGAAATCAGAAGGTGTACTTCAGGCCAACCACGAGGCCAGAAGAGCCCAACTGGTTATTGGCACCGTAGACATAAGAACCTTTGAGTGCGTTGGTCCCTATGGCAGCGGCCGACGCGCTCAAGCCATTACCCAGGTCTTTACCTAGGGTCAAAGCGTAATCGTTGTAGCTATAGGGAGCGCCATTGACAATGGACTGACGGCCCACATGGGGGGTCAAGGAGTAACCATCGCCCAGATCCAAAGCTGCGCTCAGATCCAAGTAGTAGCTGCCCTTGCTATTGATGTTGCCAAACAGGTTGGAAGTTGCATAAGAGTATTTGGCGGTAAACAGGCCCAAAGTTCCAGCAACATAAACTTCATTGGTGTTGGCATCGGCACCCACGTTTTTGTAGTTGTTTCCCGCATATTCATATCGCAAGAAACCGACGTCGTAAGCCACGTCGCCTGCAGTGCCTTTGTAGCCACCGTACAAGTCCAGCTCTGTGTTGCCGGAAGTCACGCCTGGGGTGTCAGTGATCCACTTGATGGTAGAGCCCCATGCGCCCACATAGAAACCACTCTTGTCGTTGTAATCAGCACCACCTTGCAAAGCAGCTTGCTTGCGGCTTTGTGAAATACCGCGGTAACGGTAGTCAGAGACCCCGCCGACGTTGAAAGCCAAGGTGCTTTCTGGCTCAGCGGGAGCAGCAGGTGCGGCCGTTTGGGCCATGGCGCTTGCAGCAGCACCCCATGTCAAAGCAACCAAAATAGGGGTAAGGATTTTTTTCATAAGGACTCCTGGACAAAAATTGATGAAAGGACAATGACACTTAGCATGGAGCATGCCAAGGTGCGATCTGTATCGGTGCCAACCCCCTATCCGCACAAATACTGTGTTCTTTTTTCCTCTTTTTATGATCCAATAAAAATTGTCGTGCAGACGTTTTTCATTTTGAGAAACGTTGGCGCCAAAAAATGCACGCTTGTGGTGCAAGGAGGGAAAATGAGTCTTTCTTTGGTGCAAAGCCGCGCTTTGGTGGGTCTGCAGGCCCCTGCCGTCACGGTCGAGGTGCATTTGGCCAATGGCTTGCCCAGCTTCACTTTGGTCGGCCTGGCCGACGTGGAAGTGAAAGAGGCCCGCGAGCGGGTGCGCAGCGCCTTGCAAAACGCGGGGCTGGAGTTTCCCCACAACAAACGCATCACCGTGAATCTGGCCCCAGCCGATCTGCCCAAGGATTCAGGCCGGTTTGATTTGCCCATTGCCATGGGCATCTTGGCGGCCAGCGGCCAGGTCGACGCGGCCCAGCTGGCGGGCTTTGAATTTGCAGGCGAATTGTCTTTGTCTGGCGAGCTAAGGCCGGTGCGCGGCGCCCTGGCCATGAGCTTGGCACTGCGCCAATTGCAGGTCAGCACCAAATTAGTGCTGCCACCGGGCAGCGCCGAAGAAGCCGCCTTGGTGCCCGACGCGCACATTTACCGCGCCCGGCATTTGCTGGACGTGGTACAGCAGTTTTTGCCCGCCAGCAGCGAGCCCACACCGCCCAGCGAGGGGTGGAGCCGCATGCAGGCGCCCGAGCTGAGCTCCGCCGCCACGTACCTCGACTTGTCCGACGTGAAAGGCCAAGCCGCCAGCAAGCGGGTGCTGGAGATCGCGGCCGCGGGCGGGCACAGTTTGTTGATGGTCGGCCCGCCGGGCTCGGGCAAGTCCATGTTGGCGCAGCGCTTTGCCGGACTGCTGCCGCCCATGGGCATTGAAGAAGCGCTGGAAAGCGCGGCCATTGCCAGCTTGGCCGGGCGTTTTTCTTTGGAGCGCTGGGCCCAACGCCCCACCGCGCAACCTCACCACACGGCCAGCGCGGTGGCTTTGGTGGGCGGTGGCTCACCGCCGCGGCCGGGTGAAATCTCCTTGGCGCACCATGGCGTGCTCTTTTTGGACGAGTTGCCCGAATTCCCCCGCACTGCCTTAGAAGCCCTGCGCGAACCGCTCGAAAGCGGCACCATCAGCATCGCCCGGGCTGCAAGGCGGGCCGAGTTTCCGGCGCGTTTTCAGTTGATCGCCGCCATGAACCCCTGCCCCTGCGGCTATTTGGGCAGCCCCGTGCGCGCTTGCCGCTGCACACCCGACCAGATCAGCCGCTACCAAGGCAAGCTCAGTGGCCCGCTGCTGGACCGCATCGACTTGCATGTGGAGGTGCCCAGTTTGGCCGCGCAGGATTTGGTCAGCGGTCCACCGGGCGAGTCCACCCAAGCCATTCGTCTGCGCAGCAGCGCTGCACGCGATCGCGCGCTGGCGCGCCAAGGCTGCACCAACCAGGCGCTGCAAGGCCAGGCGATTGACGCGCATGTGGGCCTGGACAGCGCAGCCATCACGTTCTTGAACAAGGTGGCCACGCAGCTGGGCTGGAGCGGGCGCAGCACCCACCGCACGCTGAAGGTGGCGCGCACCATTGCCGATTTGGCCGGCAGCGCCAGCACGCAAACCGCCCATGTGGCCGAAGCGGTGCAGTACCGCCGGGCCTTGCAGGCGACATGAGGTCGCGCAGGGTCGCCCGATAATCGGTCGATGTCTTTTTCTTTCGGGTCTTTCACGCCCCCTCACCGCGCCCCCTCGCTGAGTTCGTTCTCGGGCTGGTTGTCTTTGGGGCAGCTGATCACCTGGGGCAGCGTGTTTTACACCTTTGCCTTGCTGGCGCATCCGATCGAGCTGGCGCTGGGCTTGTCGCGCGCCGAGTCGTCGTTCGCCTTCAGCCTGGCTTTGCTGTGCGAAGGCCTGATGGCGTTTTGGGTTGGCCGCTGGATCGACGCTGGTCATGAGCGCTGGGTGATGACCGGCGGCTCCATCATCGTGGGCCTGGGCTTGCTGGCGCACAGCCAAATCCACAGCTTGCTTGAGTTCTATTTGGTTTGGGCTTGGCTGGGGCTGGGTCTTTCCGCCACCTTGTACACACCGGCCTTTGCCGTGGTGACGCGGCGCTTTCCCAATGACTTTCGCCGCGGCATCATCATGCTGACTTTTTTGGGCGGTCTGGCCAGCACCGTGTTCATTCCGCTGTCGTCGTGGCTGATCGACACCTGGGGCTGGCGCGAGGCCTTGGTGGTGTTGGGCTTGCTGCAACTGCTTGTGTGCGCGCCCTTGCATGCGCTGCTGCTGGGCGGCGCAAGGCGTGCGCAACACGCGGCAGCGCAGACCGGAGCGACGCCTGTCTCTGTGCGAGTATTTTTAAAACAGCCGCCTTTTTGGTTGCTGTCGCTGTTCATGATTTTGATGATGATGGTCACCTCGGCCTTGCCGGTGCACCTGGTGAATTTGCTGCGCGAGTCGGGCTTACCGCTGGCTTGGGTGTTGGCGATCCCGGCGTCGATCGGCGTGATTCAGGTGGTGGGGCGGTGGCTGCTGTTCATGTTTGAGCGGCACTTGGATGTGCATGCCGCCAACCGCTGGATCCCCGTCTTGATTCCGCTGGGCCTGTGCGCCCTGGTGTTTGGCGGTGTCACTGCCCTGCCTGCCTTGTGGTTTGTGCTGCTGTTTGGTTTGGGCAATGGCTTGAACACCATCGTCAAAGGCACGGCCTTTGCGCAGTACGTGAGTCGCGACCATGTGGGGCAATTGAACGGCCTGCTGGGTGTGCCCATTGCCCTGGCCCGTGCTGCTGCGCCTTGGGCACTGGGTCTTTTGTGGAACCCCGATGGCGGCTATGCCGTAGGTCTGCGCTGGGTGCTGCTGTGCAGCCTGCTCAGCGTGGTGGCTTTGTGGCTGGCACAGGCCCGGGCTTTGCGCTTGAAGGCGCGTTAGGGCTCAGTGGGCCTTGTGCATGGATCTTTGTCTCAGCGGCAGCGCTGGGCAGCGGATCACTGAGCAACTGCGCAAAGCGCGCCAAGTCCACATTGCCGCCGCTGATGATCACGCCCACGCGCTGGCCTTGCAGTTGCGGCGCAGCTTGCACCACGGCAGCCAGCGACAGGCAGCCCGTAGGCTCCACCACCATCTTCATGCGCTCGGCATAAAAACGCATGGCCTCGATCAGTTGTGCATCGCTCACGGTATGGATGTCCGCCACATGGCGGCGAATGATCTCAAAAGTGAGCGCGCCCACCATCGGCGTTTGCGCGCCATCGGCAATGGTTTGGGGCGTGGCGATGCGCACCCGCTCACCCCGGCGCAGCGACTGCTGCACGTCGTTGCCCGCTTCGGGCTCTACGCCAATCACCTGGCAATGCGGCGCTCGCGCTTGGGTCGACAGTAAACTGCCGCTGAGCAAACCGCCGCCACCCAGACAGACGAACAGGCTGTCCAGCGCGCCCACCTCGTCAAACAATTCCAGCGCCGCCGTGCCTTGGCCGCACAGCACATCGGCATGGTCGAAAGGCGGGATGAAAGTCATGCCGCGCTCCGCGGCCAGGCCTTGCGCGATCGCCATCGCGTCTTCGCTGTAGCGGTCGTAGCCGACGATCTGCGCGCCATAGCCGCGCGTGGCCGCGAGCTTGGCGGGTGAGGCGTCGTGCGGCATGACGATCGTGGCCGGCATGCCCAAGATCTGCGCCGACAAAGCAATGGCCTGCGCATGATTGCCCGACGAATAAGCCACCACACCAGCCTGACGCTGCGCCGGGGTAAAGCAAGACAAGGCGTTGAAGCCACCGCGAAATTTGAAAGCGCCCATGCGCTGAAAATTCTCGCACTTGAAAAAAACCTGCAGCCCCAGGCGCGCATTCAGGCTGCGCGACTGCAGCACTGGCGTACGGTGCGCGTGGCCTTGCAGGCGCTGCGCAGCGGCGAGCACATCATCGAAATTCGGCAGTGTCACAGGCATTCAATTTCCCCTTGCATTGCGCCATCAATTGCTGGGGATTGTGGCATTGACTGCACGGGTTTTAAACAGATGGTCCAGCGACAAGCGCCCAGGCCCTATGAACACCAGCGGCAGCAGCATGGCGATGTAGATCACGGGCAGCTTGAAGTTGCCGTGGCCTTTGTCGGTCAAGGCATAGCCTTGAAACAATTCAGCCCAGGTAGACCACGATTCGGGCCAATGCACACTGGCTATGGCGACCACGGTGAGCACGATCAGCGAGGCTGAAAAGAAGCGTGTGCCCAGACCGATGAGCAAGGCGATGGCACCCACGATTTCAAAACCCGTAGCCAGTGCCCAGTTCAAATCGGCGGAGATCAGCTTGAAGGGCCAGGGAAACTGGTCTTGAATGTCAGCAAACCAGTTACTGCCATTCAGTTTTTCAAAACCGGCCTCGCCAAACTCCCAAGCCAGCAGCAGGCGCAGGCTGAGCAGACCGAGCCACAGGCCTGCCGTGTCGAGTGCGCTCATGCCAAGGCGGAAAAATAGACGTACAGAGTTCATGTCAGGGTGCCCAAAATGACGCCTTGCTCACGCAGGCTGTTGAGAAGTTGCTGGCCAAAGCCTTGCAGGGCTTCGGGGTCGGGGTGGGCCATCTCTTGGGCCAGTTGCGCAAAGGCTTGCTGGCCGGTCAGGCCGCTGTCCAAGAGCGCCAACACATGGGCGGTGACGGCGTTGATTTCGGTAAATTGCACTGCGAGCTCTGCATCGCGAAACACCACCAAAAAAGTGGGCTCTGTTTTTCGGGGCTGCCAGGTCGGGCCGATTCGGTGCACCGGCCAGGCGCTGGCCACGTCCACCCGCGCCGGGTTCAGCAGCACGCGCGCTTGCATCATGTCGCCTTGGCAGTCGTGTGCAGGGAGCGTGACCTCCATCACGTCCACCGATAGCTCGGCCCATTCGTAATGGGCCAGCTCGGCCAAGCTGCGCGGCAGGATTTGGGCTATACGGCCTTCGCTGAGGTAGCGCACAAACTCACGCGGAATCTCGCGGAACCAAGGCGTGTGCAACGGCCAGTCACGGCCAAAGGTGCGGCACAGCCGGCGCCAACGCGCCTCGCCCAACAATTGGCGGCTGACCGGAAAGCAACTGTCCAAAAACCCGCACAGGTTGTTGAATACCAGCTCGTTGTAAACCGCCATGCGGCGTGGTGGCACCCCTGCAGGACGGCGTGTGTGGTGCGGGTCGCGCAGGTGCTGCGCGAGGGCATGCTGAAACTCTTGAAACGCGAGCATCAAGCCACCTGCCAAGGAGAGGCTACATGAGGCAAAGCTGGGTGCGCTGCGGGCGATAAATGCGGCTCTGAAACGCGACTCCAGGCCGCTTGTTGCAGGCGTGCAATGTGCGCCACCTCTTGCGTCAAGGTGGGCAGGTCGGGGATATTGAAATCGCGCTCCAAGCACGTTGGCACCGCGTGGCCGATGCGCTGGTAAGCGGCTTGCAGCAGTTGCCACACCGGGTCGATCACGTCGCTGCCGTGGGTGTCGATGTGCAAACCATCGTCTTCGACGTAGTGCCCCGCCACATGCACATAGCAGGTGCGCTCCAGTGGCAGTTGCTCTAAGTAGGCGTGGGGGTCAAAGCCAAAATTCTGGCTGTTGACATAGATATTGTTCACGTCCAAGTGCAGCAGGCAATCGGCCTGCTCCACCACGGCGCGCACGAATTCGGGCTCGGTCATTTCGGCACCCGGCGGGGCGATGTAGGTGGAGGCGTTTTCCACGCCGATGCGCATGCCCAAAATATCTTGCGCCCTTGCAATACGCTGGGCCGTGTAGCGCACCGCTTCTTCGGTCATGGGAATAGGGAGCAACTCGAACAGGTGGCTGTCGTCCGCGCACCAAGATAAGTGTTCGGTAAAAAGGCTGATGCCGTGTTCGCGCATAAAGCCCTTGGTACGGCGCAGCAAGATCTCGTCCAACGGCCCTGGGCCACCCAGGGACAAAGACAAGCCGTGGCAGACAAAAGGAAAGCGTTCGGTGAAGGCGCGAAAGTCGCGACCCGCGCGGCCGCCCATGCCGGCCCAGTTCTCGGGAGCGACTTCGAAAAACTGGACCGCGTCCGGCACACCTTGCTGCAGCGCCGAGATCAACTCGCGGCGAAAACCCAAGCCGGCGGCGGGTTGAGCAATGGAGTGCATGGACATGGTTCAGCTTTGAAAATCGATGGGCCGTTGGCAGGGCTTATTTTTTCTTGTCAGCGCCGCACTTGGCTTCACCGCACTTGCCGTCCTTGGCTTTGCTGTCCATCTTCATATCGGCCTTTTTGTCACCACCGCAGCTGCCGTCTTTCTTCTTGTCCATACCCTTGTCCATTTTCTTGTCGGCACCACAGCTGGCCTCTTTGGCCTTCATGTCGGCTTTCATATCGCCTTTCATCTCACCCTTCATATCGGGTTTCATGTCGGCTTGGGCGACTTGGTAACCAGCATCCAATGTTTTGGCGCTGAAGGGATTGCCCGCAGCATGGGCGGGCAGGCTGGCCACGACGGCATATGCAGAGCCCAAAGCGATGGCGAGAAGTTGTTGCTTGTTCATGAAAAATCTCCTGAAGGATGGAAGGTTGAAAGTGACCGCTTTGACTGATGCCGTCTTGGCACTTGTCAAGCGCTGTCATGGTGTAATCCGTCGCATCACACCGAAAAGTTACGAAAAATTTAATTTATTTACTTCTTTTTAATCTGTAACTTTTTCTTGACCCACAACGAACTGACTTGATGAGCGAAAGCCTGCAAACCATTGAACTCGAATTGCATGCGCTATGGCTGCAAGCCCAGGAGGGTGACGCCGCCTGCTATGCGCGCGCTTTGAAAGTCATCAGTGGCTACCTGCGGCGCTTTCTGAATCGACGCATGCAGTCGCAACCCAGTGATGTCGAGGACCTTGTGCAAGAAACTCTGTTGGCCATTCATCAAAAACGCCACACCTACCAAAGTGAGCAAGCCTTCACGGCGTGGATGTACGCGATCGCACGCTACAAATGGATTGACCATTTGCGCGCGCACGGCCGGCGTGAGGCTTTGCACGATGACATCGACGACTGGTCAGAAATTTTGTCCATCAGCGGCGACACCGAAGCGGCCGACTCGCAGCGCGACCTGGGCCATATGCTGACGCTGTTGCCCGACAAGCAGCGCCTGGCGATTGAACACACCAAATTGCAAGGCCTGTCGATCACCGAGACCGCGGCCTTGACTGGGCAAAGCGAAGCGGCCGTGAAAGTGAATGTGCACCGAGGCTTAAAGGCCTTGGCCACCCAATGGAGAGCGAAACCATGAACACCGATGAATTGATTGCTTTGTTAGCGCACGACGCCGGCCCCGCGCAAGGACCGGCTCCCCGGCAAGTCGGTGGGCGTTTGGCGGTCGCACTGGCGGTTTGCGTCGTGATGGTGCTTTACCTGGGTTTGAATCCGAAGCTGAGTGAGTTCGCAAGCACTTCGGTCTTCAGCTTGAAGATGGTGTGGCTGTTTGCGCTACTCGTTTTCAGTGCAGCCTTGGTGTACCGCATGGTCCACCCGGGTAGGCAGATGGGCAACGCGCCTTGGGCCATTGGTTTGGCACTGCTGGCCATGGGCGGGCAAGGCATGAGTCAGCTGCTACAAGCCCCGGTGCCGCAGCGCAGCGCCTTGGCCTTGGGGACGAGCTGGCAAGTGTGCACTTTGAACATCGCATTCATCGCCCTGCCTGTATTGGCTGCATTGATGTGGACGCTGCGCGACATGGCCCCAACCCGGCCAGGGCTCACTGGCGCAGCATCGGGCTTGCTGGCCGGCGCCCTGGCCGCGATGTTCTACTCGCTGCACTGCACCGAAAACAGCTTTACCTTCTTCGCCCTGTGGTACTCGGGCGGCATGGGCTTGAGCGCGGTGGTCGGGGCGGTGTTGGGTGCCCGATTCCTGCGCTGGTGAGGTCTAACCGGCTGGCGCGACGGGCCGGCTTCTTTGCCGATTCGTGATAGTGGCTTGGGGGGCTTCCCCTTTAGACTGATCCCTTACCCCGGGGTTCAGGAGGAACCACAGATGAATACCTTTTTCAGGTCAGTCGGCACAAGGCCTCATGCAGGAGCGCAGACCCTGAGTCGTCTTGCGGCCGGCCTGCTGTTGGCAGCCAGCGCGCACGCCGCGCCGCCTTCAACCCCATCGCCAAAAATCACTGCGCAAGAACTGCCAGCCGAAACTCTGACGGTGACCAGTCTGGCCCAAGCCCCGACCTCGCGGGTCTATGTGGCCGATGTGGCCATCAGTCACATTATCGATGGCCGCATTCGCGTGTTTGATGCCACTCAGGGTCGCTTTTTGGGCATGGTCTCGACCGGCTTTGCCGGTAACTTCACCCTCAGCGCCAAGGCCGACGAACTGTATGTGGCCACCACCTACTACAGCCGCGGCACGCGGGGCGAGCGCACCGACTTGCTGGAAGTGCACGACACCGTGAATCTGGCGCCCAAATACGAAGTGATCTTGCCACCGCGCCGCGCGCAGGCGCTGAACTACCGCGGTCTGGTGCGCGCCACCGGCAGTGGGCGCTATGTGCTGGTGCAGAACGCCACGCCGGCCACCTCGATCACCGTGGTCGACTTGACCGCGCGCCAGGTCGTCAACGAGATTCAAACCCCAGGTTGCTGGGGCACCTTGCCTGCGGCCAGCGGCCACCGGTTCTCTATGCTGTGCGGCGACGGCAAAGTCGCCACCATCACGCTGAACGAGCAAGGCCAAGTCGCCGATCGCCAGGTCAGCGCCAAGCTTTTTGACGCCGACACCGACGCTTGGTTTCACCACGCTGAACAAGTGGGCGACCGTTACTGGTTTGTCTCCTTCCTGGGTCTGTTGACCGAACTCGATCTGGGCGGCCCGGTGGCACGCGTGGTGCGCCAACAGTCGCTGGTCACCGCCGCAGACCGCAAGGGCGGATGGCGGCCCGGTGGTTACCAAAACTTTGCCGTCGACCCCAGCGCCCACTGGCTGGTGGCCGGCATGCACCCCAAAGGCGCTGAAGGCTCGCACAAGAGCCCCGCCGCCCAGCTGTGGGTGTTTGACCTGCAGACCGGCCAACGCGTGGCCCGACATCCGGGCAAAGGCACAGCCTCGCTCACCTTTTCGCACAACGGCGAACGCCTGCAAGCGCTGGACGGCATGACCGGCGCCATGAACGTGTGGCGCTGGCCAGGCAACGGCAAGCTCACGCACCTGAGCTCGGTGACCAAGGCAGGTGAGGCTGCGCTGCACATCGAGTCGCACGACTGAGGACCAGACCATGAACGCGACACCGCTCACGCTCGACCCTTTGGCCGTTTGGATTCCAGCCGCTTGGCTGGCGACCTTGCTGCTGCATGCCGGCCTCGTGAAGCTGCTGGACCGCAGCTTGTTTGTGCAACACCTGGGCGCCTACCGCGTACCCGACGCCTTGATCACCCCGCTCAGCGGGGCTATGCCCTTGGCCGAAATCGGCTTTGGCTTGCTGCTGCTTTCCCCTTGGCGCGAAGTTGGCGCCGCTGGGGCCACGGCCTTGTTACTGCTGTATGCCAGCACCATGGCTTGGCACCGCAAAGCCGGCCGTCGACTCGACTGCGGTTGCGGCGGCGAACCTTTGCCCTTGTCTTGGGCCCTGGTGCTGCGCAACCTCGTCTTGACGCTGCTGTGCCTGCCCGCCAGCGCCAGCCTGGTGCCACGCGAGATGCACCTCGCCGATTACGGCGTGACCCTGGGCGCGGTGCTGCTGGGCAGCTTGCTCTGGGCCGCGTTTCACCAAGTGCTGCGGCAAACCCGCCGCCCCTTCCCCATTTAAAGAAAGAACGCCCATGGATGCCATGACCATTTCCGTAGTTCTGTTGTGGCTCGCCGTGCTCGCGCTGGGCCTTTTGGTGTGGGCGCTGTCGCGCCAAGTCGGTGTGCTGTTTGAGCGGGTCGCGCCCATGGGTGCACTGGTGACCGATGCGGGCCCAGCCGTCGGCCAGCCCTCGCCCATTTTTGACCTGATCGGTTTGCAGTCTGAGCAGGTGGTGATCGGCGGCCCCCAAGCACAACCCACGCTGCTGTTCTTTTTGGCGCCCACCTGCCCGGTGTGCAAAAAACTGATCCCTATCTTGAAGCACCTGGCGCGCGACGAAGCCAGCAGCTTGCGCGTGGTCCTGGCCAGCGACGGCGAAGGCGATCATCTGCAGTTCATGCGTGCGCAAGGGCTGCAAGCCATGCCCTACCTGCTGTCCACAGAACTGGGCATGAGCTACCGCGTCTCGCGCTTGCCCTACGCGGTGTTGATGGACCGCGAAGGCACCGTGCGCGCCAAAGGCTTGGTCAACTCGCGTGAGCAGCTTGACAGCTTGCTCAACGCGCATGACATGGACACGCCGACGATTCAAAAATACCTTGAAGGCCAGACCGCCTGAAGTCAGGCCTTACCGGAGATTCACCATGACATGGTTATTGAACATCTTGGACCGATTGACCGAGCGGCGCGTGCGCGCAGTGGCCAGCCAACACGGACGCCGCAGTTTCGTCACGCGCTTGGGCACGGCGCTGGTGGGCGGCGCGATCTTGCCCATGCTGCCCTTTGATCGCAGCGGCCAGTTCATGGGCGCACAAGCGGCCGAGCCCGGCAAGAAACTCGACAAAACGCTGGACCCCACGCAATGCGAGTATTGGCGTTACTGCGCCTTTGACGGCTTTTTGTGCACCTGCTGCGGTGGCTCGCTCACGCAATGCCCGCCGGGCACCGAGGCCTCCAAGGTGTCGTGGGTCGGCACCTGCCTGAACCCGCAAGACGGCCGTCACTACCTGGTGTCTTACAACGACTGCTGCGGCAAAGGCTCCTGCGGCGAATGTCTGTGCAACAACAACGAGCGCGAACGGCCCGGCTACCGCCTGGGTGTGCACAACGACATCAACTGGTGCATGGCCAACACCAGCTCCATGTTCCACTGCACCACCTCCATCATTGTAGGCGTGGCCTGATGCGGCTTGCTTTTCCTTGGCTGCTGACCAGCGTGCTCAGCCTGTGCGCGCCGCTGACGCAAGCTGCCGATGGCGTTGCGCTGTTTGCGCAACACTGCGCCGCCTGCCACCAGGCCGATGGCAGTGGCACGGTGGGCCTGGCGCCGTCCCTTCAAGGCGAGCACTGGCAACGCCTAGGCGCAGACCGCAACTACCTGGCGCAAGTCATCACCCATGGCCTGTCGGGTCTGATCGTGGTCAACGGTCAGCGTTTTGTCGGCAGCATGCCCGCTTTTGCCGGTCAACTGAACGATGAACAACTGGCCGT
Organism: uncultured Burkholderiales bacterium; assembly: GCA_903916355.1. GTDB lineage: Bacteria > Pseudomonadota > Gammaproteobacteria > Burkholderiales > Burkholderiaceae_C > Limnohabitans_A. Next base: position 14,053 of record CAIWWN010000149.1, on the reverse strand, counting down.
CATTGCCAGCCATTTGCAAGGCCTGCAAAAGCGACAAGGCCCCGCCTACAGCGCCGACGAAATCGCCACGGCGCGCAGCAGTGCAGGCAGTCCGCCGCAGTCGCGGGCCCTGCGTATGCAACTGCTCAAGTAAGCTCATGCGCACAGGTGTCCGACGGCCGGCCTTCCTGAGTGCAGCCTTTGCATTCGCCGTGGTTGGCTCCTTCATGGGACCGGCCACCCACGCCCATGAGGTCCACGGCAACACCGCCACCACCTTGGGGCGGCAGGTGGTGCAGCGCGCCAACGCGCCGTCCATTTCGCCCGCCCACAGCACCAGAGCCCTGTATGTCTTGCACTGCGCCGGTTGCCACAGCCTGGACGGCAGCGGCTCGGCCAGCGCGCGCGTGCCCGATATGCGCCAGCTCGGGCAGTTTTTGCGTGTGCCCGGTGGGCGCGAGTTTTTGCTTCAAGTGCCCGGCGTGATGGGCTCGGGTTTGAACGATGAACAAATAGCCCAGGTCACGAACTGGGTACTTTCCTCTATAGCCAGCGCCTCCATTCCGTCGCAACATCGTGACTTTGATGCAAGCGAAGTGAGCCAGGCGCGCCGGACCCCCTTGGTGGATGTGGCCGCCACACGTGCCGTTTTGGTGCAGCGCGCACAAGGACTTGGCTTGCACATTGCTCAGACACCATGAAGCGCACAGGGACACACGCATGGCCTCGATCCACGATCACAACTGGTCCGACGCCCAGGACCAAGCCCAGGCCTTGAACGGCTGGCAGCAACACTACGAGCAGCTCAGCTGCGGGCGCTTTCAGGGCCACGCCTGGCAAATGGTGATGGACCAAGGCGCGCTGCTGCGTGAAACCAGCAACTTGCATCTGCGCCAACAAATCACGCCGCCGCGGGACCACCTGGTGCTGGCCATTCCACTGGCCGTGCAACCGGGCTCCAGCTTTGCAGGGCGGCCGCTGGCGCGCGAATCGCTGCTGGTGTTTGGCGCTGACGATGAACATCAACTGGTCTCGGCCGGGGAGTTGGATCTGATTGGCTTGTCGGTGCACCGCGACACGCTGAACCAGTTGACCGGCCCCAAATTGGAATGGCTGCACCAAGCCGAGCGCGATCGCAACCTCGGCCTGTCACCGGACGCGGCCAGCGCCATTCGGCATTTGCTGTTGGCGGTCACGGCGAATGCAGCCCATGGCATTGAACCGCTGGACAGCCAAGTCCAAGAAGCCGAATTGCTCAGCGCCACCTTGAGTCAAACCGTGTTGCTGGCCATGCACAGCGCCACGCAAGACGCCAGCATCCCGCGCCGCACCGACTCAAGGCTCAAAGTGGTGCAGCGGGCCATCGACTTTATGCAAGCGCATGTGCACGACCCCATTGGTGTACCCGACATTTGCGCCGCCGCCTACGCCAGCCGACGCAGCTTGCAATACTGTTTTGAAGAGTTTGTACACACCACGCCGCAAGCCTATTTGCGTGCGCTGCGCTTGAACGCAGCGCGTCGCATACTCAAGCAAAACGACGCCCCGGCCATCATTGACATTGCTTGCAATTTGGGGTTTTCCAGTGCCAGCCATTTCACGAGGCACTACAAAATCATGTTTGGCGAGTTGCCTTCGCAAACAATCAAAGCCAGCGTCCGGGTGGGGGTGCGAGCGTGCAAGGCAGCTTGACCTGAGCCACAGCCACGACCGCCGCGCTCACCCCACCGGTAAACGTCCAAAACCCATGGGAGCGCCAGGCAATTCTTCAAAGATGCTCAATCCTTCGACGTTGATGTCGCCGTCGTCCCCCATGTCCATGAGTTTGTGCGCGAGTGCGGCCTTGTCAGAGACTTCCAGCTTGCGGTAAATTTCGCGCAAATGATGGCGCGTTGTGGCTGGTGCGATGCCCAAATCGCGTGCGATTTCTTTGTAGCTGGAGCCAGCGGAAAACTGCTGCGCGATCTCTGCCTCGCGTGGCGACAGGCGGCCCACATGGCTGACGGAGCGCAGATCAAGCAACCACAAATTGCCCACAGGGTGCAGACGCACGCTCAAGCGCTGCCCGCGGTACGAAGTACCTGCGCGCAAATGCCGCACCAACGCCTCAGGCAGCAACGGCCCCTGCCATTGCGGCCACTCCAAACGCAAAGCGGCGGTGAGGGCCTGATCGGCCACATACAGCATACCGCGCTGGTCGACCACACCCAAAGAAGCGCGCCCCGAGGCGCTGTTGGAGCGCACCCGCTCCAAATGCAGCATCCAATTGGCGGACAAGGCCGCCGTCATATGCGGCATGAGCAACTGCAGGGTGCGGCGCTCGTGTTCGGTGAAGCTAGGCTTGCCCTCCATCCTGTACAAGGACAAGAAGGCCATGAGATTGAGTTCGGGCAATAAAGTGACAGTGCACAAACAACCGGTGATGCCAAAGCGCGCCATGAGCGAGGCCAGACCGGGGGTTGCATACAGTTGTTTGCGACCAAAATTCACGCAAGTGCCCGGCTCGGCCATGGCGGCATCGGCCATCGTGTCTTGTTCTTTGATCTCGTCCCACAAGCCCGGGTAGAACGCGGGCAAGCGGTAAGGCAATGAGGCGTGAATTTCCAACTCTCCCTCGGGTGGCTGTGACGCCATGCCCCACCAGGCAGAGTCAAAGTCAAAGCGCGCACTGATGGCATCAAGCGCCAGGCGTTGGAAATTCTGCATCGGCGCCATGCGCGCGAGGCGGTACAACTCCAACAGTGTTTTGCCAAAAGTTTCGGTGTTCATCGCAGGGCGACTCGGGCGAGTCGTCAGTGAATTGAACTCCTTTTGTTTCGCGGCGTCCATCAGGGTTGATCCGGGCATGGCCAGCACTCAAGGTCTGGGCTCAGCGCCAGTGTTTTTCTTCAGCGCTGTAGGCCATGCCAGGCAACTCGCCCTCTTTGATAAACGCATCCACCACATTTTTCATGATGGTCGAGACCGGGTTGTCAAAGTCACGGCAAGGCAGGGCCTGGCCCCAGGCAATCGAACTGGGCGAGAACACGGCGCCATGGTTAGGCGTGGTGAAGTAGACGATGTCAGCACGCACCCCGGGGTTTTGCGTGCCGCCCATGCCCGGGTGGTTGTACATGATCTCTTCTTGCACCAAGGGGTAATTGTCGGAAAAGCCCTCGCTGGTGGCCAAAATGCGCGCGTGCGGTGGCGTGCCCAGCGTCAGGTCGTAGCGGTCGATTTCGATGCCCGCCGCACCGTTGCCCCCCAGGCCAAAGTCGCCAAACAGCTCTTCGGTGACGCCCTCAAAGATCCAGGCCACGCTCTTGTGATAGCTGTCGGGCATGCGGCGAAACGGCACTGACTCGTCCATACCTTCAGATGCAAACCCGGTGCCCACGAGTTTTTGCGGCGCTCGGTTGCGGTGCCGCCACAGCCCGCTGCGCTCGCCGGTGGTGGCCAGGTAATGCTCGCCCGGGCGCGCTTGCCAGGCGCGCGAGCCGGCTTCGAGTTTGCGCACCTCCATGATCCAGGGCATGTCGGGTTTGTAGCCCACCACCCAGTAATAGCCGTTGCCCGACAGGTACAGAATTCGCCCGCCCTCGGCCAGATAATCCTCGGTGGCGTCCAACATCGGCTCTGAGTAGTACTCGGCATGGGTGCCGTTGATCACGGCTTTGTAGGGCTTTAAGGCGGCAGCGCCTTCGTGATGCAAGTCGTCGTCAGTCAACACTTCGTAGTCGTAACCCATTTTTTCGAGCCACGCGATGATAGACAAATCGGCTGGAAACTGCCAAGGCCAGGCCACGCCGGGCATGCGGCACTTGGGCCGCATGTTGATGATGGGGCGTCGCCGTGAGGTATAGCACACGCCATGGCCGCTGCGGTGACGGTCATAGGTGGACAAGCCGAACTCCAAGCCGTTTTTATAGTAATCAATGTCCTCAGGCTGGAACACCGGCACACACGCCGTGATGGCCTGGGCCACCGGAATTTCAAAAGTCAGCTGCGCGTTGGCGTAGGCCATGTAACTGGCGGTCGGGATCAACATGGCCAGCGGGGCGCTGGGTTTGGCGGCGCGCACAAACAGTGGCAAATATTCCTCGGCCATGGCACCGGCTTCAGGGTGATCATCTTCGTCAGTGGGACGCAGGCGAATCGCATACACCCCGCTGCGCAAACTTTCTGGCACATGAAAGCTGAAGGTGGGCGCCCAGCAGCAATCGGTCATCGCGTCTTCATGAAACTCGATGCCGCCGTACTCATGGTGCGAGAGGCGGTAACAGTCGTTGCGCCCGTTCCAGTTCCAACCGGTTTGGCCGCGCACCGGGCAGTTGACGCCTTGCGCATGCAACTGGTAAGGGCCGCTGTCGTGGACGGTCTCGCCAATGCCGTTTTCGGTATAGCCCACACTGGTGTCCCACCACGCCAGCGTGGCGCTGTGGTGTGTGGGGTGGCCGGTGCGCAGCTTGGCCAGCATGTCTGGCGTGGCCACCGCCCCCAGCAGGCCGGGTCGGTCGATCTTGCCGTTAAAGCATTGCGCGACAAAGTTGCCCCGCGCAGGGTTGCGGTCATGCGCACCCGCAATCAAAAAGCCTGTGCCCACGCCGGCACTCGCGCGCAAGCGGGTTTGCACATGCGAATGAAAGTCGATGGGCACGATCTTAGACAGCAACGAGTTGTAGCGATTGAGCACCGCTTCTTGGTGTACGGTGGCCACGCCACTGGACGGGTCATAACTGGCGGATACGAAGTACCAAATTTGCGCCATCATCGGCACCTCGGCCGTCACGGCGTCGACCTGCTGACCGTCACCCAGCCAAAATTCCAGCTGACCTTGTCCGTTCAGACCCAGGGCATAACCGCAGCGACGCTCCACGTCCCAGTTGCCCAAGATCACTTGGCGCCCTTCAGATGGCAAGGTGGGGTAGATGAAGGCATGCAGCGTGATTGCACCGGGTGCATTCAAACGCCCTTGCGTATCTTCCACGCGCAAAAAATTGCCGGCCTGCAGATACTGGCGCTGCACGGGCCAGACGCGGTTGATATCGGCCTCTATGTCTTGCTCCATAAAGCCGGGGCCTTGCGGGTTTTCATCGCCATGAATCAAGCGCACGAGTTGCGCTTGCACCTGGGTCACGCCTTCGGCACTGATGTGCGCGGTGACGCTGTGACCTGCTTTGACAGACAGGTTGTCGGTATAGCCGTGAATGCGAATTTGCGCCATGGAATGTGCTCTCTAGAAATAAATGAAGGCTCAGGATTCGACCAAATCCTGGCAGCGCTTGAGAAAGACCGCGTGGTAGGCCGTGTCCAGATCGCTGTAAGCTTTATCGTCCACCCTGCGTGGCGGCACACCGCGCACGCCAGACAAGGCAATCACGCGGTAGCGCTTGAAGGGCTCCTCCGCAAACAGCGCGTATTTGTCGACCAAGGATGCCACGCGAAAGTAATTGAGCAAACGCATCAATGCGTCGCTGTGCTGGCCGCGGGGACACACGCGGTGCTCCTCGATCACCTCGGGGGTGATGAGCAGCTTGAGTGCCTCGCGTGTACGCTTGTCAAAGCGGCGATGGGCAATGATGTTTTTGTCGTGAATGTCGACGGCTTCTTCAGGCATGACCTCTCCTCCATGTTCAGAACGGCTGGCACGTGCTTGGCTGCGAATGCGGTCTCGCCAGGCTTCAAATTGCGCCTTCATGCCAAACAAACCATTGCGGGTAAACAGCACGGTGGCCAGCATCAACAGCCCAATGAAGACCAAGCGCATCGGGCCCAGGTCCACCAACAATTTGTCAATGCCCACCACCAGCAAAGTGCCGACCACCGCACCCTCGGCCGTGCCCAGCCCACCGATCACGATCATGGCCAACAAGAGCAGCAAGTTGTCCATGCCAAACAGCGATGGCGAAGCGCCTTTGAAATGGGTCGCGTAAAACCCGCCGATGAGACCCAGCGCAGTGGACGAGATCAAGAACACCTCGATGCGGGCGCGCAGAAAATCAATGCCCACCGCTTGGGCAAAGGCCTCTTGCTTTTCGGGTGCAGCGCGCAGCAAACGCCCCAGACGCTGACCGTTGACCGCGCGGTACAAGCCCAGCGCCAGCAGCATCACCGCCAAGCAGGCGTAGTAACCCAGCAGGAGTTCGCCCATTTCGCTGAAATTGTCGGGCACATAGCTGTCGGCGCCGTACAGCCCACCCGTGGCCGAGCCCAAGGCTTTGGACTGCACCACCGACACGCGGCACAGCTCTACCAAACCCAGGGTCAGCAAAGCGTAATAGAAACCTTCAAGCCGCGTGGCTGGAATGGCAATGATCACGCCCGCCAGCAAGCCCGTGACCCCGCCCACGCCGATCATGCCCCACCAGGGCAAGCCGTACGTGACCGACAACCAGGCGCTGGTGTAGGCCGCCGAGCCCACCACCGCCAAGGTGGCAAGTGAAAAAATCCCAGCGGTCCCGATGATCAGCATCCACACCAAATTGATCGCGGCATACAGCGCAAAAATGGCGGCAGCAGACAACAGACTGTTGCTCTCCAAGCCCACGCTGGCCAAAGGCGGCAGCACCGCCAAAGCGGCCAAGCCCAGCGCCCACCAAATCGGTTTCTTGTTGAGGATTTTTTTCTCTCGCGCCAGTGTCTTGGGGTTGTAGACCCCTTGTACATGCAACACCGTGCGGCGTGTGAACGGATAGCGCACGCGGTGCCACAGCTTGTCACCGTGACCGCCCAGAACGGGCCACCACCGACGGCGCCCGACCAGGTACATGACCGGAGAGGATTTGGGGATGTTCATACGGATAGTTCCTGATCCTGGAGGTGCGGGGTAATGTGCTTATTCACGGGTGTGGTCCAGCAAGCCGGCAATGCCCCGTGGCCGCACGATCAAGACCGCGATCACAAACATGAATTGCGTCATCAGCACATACTGGCCACCCAGCAGCGCACCGGTCAAGGCTTCCAAGGTACCGATCAAAGCAGCGGCCAGCAGCGCGCCCGGAATGCTGCCCAGGCCGCCGCACAGCGCCACAATCAAGCCTTTGACCAAGGGTGTGGTGCCCGAGAAGGGGCTGACAAAATAGGTTTGCGACAGCAGCACCGCCGCCAAGCCCGCCAGCGCACCGGTCACCGCCATCACCGCCATGGCGGTGCTGCGCAGGCCAATGCCCACCAAAGCGGCGCCTTCGGGGTTTTGCATCATGGCGCGAATTTCCAAACCCGTGCGGCTGTGCTTCATCCACCACAGCGTGGCCAGCATCAAGGCAGCGGCCACCCCGATCGCGCCAAGTTTGTCAGGCAGCAAAGTCATGCCCAGCAGCACCACGGGTTCGCTGCCAAACAGCGGCGGCAGGCTGCGCGCATTGGGACCAAACGCCCACAGTAGCACTTGGCTGCCCAGCAGGCTCAGGGCCAAAGTGGCAATCAAACTGCGCACCACAAAATTGGGTTTGTCGTGCAAGGGAATGAAGGCCACCGAACAAATGAACAAGCCACTGAGCATGCCCGCCGCCATGCCTGCGCCCAGCACCACCGCGCCGTTGTCGCTGATCATGGTGGCGGCCAGCGCGGCGCCATAACCGGCCACGGTGAAGGTCAGACCGTGGGCCATATTGAGCATACCCAAGCTGGACCAAATGATGGACACCCCCAACGCCAGCAAGCCATAAATCGAGGCCAAGGTGAGGGCCGACAACAGCACAAAAGACAGATCGATATCGGGCATCACGCGCTCCCCTTCAAACTGCCGGCGTGCATGCCCAAGATACGGGTGCAGCGGCCTTCCAGCAACGACATGTTTTGCTCCGCGATCACCATGGCGCCGTTGCGCAGATCAATGCGCATCAGCGCGTCCATCACCGCACGGCTGATCTTGGGCGCCAGGCCCAGTGAGGGTTCGTCCACCAAAAACAGCACCGCATCCACCATCAGGCCGCGCGCCAACGAGACCATGCGCCGCTCCCCGCCCGACAGCGTGCCAACTGGGGCTTGCAGCAACTGTTTCAGTGGCGGAAAGATGTCGAGCAAAGCGTCGCGCCGCTGCGCGCGCTCGCGCCAGGCTTGGCGGGTGTAGGCGCCGCAATCCAAATGCTGCGCCACTGTGAGCCCAGGAAAAATGGCGTCCCCCTGCGGCATATGGGCCAAGCCCAAACGCACAATGCGGTGCGTGTGCCGACCCGGGCCTTGGGTGCGTATGCCGCCCACTTCTTGGCCGCGCAATTTGATCGAGCCGCGTTGCCAGTCGGTCAAGCCGGAGATGGCGCGAAACAGCGTGGACTTGCCATGCCCGTTCAGACCCACCAGTCCGATGCGCTCACCCGCGAACACCGTCATGTCCAAATCGTGCAGCACCGTCAGCGGGCCATAACCGGCCGAGAGCTGGCTCACCTGCAACACTTCAACGGGGGCGGAGTTCATGCCGCCTCCGCATGGGTTTCAAAATATGCAGCGCGCACTCGCGGGTGCAAGAACACCCGGTGCGGCTTGTCTTCGGCAATCAACTCGCCGCCATCCAGCACCACCACGCGTTCAGCAATCGCCGCCAGCAGCTCTAGCCGATGCTCAACCAACATGATGGCCACGCCCAACTGCTGCGCCAAGTAGCGCAGTATGTTGTCAATCTCGTCCACTTCAGCGCCCAGCAATCCGGCGGCGGGCTCGTCCATCAACAACACCTTGGGTCGGCGCATCAGCAGGCAGGCGAGCAAGAGCTTACGGCGATTCAGGGTTTCCAGTGAGCCCGCACTTTGTGCAAGTGACACCGTCAGGCCAACCTGTTCACAGGCCCATTGCGCATGGTGCGCAGTCAAGTAAGGTGCGTAGGCTTGACGCGCTGCTTTGAGCACCTGGCCTACGCTGAGTTGCTCGGGCACGACCGGTGACTGGTAGGTCCGCGCCAGCCCCAGGCGTGCACGCTGGTGCAGTGGCAGTGCCGTGATGTCGCGCCCCTCAAACATCACGCGGCCTTGCGTGGGCCTATTGCGACCCGACAGGATTTCAAACAAGGTGGTCTTGCCCGCCCCATTGGGGCCCACCACGCCCAGCACCTCGCCCGGCTGCACACCCAGCGTGATGCCCTGCAAGACAGCGCGCGCGCCAAAGTGCATGTGGATGTTGTCACAAGAAAAAATCATGGCATGTCCCGAAGAAAAGCGCAGAGAAACTCTGCCCTGTGGGTGCAAATTACTGCACCTCGGCCCCGTGCCGGGCAGGGGGCCGAGGTGTTTACTTGCCCATCCAAGGCGCGGGCTTGAAGCTGGCCTGTTTCACCGCACCTGGGGCGATGATCTGGTGCTCGCCGTTTTGCACCTGAAAGAACAGATGCGCAATACCTTGCTCCAGCTCTTTGACTTCCATCGGGTAATGCTTGGGCGCTTGCTGAGGGTTGTCAAATCGGTAGAAGCCGTTGACACCGCGGTAGGTGAGTTTGCGCAAGCCAGCGTTCACGGCTTCAAAGTTGTCGGGGTCAGCGCCCTTCCAGTTTTGCGCCAGCAACTTGACGGTGTCGTAACCGCCACCGGTGTAGACCAAGCCCATCACACCGCCTTTGGCCAAGTACTCTTTGCGGTACGCCTCACGGAAAGCTTTGCCCTGTTTGTCGGCATAGGCGCCATACACCGTGCCCCAAATAAAGCCCTCAGCCGCTTTACCCGACAGATTCAAAAATTCCGGCTGTGACGGGCCGTATTGCAAATACACCAGCGCCCCCGGCAGTGGGTTGGCCGCAAACTGTTTGGCAAATGAGGCCAACTCCGCAGCCACCCAGTGATTCACCATGACCACCCCAGCGCCTGTCTTGCGAATGTCTTGCAACACGGGGCCCCAGTCTTGCACGGGGAACTGGATGTCGGTGATTTTGGCCAGCTCGAACTTGCTCGACTTCAGGGCTTCTTCCGTGGATTTGGAAATCGTCTGGGTGTAGGCGATTTGCTCGCGAATGATGTGCACCTTGTTGTTGATCGGCTTCCAGCCGCCGCTGGCTTGCAACTGCTCCAAAAAGGCGGGAAAACCGGCACCATAAAAAGTCTCAGGCGGGTCGATCTGGAAGATGTGGCCGTACTTGGCAGGATTGGCTTTGACCAAATCCAGCGAGGCTTGCTGGGTGTTGCCATGGATGTAAGGCGCTTTGTAGCGCGACACGGCTTCCATGGCCGGCGTGGGGATCAAGACAAAAGGCGAGGCAATCGCCTGCACTTTGGCATCGACCATTTTGCGGAATGTCGCTTGCGTGCCTTCGGGCGTCATGATGTCGATGTCGAACACCTTGAGTTCCAAAGGCCGGCCATTGACGCCACCGGCCGCATTGATTTCTTTGGCGGCGAGTTTCGCCCCATTGAGGTAATCGGCATGGTCGGCCACGCCGGCCGGACCGCTTTGGGCAATCGGCAAACCGATCACGATGGGTTTGGCTTGGGCCCAAGCGCCGGTGGTGCTGAACCATGCGGCAGCAGCGATACCGGTCAGGCCGAGCGCACGGCGGGTCAAGGATGGGCGTTGTGGTTTCATGGTGTGTCCCCTCTGTGTGTGACATGCCACGCAACATTGCGGGCTAAGGGCAACTTTAGGCATGCGGGCGCGGATTGCCTATCCAACACATGAACCACCCCGGGTCTGCCCCAGTGGTTCATATGAACCAAGGGGTAACCCGAATCTCCGACTGAAACGTGCTTAGAGGTTGGGCGCCAACAGGCGTTGCAAGTCTTTCAGCGCCACGCCACTGCGTACGGCCAGGTCTTGCACCTGGTCGTCGCCCACCTTGCCCACGTTGAAGTACTGCGCTTCGGGGTTGGCGATGTAGAAACCACTGACGCTGGCCGCCGGTGTCATGGCCAGGCTGTCGGTCAAGCCCATGCCAATGTCTTGGCATTGCAGCAACTCGAACATGGCTTTTTTGGCGCTGTGGTCGGGGCAGGCCGGGTAGCCGGGCGCGGGGCGAATGCCTTGGTATTTTTCGGCAATCAGTTCTGCATTGCTGAGCGACTCACCTGCGGCATAGCCCCACAGGTCGGTTCGCACTTTTTTGTGCAGACATTCGGCAAAGGCTTCGGCCAGGCGGTCGGCCAAGGACTTGAGCATGATGGCGTTGTAGTCGTCGTGTGCAGCTTCAAAGGCCTCGGCACGTTTGTCGGCGCCAATGCCTGCGGTCACAGCGAACAAGCCGACGTAGTCATTGGCCGTGCCTTGCGGCGCGACGAAATCGGCCAGGCAGCGACTGGGCCTCATCACGCCATCGATCTTGTGTTTTTCGGTCTGCTGACGCAGGCCGCGCCAGGTCATGGCCACTTGGCTGCGCGACTCGTCGGTGTACAGCGCAATGTCGTCGTCATTCACCGTGTTGGCGGGGTATAAGCCCATGACCGCATTGGCGGTCAGCCAACGGCCGTCGATGATTTTTTGCAGCAAAGCTTGGCCATCGGCCAGTACCTTGCGGGCTTGCTCGCCCACCACCTCGTCTTGCAGGATGGCGGGGTAGGGTCCGGCCAAATCCCAGGTCTGGAAGAACGGGCCCCAGTCAATGTACTGGGCCAACTCGGCCAGGTCGTAGTTCTTGAACACGCGTCGGCCAATGAACTTGGGCACCGATGGCACGCTCTGGGACCAATCCATGGGCGTCTTGTTGGCGCGGGCTTGCGCCAGCGTCCACATGGGGGTTTGCTTTTTGTTGGCGTGCTGCTCGCGCACCTTGGTGTAGTCCAAGTTCAGCTCGGCGATGTAGCTGGTGGCTTGCTCCGACAACAGGCCTTGCGCCACGCTCACGCTGCGCGAAGCGTCGGGCACATAGACCACCGGGCCGCTGTAATGCGGCGCAATTTTGACGGCGGTGTGCACGCGGCTGCAAGTGGCGCCGCCGATCAACAGTGGCATTTGGCGGTCGCGGAAGTACGGGTCTTTTTCCATCTCGCTGGCCACGTACTGCATCTCTTCGAGGCTGGGCGTGATCAGGCCGGACAGGCCAATGATGTCGGCGTTTTCTGCTTTGGCCTTGGCCAAAATTTCGTGGCAAGGCACCATCACGCCCATGTTCACCACTTCGTAGTTGTTGCACTGCAAGACCACGGTCACGATGTTCTTGCCAATGTCGTGCACATCGCCTTTGACGGTGGCGATCACCATCTTGCCCTTGGCCTTCACGTCCTGGCCGGCGGCTTCTTGGGCGAATTTTTCAGCCTCGATGTAAGGCAGCAAATGCGCCACGGCCTGCTTCATCACGCGGGCGCTTTTGACCACCTGCGGCAGGAACATCTTGCCCTGGCCGAACAGGTCGCCGACCACGTTCATGCCGTCCATCAACGGGCCTTCGATCACATGCAGCGGGCGCCCGCCCTTGATCAGAATGGCGCGATAAGCCTCTTCGGTGTCATCGGTGATGAAGTCGGTGATGCCGTGCACCAAGGCGTGCGAGAGGCGCTGCGCCACGGTCACAGGCGCATCGGGCGTGCCGCGCCAAGCCAGGCGGGTGCTCTCGTCTTTGGCCGCGCCCTTGGCGCTGTCGGCCACTTCAATCAGGCGTTCGCCCGGTGTCAGGTGCTGCTCGCCGTCTTTGTATTGGGGCACGCGGTTCAGCACCACGTCTTCAACGCGCTCGCGCAGCGTGGGCTCTAAGTCGTCGTACACGCCGACCATGCCCGCGTTGACGATGCCCATGTCCATGCCCGCTTGGATGGCGTGGTACAGGAACACGGTGTGAATGGCTTCGCGCACCGGGTCGTTGCCACGGAAACTGAAGGACACATTGGACACGCCACCGCTCACCTTGGCGCCGGGCAGGTTTTGCTTGATCCAACGCGTGGCGTTGATGAAATCGACCGCGTAGTTGTCGTGCTCTTCAATGCCGGTGGCGATGGCAAAAATGTTCGGATCGAAAATGATGTCTTCGGGCGGGAAGCCGACTTCGTCGACCAGCACGCGGTAAGCGCGCTCACAAATTTCGATCTTGCGTTCGTAAGTGTCGGCCTGGCCTTTTTCGTCAAACGCCATCACCACGGCGGCAGCGCCATAGCGCTTGACCAAGGTGGCCTGGCGCTTGAACTCGTCCAAGCCTTCTTTCATGCTGATGGAGTTGACGATGCCCTTGCCCTGGATGCAGCGCAAACCGGCCTCAATCACCGACCACTTGGACGAATCAACCATCACCGGCACGCGCGCAATGTCGGGCTCGCCGGCCATCAGGTTCAAAAACCGCACCATCGCCGCCTGGCTGTCGAGCATGGCTTCGTCCATGTTCACATCAATCACCTGCGCGCCGTTTTCCACCTGCTGGCGCGCCACGGCCAAGGCCTGCTCGTACTCGCCATTCAAAATCATGCGCGCAAAGGCCTTGGAGCCGGTCACGTTGGTGCGCTCACCGACGTTGACAAACAACGAGCCGGTGCCGATGGAGACAGGCTCCAGACCGGACAACTTCATGGGAGAAACTTCAGACAGGACAACAGACACAGGCTCACCTTGGGCAGTCAGGTGAGCGTCGTTGTGCAAGAACAAGCCCCAAGCCTGACCTGCTACGCCTAGACGGCGGCGGGCTGCAACGCTCCTTGGGGAAGTTGGAATTTTAAGGCTTTCCGATTCTCAAATGGCAAGGTAGAGTCTCTTGCAAGCAAAGAATCCGAACCATTCTTCAATGACCACCCACACAAAACCCAGCAAAGTTGTCCCACCACCTCGCAAAAAAATCGTAGTCATGATGACGCCTGACGAGCGCATTGCCGACATGTGTCACGGATCGCCGTAATGGATCCACTTTGTGATCGGCGTATTGGATCCACCCAATGATCGGCGTATTGGATCCACCCAATGATCGCCGTATTGGCACCACCCAATGATCGGCGTATTGGAGCCACTTAGGCGAAGCATTTAGGGCATTTCGAATCCATTGCTGTCTTTATTCTCAGAACTTTTAAGTTCGTGGAGTAGAGATGGCTAGAAGGAAAATCGAGATGCATCAATACCGACAGGCCCTGCTGCGACTGCGTCAGGGCGATTCAGACCGCCAGATCGCGGCCGCCAAACTCATGGGGCGCCGAGCGGCGGCGGCATTGAGGTTATTAGCAGATGAGCGCCATTGGCTCGATGCGGGCACTTTGATGCCCAGCGACGAATC
>CAIWWN010000148.1 GCA_903916355.1 uncultured Burkholderiales bacterium | reverse complement strand
TTACCTCGTTGTGGGTCTCAGGTCCGGAAATCTGGGTACAACTGAAAAGTGGCTACCTTAAGCGTGTATCCGAAAACTGCAATATTCAATGAAGCATCTCATCAGCCGTCATTCTCAGCCACGCACGAACAAGGTCACCAAGGGCTCGTCGCCCAATTGGCGGCTCCAGTGGCCGTGCACTTTCGCATCGAAGGTGGCGCCGGCAGGCAAGGTGTCGGCCGAGTAAAAATGATCGCCCCGGCTGAACACGCGACTGCTGCCGTCTTGCAAACCGATCTCCATGTGGCCGTTCAAAATGAAGACCCATTGGTGGTGAACCGAGCAATGGAACTGGCTGCGAAAACCGGCCGGGCTGTGGCGCAGTTGGTAGCCGCCAGAAGCCATCAAGGTCGAGAGTTGACTCTGCGGCGTGCCCTCGGTCAACGCGACCGTTTCCTCGCGAAATTTGGCGCAGCCATCGGTGTCGGTGAAGAGAACGGTTTTTTTGAAATCAGTCATACGGGGCAATCAGAAGAGGATCAGGTCAGGGAAAAGATCAGACTGTGGCTTCGGCGCCGAAGTCGATTTGCACTTTCATGGCTTGGCTCTTGTCAGCCGCCAAGCGAAAAGCCGACTCGGCTTGGTCGAGCTTGATCACGTGCGAGATCACGGGCTTGCCGTTGATCAACCCCTCGTTCAAGAAGCGCACCGCCACCGCAAACTCGGGATGGAAACGGAAGGTGCCACGCAACTCCAGCTCTTTGCTCACCAGTTGATTCAAAGGCAAGGTGGAATCGCCACCTAAGCCGATGGTGACGATCACGCCGCGCGGTGTGACCACGTCCAAGCCGCTGCGCAAAGCCTTGTCGCTGCCCGAGGCTTCAAACATCACATCGAAGGTGCCCTTGTTGGCCGCAAATGCGGACAGGCCGTCGGGCTGGGTGATCAGGTTCACGGTCTCGTCGGCACCCATGGCACGGGCACAGGCCAAGGGGCCATCGGCCAAGTCCACCGCCACAATGCGGGCCGCACCGGCGCGGCGCAAACCGGCAATCAACAAGGCACCAATCGGACCGCAACCGGTGACCAGCACCTGCTTGCCAAACACCGAGCCGGCGCGCTGAATGGCGTGCAGCCCCACCGACAAAGGTTCGGCCAAGGCCGCTTCAGACAGGCTCAAGCGATCGTTCAAGGCATGGGCCTGGTGCTCTTCAATGATCAGGCTTTCGCGGAACGCGCCTTGGATGTGCGGAAAGCGCATGGCGCTGCCGTAAAAGCGCATGTCCATGCAATGGTTGTGTTGGCCTTTTTGGCAATACACGCAGGCAAAGCAGGGGCGCGACGGCGAGATGGCGATGCGTTGGCCGGCGCGAAAAGCGGTAACGCCCTCGCCCACCGCCGAGACGATGCCCGAGACCTCATGGCCCAAGGCCATCGGCTCTTTGATGCGCACGGTGCCAAAACCGCCATGCTGAAAGTAATGGAGGTCAGAGCCGCAAATGCCGCCAAAAGCAACACGGACTTGCAATTGACCCGGGCCAGGGGCTTCGGTGGTTTGGGTGTCGATCCGCAGATCTTCGGGGGCGTGGCAAACGAGAGCGCGCATAAATGGTCCTGGTGAGGCGTGATTAGAGTTGAGCGGTAACACCGCCGTCGACATACAGAATGTGGCCGTTGACAAAGCTGGCCGCATCGCTGGCCAAGAAGACCGCAGCCCCTGCCAGTTCCTGCACCTCGCCCCAGCGGCGGCTCGGCGTGCGGTTGGTGAGCCAGCCACTGAAGGTCGGGTCGTTGACCAATTTTTCGTTCAACTCGGTTTTGAAATACCCGGGGCCAATACCGTTCACATTCAAGCCCAGCGGGCCCCAGTCAATGGCCATGCCCTTGGTCAGCATCTTCACCGCGCCCTTGGTGGCCATATAGGGCGCGATGCCCGGGCGCCCCAACTCGCTTTGCACCGAGCAGATGTTGATGATGCGGCCACGGCCACGCGGGATCATGTGCTGCGCCACGGTTTGGCCGACAAAGAACACGCTGTTCAAATTGGTTTGCATGATGTCTTGCCAATCGCTGTGGGCAAACTCATGCAAAGGGCCGCGCCGCTGAATTCCGGCGTTGTTGATCAAAATCTCCAGAGGACCGATGTTGCTTTCAATATCGGCCACCTGGGCTTTGACTTGGTTCGCATCGGTCACATCAAAAGCACGCTCATGCACGGTGATGCCCTTGGCGCGCAGCCCCTGGGCCGCTTTGGACAGGGCATCGGCATTGCGCCCATTGAGTACCACCGCGGCGCCGGCCTGGCCCAAACCCTGCGCCAGGGCCAAGCCAATGCCAGCAGAAGAGCCTGTGACCAAAGCCAAACGGCCATCGAGTCGAAATGTGGAAGCAGTGATCATGGGGTGTGAGTCAAGTTCAGACCGCACCCAGAGGGGTGAGGCAAAGGGTTTGCAAGTACTGCATGACTTGGTGGCATTGCTGCTCAGGCGGCAATTGCATGTCCAATGTCAAAGTGGCTTCATCCTCCTGCAGCGGCTGCAGGATCGCCAATTGGCTTTGCAACAATGTAGGGGGCATGTAGTGGCCGGTGCGTTGCTGCAAGCGCTGGGTCAAGACCTCAGGGCTGCCCTGCAAATGCACAAACAGGACCTCGGGCGCACCTTGGCGCAACTGGTCGCGGTAATTTCTTTTCAGGGCCGAGCAAGCGACCACCAAGCCTTGCTCTTGCGACACGGCTTGGCGCAGGCGTTGCGACAAGGCAGACAACCAACCGCCCCGATCCTCATCGGTCAAAGGTTGACCCGCCGCCATTTTGGCGACGTTGGCGGCACTGTGCAGGTCGTCTCCCTCCACAAACGGCACGGACAATCGCGCAGCCAGCAAGCGCCCCAGGGTACTTTTGCCGCAACCGCTGACCCCCATCACCACCACCCGAAATGGTGCCTGTGTCATGCTTAAACCAAACGCTGCTCAGACGCGGCGTCAAACAAATGGGTTTTGGCAGGGTCGATGTGCAGGTACACCGTCTCGCCCGGCTGGGCATCGGTGCGGCCATGCAAGGTGACGACCAAATTGAACTCGCCCACTTTCACCAGCAGCTCGGTCTCAGACCCGGTAGGCTCCACCACCACCACTTGAGCCGCAATGCCCTGTCCGGCTTGGGTCAAGGTGATGTCGGTGGGGCGTATGCCGTAATGCACGGCTTGGCCGTCTTGGCCACTCGTCACAGCACAAGCGGGCCAAGACGCGCCTTGCGCCGTCACATGGGCTTGGCCGCCGGCCAAATGCAAAACACCTTGCACCACATTCATAGAAGGTGAGCCGATGAATTGCGCCACAAACAAATTGCCTGGATGGTCAAATAAATCGAGCGGCGTGCCAATTTGTTCCACGATACCGTCGTGCATCACCACGATCCGGTCGGCCATGGTCATGGCTTCGATTTGATCGTGGGTCACATACACGGTGGTGGTCTTCAGACGCTGGTGCAGCGCCTTGATCTCGGCCCGCATCGCCACGCGCAGCTTGGCATCCAGGTTCGACAAGGGCTCGTCGAACAAAAACACTTTGGGGTCACGCACAATCGCCCGGCCCATGGCCACACGCTGCCGCTGACCGCCAGACAACTCACGCGGGAACCGGTGCAGCAAATGCTCCAAGTTCAAAATCTTGGCCGCATGGGCCACGCGCTCGTTGGTCTTGGCCTCATCGGCCTTGCGCAACAGCAAGCTGAACGCCATGTTGTCGCGCACCGTCATGTGCGGGTACAGCGCATAGCTTTGAAACACCATGGCAATATCGCGGTCCTTGGATTCCAGATCGTTGACGACTTTGTCATCGATCAAAATTTCACCGCCACTGATTTCCTCCAAGCCGGCCAACATGCGCAGCAAAGTGGATTTGCCGCAACCCGAAGGTCCGACCAAGACCACGAACTCGCCGTCGGTGATGTCAAAGCTGATGCCGTGGATGATGTCGGTTTTACCAAACGACTTCTTGATGTTTTGAAAGGATACGGTGGCCATATAGTCTCTGCAAATCGTGAGGTGAAAGTCAGCTTTTCACAGCGCCGGCCGTCAGGCCCGACACCATGTAGCGTTTGAAGGTGTAGTAAATCGCCGCAGGCGGCAGGGCGTAAATCAGCCCCGTGGTCATCAGCAACTCCCAAGGCGAATCGTCGGCTGACAAAAAGTTGCCCAGTGCCACCGACAGGGTCACGTCTTTGTCGTTGGACAACAGCAAGAAGGCGTAGAGGTACTCGTTCCAGGCCAGCAGCAAGGCATAGGTACCCACAGCCACCAAAGACGGCACCATCAAGGGCAGATAGACCAAGCGGAACAACTGCATCGGAGATGCGCCGTCCATGCGGGCCGCTTCATCGAGTTCAAAAGGCAGTTTGTCAGACGCTTGCTTAAGCACCCAAATGCAATACGGCGAAGCGATGGTCACCATGGCCAAGATCAAAGACCATTGGGTATTGAGCAGACCGTACACGCCCATGGTTTTGTACATCGGCACGGCCAAAAATGCCGCCGGAATGAAGTAGGTGAACAAAGCCAAGTTCATCACCGTGCGACCCCCGGGCACCTTGAGGCGACTGATGGCAAAGGCCGCGCAGGTGGAGACCATCAAGGTCAACAAACCCACCGCGGTGGCGATCAACAGCGAGTTGCCCATCTGGAGCCAAAAGTAATCCAAGTAGAAATGCTTTTGGTTAAAGACAAAGTCAAAATTTTGCAAGGTAGGGTGGTCAGGCCACAGCTTGCCCGAGGTCGCCGAGTCCCTGGGGGAGATCGCGAACAGCACCATGTGGTAGATCGGGATCAAGGTCCAGATCGTCAACGGGATGCCGATCAGCAGCAGTTTGGCTTCGGTGGCGACCGATTTGAGGGTGATGCGTTTCATGATGGTCTCCTTATTTCGACAAACGTTTCATCATGAAAAACACCAGCGGCAAGACCATGGGCAAGGCCACCACAATGGACGCCATCGCCAAGTCCACCTGGTCCAAGCGCAGATAGCGGATACCCAAAGTGGCCAGCACATGCGTCAAATCGGCCGGTCCACCGCCGGTCAGCAGGTACACCGAATTGAAGTCGCCCAGTGTCCAAATCATCGACAAAATCGTCGACGTCAAATACAGGGTGCGCATCGAAGGCCAGGTGATGAACTTGAACTTTTGCCAGTTGGTGGCGCCGTCCACTGAAGCGGCTTCGTACTGCTCCGTGGGAATGGACATGCGACCGGCCACCAGAATCAAGGTCCAAAACGGCAAGGACTTCCAGATGTGCATCAGCATGGAAAAGCTCAAGGCCAAGGTCGGGTCATTCAGCCAATTGGGGCCGTCCGCGCCAGTCAGGCGGAAGATCAGCGAATTGATCACACCCCACTCGGGGTTGAGCATGAAGCGCACCGACAAAATGGTGGGGATTGAAGGCACGGCCCAAGGCAAGATGAAAATCAGTGAAATGATTTTGATCCACCAGCGGGTTTGCATAAAGAAACCCGACAACACCATGGCCACCGCCATTTTGATGTTAATGCCCACCACCAAAAATATCACCGTGTTGATCGCGGTGCGAAAAAATATAGGGTCGTCAAACAGCTTGACGTAACTCTCCGGGTGCCTGGCCAGCCACAAACCATAGCCCACAGGGAAGAGCACAAAAATAAAGAAAATCAGCAGATAAGGTACGACCAGCATGCGTCCCCAGAACTCCCATTGAGTGGAGCTCTTGCGAACTGGCGCTGAAACCGCAGGCAAAGCTACGCTTGCATTGGACATGTTGGAAACCATCAAACAGAAAAAAAGGCCGCGCCGCCCTGGCACCCTTTCGGGGCCAGAAGGCGCGGCAACTTACAAAATCAATTGCCGGCGACCGTTTTGATACGGGCAATCATTTCGTCTACAGCTTTGTCCACTGGCACTTTTTCGTTCAGGACGCGGTTCATCGCCTTGGCCCAAACGTTTTCGTTGTTCAGCTGAGTGAAGCGGAAGTTCTTGGTGAACTCGAAAGTCGAAGTCCCGGCCATGAACTGGTTGTAAACCGCTTTGCGGTGCACATCGCCTTGCCAGAACTTGCTTTGCTGACCGGTCTTGGTCACAGGGAACCAGCGACCCAAAGAACCTTCCACATAAGGTGTGATGTTCTCTTCGGCCAGCATGAAGGCCACGAAGTCTTTGGCGCGCGCCTTGTTCTTGGATTCCTTGAAGATCACGCCGGTCTTGATGGCCGCACGGTAGATCATCTTCGAACCGTCTGGCTTGTTAGGGAAACCGGCAGTCTTGATCAGCTCGGTGTAGTTCTTCTTGGCGGTGGCGCGTTGCGCATCCGTCAAAGCCGCGTTGTTCATGTCGTCCAGCCATTTCGCTGCGATCGAGATCGTGGCGTTGTGGGTCATGACCGTGGTGCGGTTGTGGAAGGCGACATTGTTGTCGGGGTCTTTCCAGCTGGTGGACGACGGTGGCGTGCAACCCTTGGCATACACCGCGGTGTAATCGGTCACGGCCTGAATCATGCCTTTACGCACATCCGGATCGTCGACCAACAACTTGCCCGAATCGTTCACCAACTTGATGTTGTACGCGTCCATGAAGGTCAGGAACGAGAAGAACGAGTCGGTGGCGTCCACGCCCATAGGCTGGCCAATACCGAAAGTGCGCAAGCCGGTCTTTTGACGCGAGGCAGGTTGCACCTTGTCGCACCAGAAACTCCAGTAGTCTTTCCAACCCGTAGGGATATCAGACTCTTTGTATCCCGCATCCGCCAGCATGTCAGCCCAGTACTGGATGTGCATGGTCTGCTGCTTGATCGGGAAGGCGTAATACGCACGCTTGCTTTCTTTGTTGTTCAACAAGAAAGTGGTTTCGACCGTATTCGGCGCAAAACGCCCAACGATAGGGTTGATGACACTGGAAATATCTTCTAACTTGCCGTCATAGGCCCACGACGCGGTGGTCTGAAAGTCATAGGTGTCAGCATAAGCCACATCGGGGGGGCTGCCAGAGTCCAACGCCGCCACGGTTTTAGGAATCATGTCCTGGATCGGGTACTGTGACAGTTCGATCTTGACGTTCTTGTTTTTGGCTTCGTATTTTTTGATGGCTGCAAACAGCGCATCGTCTTCAGCCTTGTAAAACCCTTTGACCCACCAAACGGTGAGTTTCTCTTGGGCGAAAGCTTGCGCCCCGACCAACAGACCGGCAGCCGTCATGGCCACGCAAAGTACGGACTTCATCTTCATGGTTTGTCTCCTCGTTGAAAAAATAAAAGTGGTGATGAAAACGACAGGGGGAAAGGATCAAGCCGCTTTGAGCTGCGAAGCCGGCCGGGTGATTTTGGGTAAGCGTTTGCGCGAGCCGAGAATCAATTGAATATCATCGCGAGCGCCATCAATCAATTTCAAAATGGCTTTTTCGGCGCGCACAGGTTCTTTGGCGATCACCGCATCCAGCACCTCACGGTGCATGGGCAAAGAGGACTTAGGCCCCTCTTTTTTACTGGTTGAAATCTCAAAACTGGTGCGCAGCAAAGCGCCCAAGGCCTTGCTCATTTGTATCAACATGCGGTTGTGTGAGGCGCGCATCAAGCCTTGGTGAAAGCGCAAATCGAAGGTGACATAGTCGCCGCCGAACTCCACCGCTTTTTTCATGCCCGCGAAGGCAACTTCAATTTCATCCAAATCCTGCACTGTGGCGCGTTCGGCCGCCATGCTGACGGCAGCAGGCTCGACCACACGACGCAAATCTTGCAAGTCTTTTAAAAACTCAGGCGTCAAGCCGTTTTGCGATTGCCAGGTGATGACGTCGGGATCAAACCAATTCCAATGTTCCTCTGGCAGGACGCGGGTCCCCAGCTTGGGGCCAGTGATGATCAGGCCTTTGGCCACCAAGGACTTGACGGCCTCGCGCACCACCGTGCGACTGACGCCCAGCTCTTCGCACAAGAGCGGCTCAGGCGGCAGACTCGCGCCGATGGCATAACGACCCGAAATGATGGCATGACCCAACAAATCAACCGTCGTGCCGTGCACGTTTTTAATCAAGTGAAGTAGCTTCATTAACTCGTATCATATGATGATTAAAAAGAAAACAGCCTCTGGAAAACCCTCATTTCTTAACGTGCGCGACACTCAGGCACAGGCGTCAGCAAGGCTTGACCCGCCAGGTGCGCTTGCAAATTGGCCAAGGCCAAATCCGACATGGCTTTGCGCGTTTGCGCGGTGCCGCTGGCCATGTGCGGGGTAAGCACCACATTGGGCAATTGGCGCAAGGCCTCGGGCACGCGGGGCTCGTCCACATACACATCGAGCGCAGCGCCGGCAATGGTTTTGTTGTGCAAGGCCTCAATCAAAGCGGCCTCGTCCACCACGGAGCCACGCGCCACATTGATCAAATAGCCGTCAGCGCCCAGCGCCTTGAGAACCTGCGCATTAATCAGGTGACGGGTCCCCGCTCCGCCGGGCGTGATGACGATCAGAAAATCCACCTTGGCGGCCAGTTGCACCACATCCGACTCATAAGCGTAAGGAATGTCGGCTTTCGCACTGCGTGCGGTGTAGCTGATCTGCATGTCAAAGGCAGCAGCCCGCTTGGCAATGGCCTGGCCAATGCGGCCAATACCCACAATACCCAGTTTGGCGCCACTGACTTTGCGGCTCAAAGGGAACGGTCCATTCACCCACTGGTTGGCGCGCACAAACTGATCGGACTGAGGCAATTGGCGGCCAATGGACAACATCAAGGCCATGGCCAAATCGGCCACATCGTCGTTCAGTACTTCGGGAGTGTGCGTGACCGGCACGCCACGTGCGATGGCGGCAGCCACCTCCACACCGTCATAGCCGACACCGCAGATGGAAATCATTTCCAGCGCAGGCAATTGGTCCATCAAAGCTTTGTCGATCTTGGCTTCTCCGCCGCCCACAATGGCGCGAATGCGGGCCAGCACCTCGGGTGCAGGCATGGGGTCACGTTGATGGACCACAAAATGACTTTCCAAACTGGCCATCAAAAACGGTGGCACACGTGAAGCCAATAAAATTTCGGTCTGACTCATGAAGCAATTTCCATTCAATGACAATCGGGATGTAGGGGTTTGCACGGGTGTCCAAAGGGTTTACATTGGCGGCGCGATTTCTTATCATCATACGATAGTATTTTTAATTCCACCCCCTAGTTTTCCCTCATTCAACCCGGAACGACATGACCCAAAATCCCCGCAAAAAACCCGAAGACCTGCGCAGCCAACAATGGTTTGGCCGCCAAGACCGTGATGGCTTTGCCTACCGCAGCTGGCTCAAAGGCAAAGGCCTGCCGCACGACCAATTCGACGGCCGCCCGGTGATCGGCATTTGCAACACCTTCAGCGAACTGACGCCCTGCAACTCGCACTTTCGCACCTTGGCCGAGCAGGTGAAAATTGGGGTTTACGAGGCTGGTGGTTTCCCTCTTGAATTTCCGGTCATGTCGCTGGGCGAAACCTTGCTGCGCCCGACCGCCATGCTGTACCGCAACTTGGCCAGCATGGACGTAGAAGAAAGCATTCGTGGCAACCCGATTGACGGCGTGGTGCTGCTGATGGGCTGCGACAAAACCACCCCGTCCTTGCTGATGGGCGCCTCCAGCGTGGACTTGCCGACCATTGGCGTGTCGGGCGGCCCGATGCTCAACGGCAAGTGGCGTGGCCAAGAACTCGGCTCGGGCACCGGCGTGTGGAGCATGAGCGAACAAGTGCGTGCAGGCACCCTGAAACTGGCCGACTTTTTTGAAGCCGAAAGCTGCATGCACCGCAGCCACGGCCACTGCATGACCATGGGCACCGCCAGCACCATGGCCAGCATGGTCGAAGCCTTGGGCATTGGCCTGCCCGGCAACGCCGCCTACCCTGCGGTCGATGGCCGCCGCAATGTACTGGCCCGCAACGCCGGGCGCCGCATTGTCGAGATGGTGCACACCGACCAGAAAATCTCCCAGGTGCTGACCCGCGAAGCTTTTGAAAATGCCATCTGCACGCTGGCCGCGATTGGCGGCTCGACCAACGCCGTGATCCACCTGATCGCCATTGCCGGGCGCTTGGGCCTGAAACTCACGATCGACGACTTTGAGCGTTTGGGCAGTGAGTTGCCTTGCTTGTTGAACCTGCAACCCTCAGGTGAACACCTGATGGAAGACTTCTGCTACGCCGGCGGTCTGCCGGTGGTGATGAAAGAGATTGAGCACCTGCTGCACAAAGACATCATCACCGTCAGTGGCCACAGCGTGGCCGAGAACATTGCCGACGCCGTGAACTACGACCCGCGCGTGATCAAAACTTTTGATGCGCCGTTCAAAGAAAAAGCCGGCATCGCCATTTTGCGTGGCAACCTGGCTCCGCGTGGCGCCGTGATCAAACCCAGCGCCGCCACACCGGCCTTGATGACGCACACCGGCCGGGCCGTGGTGTTTGAAGACAGCACCGACTTTCATGCCCGCATCGACGATGAAAACCTGGACGTCGACGAGACCTGTATCTTGGTGTTGAAAAACTGCGGCCCCAAGGGCTACCCCGGCATGGCCGAGGTGGGCAATATGCCGCTGCCGCCCAAGGTGCTGCGCAAGGGCATCACCGACATGGTGCGCATCAGCGACGCCCGCATGAGCGGCACCGCCTATGGCACCGTGGTCTTGCACACCACCCCCGAAGCCGCTGCTGGCGGCCCCTTGGCCGTGGTGCAAAACGGCGACATGATCGAGCTGAACGTCCCCGCACGCAAACTGCAGCTGCTGATCAGCGACGAAGAATTGGCCGCGCGCTTGGCCAAGTGGAAAGCCCCCGAGCCACCGCTCAGCTCAGGTTACTGGAAGCTGTATGTGGACACCGTGCTGCAAGCCGACCAAGGCGCAGACTTGGACTTCCTGGTAGGTCAACGCGGCTCTTTTGTGCCCAAAGACAACCATTGATCAGCGACATCACTTTTTGAATTGACCTTATGAAAATTCTCATCACCGGCGGCGCCGGCTTCTTGGGCGCCCGCCTGGCCCGCACCCTCTTGAAACAAGGCACGCTGTGCGGCCAAAGCATCACCTCGCTGGTGATTGCCGACTTGTTCCCCCCGCCCGCCGACCTGCAGGCTGACCCCCGCGTCAGTCACCATGCCGGCCCCATGCTGGCGCAGCAAGCCCTGTTTGCCAGCGGCTTTGACGGCGTGTTCCATTTGGCATCGGCGGTTTCCGGCGAGTGCGAGCAAGACTTTGAGCTGGGCCTGCGCTCCAACGTGGACAGCACCCGCGCCCTGCTCGACGGCTTGCGCCAAGCCGGCAATGCGCCGCGCATGGTGTTTGCCAGCTCGGTGGCGGTGTACGGCCCCGACGCGTCCAACCCCTTGCCCGACCTGGTGACCGACCTCACCCTGCCCTCGCCGCAAACGTCTTACGGCACGCACAAACTGATGCTGGAATACCTGGTGGCCGACTACACCCGCAAAGGTTTTATCGACGGGCGCTCGGCCCGCTTGATGACCGTGACCGTGCGCCCCGGCAAGCCCAATGGCGCAGCCTCCTCGTTCTTCAGCGGCATCATCCGCGAGCCTTTGGCGGGGGTGGAGAGCATTTGCCCCGTAGACGCCAGCGTCTCGCATCCAGTGTCTTCGCCGGGCAACACGGTCAAAGGTCTGATCACCGTGTTTGAAGCCAGCCGCGAGGCGATGGGCGGTCGCTTGGCGCTGAACCTGCCCGGCTTGAACGTCAAGGTCAGCGACATGCTGCAAGCGCTGGAAGCCGTAGGCGGCCCCGCCGTGCGCCAGCGCGTGCGCTTTGAGCGCAACGAACAAGTGGCGGGCATCGTGGCCAACTGGTCGCGCGGCAGCACCGCAGAGCGCGCACATGCTTTGGGCCTGCGGCCAGACGCGTCGTTCGAAGCCATCATCCAGCAATACATTGAAGACTGCCAAGGCCCCGGCTACCCCGCCGATGCTTTGAAGGGTCTGGCACTTTGAAGACAGAGCGCCGGTGGGACGTGGTGGCCTTGGGCGAGGCCATGGTCGAGTTCAACCAAACCCGCGCAGGCGAGCCGCATTACCATCAAGGTTTTGGCGGCGACACCAGCAACGCCATCATTGCCGCAGCCCGCGCCGGGGCGCGCACCGCCTACCTGACGCGCGTGGGCGCTGACTCATTTGGCCACAGCCTGCAAGGGCTGTGGGCGCAGGAGCAAGTGGACACCCACGCCGTGACGCAAGATGCGAGCGCAGCCACCGGCATTTACTTTGTCAGCCATGGCCCGAGCGGCCATGCGTTCAGCTACCTGCGCGCCCACTCGGCCGCCAGCCGCATGGACGCGGCGTGGCTCAGCGGCGCGCCGGCCCAATGCATTGCGCAAGCGCAGTGGCTGCATGTGTCGGGGATTTCGATGGCGATCTCCGACAGCGCCTGCGACACCGTATTTGCCGCCATGGCCTTGGCCCACGCGGCGGGCACCCAGGTGTCGTTTGACGCGAACCTGCGCCTCAAGCTCTGGCCTTTGGCACGCGCACAAGCCTGCATTCGCCAAGCCATTGGCTTGTGTGATGTGTTCTTGCCCAGCTACGACGACATGGTGACCTTGACTGGCCTGACCGATGCACAGGCGATTGTGGATTGGTGCCATGCCCAAGGCGCGCGCCAGGTGGTACTCAAACTCGGTGCCGAAGGCGCCATCGTGAGCGCCGCTGTTGGCGCGGCCCGCAGCACCCTGCCCGGCCACCGCGTGAGTGCGGTGGACGCGACCGGGGCCGGGGACTGCTTCAGCGGCAATCTGCTGGCGCGCTTGGCGGCAGGCGACCGCTTGGAAGCCGCCGCGCATTACGCCAATGTGGCCGCAGCCCTGACGGTGCAAGGCTTTGGCGCGGTGGCTTCGCTGCCTCGCAAGGCCGATGTGCACGCGAGCGGTTGGCTTTGACACCTTTCCCAACACCTTGATGCCTTCTCATTTAAACCACCCCGCATCGCCCACCGAATGGGTGATGGTCGACTGGGGCACCAGCGCTTTGCGCGGCGCCCTGCTCAATGCAAGCGGCGAGGTGCTGCAAGAACGCGCCTTTGCGCAAGGCATTTTGACCGTGCCCCCCGGTGGCTTTGCGGCCGTGTTTGCGCAGCGCTTTGGCGACTGGATGGCCGAGCCGCATCGGCGTTGCCTGATCTCAGGCATGGCCGGCAGCCGCCAAGGCTGGCAAGAAGCGCCCTACTGCCCTTGCC
>CAIWWN010000147.1 GCA_903916355.1 uncultured Burkholderiales bacterium | reverse complement strand
CACATGGCCAATGGGCTCGCAAAACAAGGTCGGGCCTTTGCGCTGGCGGATGGTGAGCAGGGTGATTTCAAACTCGAAGTTGATGAATTCTTCGGCAATGACTTTTTGCCGATCGCCGCGCATGCCCGCGCAGGCGTAGTCCCAACTGGCCTGGATGTCGGCGGCGGTTTTGGCCACGCTTTGGCCTTTGCCTGACGAGCTCATCACCGGCTTGATCACCACCGGAAATCCTATGGCCTCGGCCTGCGCCATCAACTCGGCCGCCGATTCGGCGTAGCTGAATTTGGCGGTGCGCACGCCCAGGCCCACGGCCACGTCGCGGATGCGGTCGCGGTTCATAGTGAGGTTGGCGGCGCGTGCGCTGGGGATGACTTCAAAGCCTTGTTGTTCTACGTCCAGCAGTACTTCGGTGCGGATGGCCTCGATCTCGGGGACGATCAGGTCGGGTTGGTATTTGGCAATGGCGGCGCGCAAGGGCGCTTCGTCCAGCATGCTGAAGACGCAAAACTCGTCAGCCACTTGCATGGCGGGGGCGCCGGCGTAGCTGTCGCAGGCGATCACATAGCAGCCCAAGCGCTTGGCGCTGATGACGAACTCTTTACCGAGTTCGCCGGAGCCGAGGAGGAGGATTTTTTTCATGACGACAACACACCCATAAACAACAGGGGTCTATTGTTGCCGAAGTTCAGCTCAGCAAGCGGTAGCCCTTGGTGATTAGGCATTGACGAAATTGAATCACGGCCGCATTTTCATGCCTGGCGTTGGGCCATATTTTGTCAACTTCATTCAAACAGGCTTGCTCATCAAGCTGAAATTGTGGTGTATCGTTTGCGGGTTGCGTGATGGGACGAAGACCCGGTACCTGCTTGAGTGGCATGTGGATAGAACAGCCTTGAAGTGCAAGAAATAA
This sequence comes from uncultured Burkholderiales bacterium, assembly GCA_903916355.1. GTDB lineage: Bacteria > Pseudomonadota > Gammaproteobacteria > Burkholderiales > Burkholderiaceae_C > Limnohabitans_A. The sequence continues at coordinate 3,980 of CAIWWN010000147.1, read as the reverse complement.
TAGGGTTATCAGATATTTCATAAATATATTTTTAATAATTAATGAAGTGAATTCTAGCATTTTTACCAAGTCAATTTTTGCTTGCGCCTTAAACGTCGTGACGGTGCTTGCCTTGCTGCCCACTGAGTTTTTGAGCTCGCCCGTTTTCAATTGGTGGGACAAAGCGCAACACGCTTTGGCGTTTGCGGTGCTCAGTTTGCTGGGCTTCATGGCTTTTCCTCAGCGATTGCTGCAGGTGGCCTTGGGGATGGTGATCTACGGCGGGGCGATAGAGTTGGCCCAACTGGCCGTAGGTTGGCGCTTTGGCGAGTGGGAAGACGTGATGGCCGACATCACCGGCGTGATGGTGGCTGGACTGGTACGAAGTCTTTGGCGCAAGTGGCGGGGCGCTGCTTAGCGCCGCCAAACTCCTCACCCACCACAAGTCACAGCATGCGCTCAATGTCTGCAAACAACGGCCGGGCTGGCGGATCTTTGTGCACGCATTGCCCTTGGAGTTGAATCAACGCGCCCAGCGCGGCTTGCTCATGCGGTGCGACATCGCAGCGTTCAAGCAACTCTTCCAAAAGACAGCCGAATGCGCGCACTTCAAGCCGTTGCAGAGCCAGCGACAGTGCGGGGTTGCCTGTGGGCAAAAAAGAGGCGGCACCAAAATCACCCAACAGCGCTTGCCCCAGGCCGTTGTGCAAGATGTTGTGGGCATACAGATCGCCATGCATCAACCCTTGCGCATGCAAGTGCGCTGCCGCAGAGGCGATGCCCCAAGCCATGCGACGGACGGTGGCCAAGTCAAAGCGCGTGGTCTCTGAGTACACGTCGCGCGTGCAACTGGACAAGCTGGGTGGCCCGGCCAGATTGACAAAATCAGGGTCAATCAAGGGCATCACCAAGCCCTGTGCCTCTAGCGGGTGACCGGTGATGTTGGCCAGCGCAGGAATCAAATGCGGGTGCGCCCCGGCTTGGATCGCAGCCGCCATTTCGGAGGCCGGCAGCCCGTCGCTGGTCACCTCGCCTTTGAAGATTTTGACGGCCACGGGTAGGGCTAAGGTTTCGACTTGGTCTTTGCCCAGCGTGTGTTGCTGCGCTGCGTAAATCACACCCGACGCACCTTGCCCCAGCACCGACCCCAGCTGCAATTGCGACCAAGGCAAGTGGGCAATCGGTGCGGACTCTAGCGCCCGAGCCTCTAGCGCTTGTGCGTAGGGCGTGCCTGCAAAAGCCAACCAAGACAGGCGCGGCAACTGGGTGAGCCAATCGGGCAGCGCGGCCAAGGGATTGGCCGAAATGCGCAGCAGTTCGAGCCGTTGGCATTGGGCCAATTCAGGCGGCAGGGACTGCAGCCGGTTGCCCGCCAGCATGAGCTTTTGCAGGGGCTGGCATTGGCCGATGTCGGGAGGCAAAAATTCAACTTGGTTGTCGGTCAAGATCAACCAGCGCAGGCCTGCAGGCAAAGCCCCCGTGGGCACATGCCGGATGCGATTGGCTTTAAAGCCGATCATGCTCAATGCCGGGCACTGCCCTAAAACAGCAGGCAGTTCGGTGAACACATTGTCAGAAGCGAACAGCACGCGCAAGCGGTGCAAGCGCGGTAAATCGGGCGGCAGTGCAGACAGCTGGTTGCCCGACAAGTCGAGCAGCTCCAGCGTGTCGGCCAAATCAAAAATAGCGCGCGGAAACTGCGTCAGCCCACAGGCCAGGCGCAGTTCGCGGCAACCGGCGAGTTGGCCGGATTCAAGTTGTTCTAGGGTTTGCGCTGAGGGCCGTTTGCGCACTGAGCGTGCTTTGGCGACACGAACAGCGTCTTCCAGTGCACCTTGGTCATGTTCGGGGGCCGCCAGTTGGGGCAAAGCTTGACTGCGGCCGACGAGCCAGAGCGCTGCGGCGTAGACACCCATGGAGACGCTCGGGTCGCCTTTTTCCATGCGCTTCAGCGTGGGCTCAGACACACCAATGCGCTGCGCCCAGGCTTTGAGCGGTTCGCGGCGCCGCTTGCGGGCTATTGACAAGTTCTCACCCAGCTCTTGCAAGTGCATGCGCACGGTTGAGGGCATGGTTTGAATTGCGCCAGATTGCTTTGACATGATTTAAATATTAGCATAATTGATTTTTTACAAACATTTATGTTTGGTGGATTCAATGACGAAGTGCAACACGGCTTAACGACATGTTGTGCAAACGTGTCGCTGTGGGCGACATGAAAATTTCAGAAGTTTCTTCTGCCGTTAATCCCCTGTGGTTTTACGTAAATACTTGATTTATATAAACTTATATATGAAAATAAGGTAAATTTATGATTCATCTTATAATTCATCTTATGATTCATCTTATGATTCAAAGCTTTACCCCATCATGACACTTCATGCCGATGCGTTACGCCTTCGCCTAGCGGCAGGCCCCAAATCTGGCAGCCAGATGGCAACTGAAATCGGCCTCAGCCAGCCGACAGTTACGCGTGCGCTCGCGGCAATGGGGGAAGATGTCATCAAAACGGGACAGAGAAAGTCCACGCGCTATCTGCTGCGAGACAAGCGTCGTGGTTTCGACGAGGTTCCTGTTTATCGTGTCGATGCACAAGGTAAAGTCAGAGAGATCGGAACTCTGGCGCCAGTTCGCCCAGATGGTTTTGTATTCACGCAAGCCGATGGCGTGCAAATTCACAGCGAAGGACTACCTTGGTGGTTGCTGGACATGCGACCACAAGGCTTCTTGGGTCGCGCTTATGCCGCGCGTTTTGGAGCCGAGCTAGGTCTGCCCAGCACAGTCAAAGAATGGACTGATAGCCATGCCATCAGAGCATTGCTTGTGCATGGTCACGATTTAGTTGGCAACTTGTTGATCGGAAGCATCTCCAGAGACAAATTCATCAACATGCCTGAGCCACAGCCCATTTCAAGTGCGGACAAACCTAAGGCCTATGCAAGCTTGGCTATCGGCGCAGCAGAAGGTGAATCTCCCGGTTCTTCAGCAGGTGGTGAGCAGCCTAAATTCACAGCCTATGCCCAATCTGCGGGCGTGGCAAAGCACGTCATTGTGAAATTCAGTGAGCAACTAGAAAGTCCAAACAGCTCACGCTGGCGTGACCTGTTGCTTGCAGAGCACCTGGCTCTAAAGACGCTTAGACAGGCCAACCTCACTGCTGCCGAATCATTTATTTACAACCATCAAGGACAACGATTCCTTGAAGTGGAACGCTTTGACCGTGTTGGAACACTTGGACGTCAAGGTGTGATTTCACTAGCCGCATTGGATGCAGAGTTTGCGGGGTTGGCAAATCAACCTTGGCCTGTCATCACTAAGTCGCTGGCAAAGCAAGGCGTTATCACGCCTGATGCTGCTGAAGTGGCCGAAATACTCTGGGCGTTTGGTGCATTGATCGGCAATTCGGATATGCATCACGGCAACCTCTCGTTCGTATCAGAACACGGTCGCCCTTATGCACTGGCCCCTGCATACGACATGACCCCTATGTCGTTCGCGCCAACAAGCAGTGGGCGATTGCCTGATGCCATTCATCCCATCACGCTGCACTCCAGTGTCAGAAACGACAGTTGGCGTAGAGCACAAGAGCTCGCAACGAATTACTTATCTTTGCTAAGAACGTCTGATCAATTCAATCTTGAGTTCCAAGTTTGCATTGATGCACTTGGAAAGCACTTGGAATCTGCGAGCACACAGATCAACAGACTTGCTTAACAAGCTCAACATTGGGGAGCTGATAAAGCGAACGTGTTGTCGTGGGCAACATAGGGTGCGCCATGAAAAGTGCCGTCTAAAATCATCAGACATTGGGAGACTCTATGAACATTTTGGTGGTCGGCGGCGCGGGATACATTGGCTCGCACATGGTCAAGCGCTTGGGGCAATTGGGTTGCCGGGTCACAACGCTGGACAATTTGTCGGCAGGGCACCGGGACGCGGTGTTATGCGGCGAATTTGTGCAGGGCGACATGGCCGACAAGGCTTTGCTAAACCAGGTGTTT
>CAIWWN010000146.1 GCA_903916355.1 uncultured Burkholderiales bacterium | reverse complement strand
GCCGACAAAACCTACGAAACCACATTGCGTTTAGGCCAAAAAACCACCACCGCGGATGCAGAAGGGGCGATCATTGAAGTTCGTCCGGTCACCTGCACATCAGGTCAGGTGGTCGAAGTTCTGGACCGTTTCATGGGCCCCATCAGCCAGGTGCCGCCGATGTACAGTGCCTTGAAAAAAGACGGCAAAGCGCTTTACGAGTATGCGCGTCAAGGCGAAACGGTGGAGCGTGAAGCCCGGCATGTGATGATTCATGATTTGGATTTGCTCGACATGCAATTGTCGGGCGACACACCTACATTGACGCTGCGCGTGCATTGCAGCAAAGGCACCTACATCCGCACTTTGGGCGAAGACATTGGTGAGGCCTTAGGCTGTGGCGCGCATTTGAGCGCTTTGCGTCGTGTACGTACAGGACCCTTTGACCAGACCGAGTGCGTGACCTTGGAAGCCTTGGAAGCCATGCCTGAAGAAGAGCGTGTCTCCCGCCTCCGATCGGTGGATTGTTTGCTGCCCACCCATACGGTTGTCACATTACAAGTCGAAGATGCAGGACGCTTCTTAAGCGGTGTGCGCCGCCGAGGTGAATGGCCGGACCTAGAACATGTCGCCGTTTACGGCGACGAACCACATGCTTTGCTGGGTTCTGCCCATGTCAAAGCAGGTGAGTTGATCCCCGGGCGATTGTTGAGCCCTATTGAAATTCAACAAATTTTAAAAGTAGACCCTGCTGCTGTGCCCATCCGGGCTGGCCAGGTATGAAGGAAAAAAGCATGAGTAAGCAAATTCGCAACATCGCCATCATTGCCCACGTTGACCATGGTAAAACCACCATGGTTGACCAACTGCTGCGTCAGTCAGGTACCTTTGCCGAGCACGAAAAAGTCGTCGACACCGTGATGGACAACAACGCCATCGAACGCGAGCGCGGCATTACGATTTTGGCCAAAAACTGCGCCGTGAGCTGGGAAGGCACGCACATCAACATCGTCGACACCCCCGGTCACGCGGACTTCGGTGGTGAAGTCGAACGCGCCCTGTCCATGGTGGACGGCGTGGTGTTGCTGATTGATGCCCAAGAAGGCCCCATGCCGCAAACCCGCTTTGTCACCAAAAAGGCTTTGGCCTTGGGCCTGCGCCCGATTCTGGTGGTGAACAAAGTGGACAAGCCCGGTGCCAACCCTGACAAAGTCGTGAATGCCGCTTTTGACTTGTTTGACAAACTCGGTGCCACCGACGAGCAATTGGACTTTCCCGTGGTGTATGCCTCCGGCATCAACGGCTGGACTTCTTTGGTTGAAGGCGAACCGGGTGAGCAGTGGGGCCCCGACATGTCGGCTCTGTTCAATACCGTGCTGAACCACGTCAAACCCAACGCAGGCGATCCAGCGGCGCCTTTGCAGTTGCAAATTTCTGCCCTCGACTTCTCCACTTTTGTGGGCCGTATCGGTGTCGGCCGTATCAGCCAAGGCACCATCAAGCCCAACATGGAAGTGGTGGTCATGGAAGGTCCGGATGGCAAAACCTCCAAAGGTCGCGTCAACCAAGTGTTGACCTTCCACGGTCTGGACCGCGTGCAAGTGACCGAAGCCGGTCCTGGCGACATTGTCTTGATCAACGGCATTCCCGACTTGAACATCGGCGTGACGGTCACAGACCCTATCAGCCCCGCACCGTTGCCGATGCTCAAGGTGGACGAGCCGACTTTGACCATGAACTTTTGCGTCAACACCAGCCCCTTGGCCGGACGCGAAGGCAAGTACGTCACCAGCCGTCAAATCTGGGACCGTCTGCAAAAAGAACTGCAACACAATGTGGCCTTGCGCGTCAATGAAACCGACGAAGAAGGAATCTTTGAAGTCATGGGCCGTGGTGAACTGCACCTGACCATTTTGTTGGAAAACATGCGCCGTGAAGGCTACGAGTTGGCTGTTTCCAAGCCCCGCGTGCTGTTCCGCGACGTCAATGGCGAGCGCCATGAGCCTATCGAGTTGGTGACTGCCGACATCGAAGAAACCCACCAAGGTGGTGTGATGCAAGCCCTGGGTGAGCGTAAAGGCGAACTCGTGAACATGGAACCCGATGGCCGTGGCCGTGTTCGTTTGGAATACCGCATTCCAGCCCGTGGTCTGATTGGTTTCACCAACGAATTTTTGAACTTGACCCGGGGTTCCGGTTTGATTGCCAACATCTTTGACAGCTACGAGCCGCACAAAGGTGAAATCGGTGGCCGTAAAAACGGTGTGCTGATCTCGATGGACGATGGTGAAATTTTCACCTACGCCTTGGGCAAGTTGGACGACCGCGGTCGCATGTTCGTCAAGGCGAACGATCCGGTGTACGAAGGCATGATTGTGGGTATCCACAGCCGTGACAACGATCTGGTGGTGAACGCGACGCGGACCAAGCAGTTGACTAACTTCCGAGTGTCCGGCAAAGAAGACGCCATCAAGATCACGCCGCCGATTGATTGCACACTGGAATACGGTGTGGAATTCATTGAGGACGACGAACTGGTCGAAATCACGCCCAAGTCGATCCGTCTGCGCAAGCGCTTCTTGAAAGAAAGCGACCGCAAGCGCAACAAGTGATCCCAGCGTGATCTCTTGCGCCTGAAATGACGATGAAACTCACGCATGGTCAGGCGGTCTGGCTGATGCTCGTTGTCACGGCCCTGTGGTCGACAGCGGGCCTCGTCACCCGCCAACTGGAACATGCGCGCAGTTTCGAAGTCACTTTTTGGCGCAGTTTTTTCACCCTGTTATCCCTCTTGGTGATTTTGCCGGCGTGGCAGGGCCGCCAAGTTTTTCACCAATTTCCTTGGCGCAGCCGCTACTTCTGGCTCTCGGGATTTTGCTGGAGCATCATGTTCACCGCGTTCATGGTCGCCTTGACCCTGACCGCCGTGGCCAATGTCCTGATCACTTTGGCTTTGGGCCCTCTCATGACCGCTTTGCTGGCCCGCATCACGACTGGCCAGCCTTTACCTTCGCGCACCTGGTGCGCGATCGCTCTGGTGTCGATGGTTGTCAGTTTCCGCGTAAATCTGGTGGCGGCATAAAAGCAGGCACGAAATATGCCCTGTGGGTCGGGTCAAGGGCGGGCGACAGCCCGGCGAAGCGTACCCTTGATGCGGCCCACGGGGGAAGACAATGATT
>CAIWWN010000145.1 GCA_903916355.1 uncultured Burkholderiales bacterium | reverse complement strand
GCTGTTCACACCGAAAATTTCCTGCACCACCACCACCGCGCCTTTGACAGGGCCCGTCGGTTGGGCCACGTAGGCCGGAATCTGTTGGCCGTCTGCGGCGCTCAATTGAATCGTTTGTCCCATGCTGTTCACTCCTGAAATAAAAATGGATTCACGCCTTGGCTCGCAAAGCACGTTCGAGAAAGTCCAAACGATCTTGGCCCCAAAACAACTCGCCCTCCAGCACATAGCTCGGAGCGCCAAACACGCCCGCGTCAATCGCGGCTTGTGTGTAGGTCTCGTAGCGCTCTTGCGCCGCCTGGCTGTAGGCCTGCTCTAGGCATTGCGCATCCAGGCCTTGCTCTTGCAACAACTTGGCCAACACTTTTTCATCGGCAATATTGCGCTCTTGCGCCCACACCGCCGACATGATGGCGCCCGCGATGGCCATGGCCGCGTCGGCGCCGTGGTGCAAATCCACGGCGATGATCAAACGCGAGGCATCGTCACCGGCCACAGGAAAGTAAGTGGGTTTCAGCACCAAGGGCAACTTGACCCATTCACTGAAACGCTTGAGCTCCACCAAACGGTAGGCCTGGCGCTGCGGTGCACGTTGACCCAAGGGCAAGCCGCCGGAGATGGGAAACACCTTGCCGCCTAAGTCCATGGGCATGACGCGCACATCGGCGTCGGTCGCTTTGAGTAAATTCACCAGGCGCTGATGACCCAAATAGGCCCACGGCGATTGGGGGGCGAGGTAATAGTCCACTGTGCGACGCATGCAAGTCTCCTGGCTGGTGTAACGTGAGGCCAAGAAATGACCACCGCCGCCAGTTGTAACCTGTTGGCGGTTTTTTTGCAGGAATCAGGTGATGCACAAAGTACTGTTGGTGACAGGGGGAAGTCGTGGCATCGGCGCCGCGACCGCCCGTCTGGCCGCCCAAAAGGGCTGGGCGGTGGCCGTCAATTACACAGCCAACTCGCTGGCGGCCGACGACGTGGTGCGCGACATCCGCGCGGCAGGCGGCACCGCCATGGCGGTGCAGGCCGATGTGGCCATCGAAGCCCAGGTGCTGGCCATGTTCGACAAGGTGACCGCCAAACTGGGTCAGTTGACCGGCTTGGTCAACAACGCTGGCGTCGTCGACATGACCGCACGACTCGACGAAATGAGCGTCACGCGCTGGCGCCGGATGTTGGACATCAACGTGATCGGCTCACTGCTGTGCGCCCGTGAAGCGGTTCGCCGCATGAGCACCAAGCACGGCGGCGCAGGCGGCAGCATTGTCAACATGTCCAGCGCAGCCTCGCGCTTGGGCGCGCCTGGGCAGTACCTGGACTACGCCGTCTCGAAGGGCGCGATCGACACCTTCACCATCGGGCTGGCCAAAGAGGTGGCCGCTGAGGGCATCCGCGTCAACGCCGTGCGCCCGGGCCTGATCGAAACCGAAATACATGCCTCAGGCGGTCTGCCCGACCGGGTGCGCGACCTGGCCCACCAAGTGCCCATCCAACGCGGCGGTACGGCCGAAGAAGTGGCCCAGGCCATCGTCTGGCTGTTGTCCGACGAGGCCAGCTACACCACCATGAGTTTCTTAGACGTTTCGGGGGGTCGTTGATGGCTGAGATCACCGTCTACTGGGAAGACCTGCAACCGGGTCAAGTGCTCGATCTGGGCTGCATCACGCCGACACGAGAAGAAATCATTGCCTTTGCCACTCAATTTGACCCCCAGCCCTTTCATCTGGACGACGAAGCCGCCAAGGCCTCGGTGTTTGGTGGCCTGTGCGCCAGTGGCTGGCACACCTGCGCCATGGCCATGCGCCTGATGGTGACGAATTTTTTGCAGACCGCCGCCAGCCTGGGCTCGCCCGGCTTGGAGAACGTGAAGTGGATGAAGCCCGTGTTTCCCGGTGACACGCTGCGACTGCAACACCACATCCTCGAATCTCGCCCCATGCGCAGCCGGCCCGATGTGGGCTTGGTACGCACCCATTGGGAAATGTTCAATCAACACGGCGACCAGGTGCTGCACATGGAAGGCTGGGGCATGTTCCGCCGCAGGCATCCTGCAAGCGACTGAAACCAGCGGACTTCAAGGCGTGATTTGGCACAGGCAATGCGTGACAGCCGTATAAGCTTGTGTCTGATCCAAGAGCCCGTTGAGCCAAATGAAATCCTCCTTCAGCGCAGTGTTCACACCAGGCAAACCGGTGGCCGGTGTGAGTTCGTATGACCCCACACCCCAGCCCACCTGCGCCGCCAGTTGCATCAGGTACTGCTGTATCCAACGTTGAACTTGCGAAACTTTGGGGCCCCAATAACGTATGGGCAAGGCTTGATCGGCTCCCTTTGTCGGACCCACCAGTTGACGTGCGGCTTCGACCGCGTCATTGAAGCTGCCGACCTGGTCCACCAAATGATGCCCTTGCGCCTGTGCGCCAGTCCAAATGCGACCCTGCGCCAGTTCGTCCACTTGAGCCACCTCCAGCTTGCGCGCTTGCGCCGCTTTGCCAATGAAATCGGCATAGACATGCTCAACCCCTGACTGTACTAAAGCCTGGACCCGGGGGTCCAATGCCGTGCGCGGATCGTAGGCGCCGGCCAGCCATGTGGTGCGGTACCCACCCGTGTTCACACCCAGTTTGCGCATCAAGCCCTCGCCCGTGGGCAACATGGCAAACACACCAATGGACCCGGTGATGGTGGCCGCATCGGCCCACACCTGGTCCGCCGCCATGGCGATCCAGTAACCGCCAGAGGCGGCCACATCGCCCATGGACACGACCACTGGCTTGCCCTTGTCACGCGCAATGCGCAGCTGGTCGCGAATCAATTCAGAGCCAAAGGCACTGCCGCCGGGTGAGTTGACGCGCAAAACGATGGCCTTGACGTCTTCATCCTCGGTCGCTGTGCGAATCAGGTCGGACGTTGACAGGCCGCCAATTTTGCCCGCAGGGGCGCGGCCATCGCCAATTTCACCCTGTGCCACGATGACCGCGATGTGAGCGCCTTTGACCGGTTTGAGTTGCGCTTGCAGATAGTCCTTGAAACCAACTTGCCGGAAAGTCTTACCGTCCTCATCTTTGCCCACCGTGTCCATCAGCGTTTGACGCAAAGACTCCAAAGTTTGCAACTGGTCTACCCACTTCCAGTCCTTGACCAACTGGCCCGCATCCCCATTCAGAGCCTGCAACGCACCCGGCAAGCTGTCGATGTGTTGCGCCACACTGCCGGGCGGCAGCTTGCGCGCTTGCTCAACGCCCTCTGTGTACAGTTTCCACAAGGCGTCATACACATGCGCCTCAGCCTTCAAGGCCTGCGCAGAAGGTTGGCTGAGGATGAACGGTTCGCCCGCAGACTTGTATTGCCCCACACGGATCAGGTTCGCCTGTATACCCAGCTTGTCCAGCGCCTCTTTGTAGTAGTTGCGTTGGCGACCAAAACCCTCTATGAAAACCGTCCCCATGGGATGCACGGCCACCTGACTGGCATGCGCTGCCAGGTAGTACTGGCGTTGGTCATACCCCTCAGACCACGCCAAAACAGGCTTGCCAGAAGTTTTGAACTTTTCAATAGCGCCAGCAGCTTCACGCAAAGAAGCCAAACCCGCGCCCTTGAAATCATCGAGCTTCAACAGCACCCGGTCAATGCGTTTGTCTTTCTCCGCCAATGCGAGTGCCATTTGCAGATCACGCAAACGCACCGAATCTGTCGACTCACCCTGCAACTCGCCCAGAACCTTGTCGCGCAACCCGCCCGGCGACTCTTCCACCAAGGCGCCTTTGAGGTCCAGCACCAACACCGTATGGTCTGCGATGGCGACCCGGTCTGCAAAATAAATGAACCAGACCATGCCCACACCGTAGGCCACGACGACCAACACCAGGCCAATGCGAAAACCCTGGGTGAGCCAATCGGAGACCTTCAAAGTCGTTCGATGCAGCGTTTGAAAAAGGGTGCGAACAGATGAAAACACGTGGAAAGCCTTTGCAAGAAGTCGCGATCAATTTAACAGTCGGTCTGAGGGGCGTCAATCCAGTCAACTCGCGGCACAATGGCAAGATGGACTTCAAACCGCTCGTCACCCTCATGGCCATCGTCAACCCCTTGGCCTGCGTCCCTTTCTTTATCCACTACACCCAGGGTTTCAGTCTGGCGCAACGCCAGCGAACCATCGTGGTCTCGTCGGTCACCGCCTTTATCGTGATTGCCGCCAGCGCCTTGCTGGGCCTGCAAATTCTGGAATTTTTTGGCATCTCATTGGCCAGTTTCCAGGTGGGCGGCGGCATGTTGCTGCTCACTGCGGCCATGTCCATGCTGAACGCCCAGCCGGCCGAGGCCCGCGTCAACGCCGAAGAGGTTCACGATGCCGAAACCAAAGCGGCCATGGGCGCCAGCATCGCCGTGGTGCCACTGACCATCCCCTTGCTCACCGGGCCGGCCACCATGTCCACCGTGGTGATCTACGCCGAAAAAGCCAAAAACCTGATGCAACTGGGCACCTTGGTGGGTTACGGCGTGGTCATCGCCTTGGCCACCGCTTTGTGCTTTTCACTGGCCCATCCGATCGCCCGCGTGCTGGGCAAAACCGGCATCAACGTCATGACCCGCCTGATGGGTTTGATCTTGGCGGCCTTGGCGGTCGAGGTGATGACCGATGGGCTGCACAAGCTGTTTCCGGTGCTGGCAAGAGGGCTCTAAAGGCTTGGGCTTAAAGGCAGGATGCAGCGAAAAGTGAAATGATCAACTCACTTGGGGCAGTAAGTTGGCGCCACGTTCAATCACGAACTCGCGGTCAACCAATTTGCGTGAATGGTTCAAATCACTTTGTGCAATCAGCACGGATACCTCGGTCCCTTTCAAGCCCGCAATCACCTCGCCCAGCCGCTTGGATAAAGCCGGCGCAACGCCCTCAAAGGGCTCGTCGAGCAACAACAACCGAGTGCCGACAGCAAGGGCGCGTGCCAGCGCCACCAATTTTTGTTGGCCACCAGAGAGCAAAAGAGCCCGGCGGTCTCGCATCTCTATCAATTCTGGCAAGACCTTGTAAACCAGTGCCAGACGTTCTTGCGGATCCAGCGTGGGGCTGACCCAGACAGGAATCAGGATATTTTCTTCAACGGTCAACTCAGGCACCAGGCCTCTGTCCTCTGGCATGTAGCCGATGCCCAGTCCTGCCCTGGCGTGCGCTGGCAATGCAGTCAAGTCATGGCCATTGAAAATGATGACACCTTGGCTGGGTGCCACATGCCCCATCACGGACCTCAGCATGGTGGTTTTACCCGCGCCGTTTCGGCCAATCAGGCCCACCATGGTGCCGTCCGCCACTTCAATCGACAGGCCTCGCAAAGCGATGACCGACTGGATGGCCACATGGAGGCCTTCTACCTTGAGCATGCGTATTCCTTTGGGGCGGTCAGAGGCTTATTCACCCAACAGCTCGCCGGTGACATAGCGCCTGACATCATCGGTGGCCAAGGCGACTTCGGGTGTGTCATCGGCGATGATGCGACCACTGTAGAAAGCGACCACACGGCTGGCATAGCGGTTGACGATGTCCATGTCATGCTCCACAAACAACACCGTCGTGGCGCTGTCCTGCCCAAGGCCCGCCATGATGGTTTCCATCATCGGAAATTTTTCTTCCGCAGAGACCCCGCTGGTCGGCTCATCCAGCAACAGTAACTTGGGCGAACCGGTCAAAGCCATCGCAATATCAAGCAATTTGCGCACGCCACCCGGCAATTCGGCGACTTTGCGCGAACGGTGCTCAGTCAAAGCAAAACGATCCAACAAAGCATCCGCACGTTCAATGGCCACGGATCGGCGAGCAGGCAACCAGAAACTCAACTTTTGGTCATGGCAGGCATTGGCCACCAACATATTGTCCAAAACGGTCAACTCGCCATACAACTGTGGAATCTGAAAAGACCGGGCCACGCCCAAATGCGTGATCGCACGCGGGTACAAAGCGGTGATGTCCTGGCCATCAAGCCATATCTGGCCTTGGTCTGGCTTGAGGTAACCCGTGATCATGTTCACAAACGTGGTTTTTCCGGCACCGTTGGAGCCAATCAAACTGACGCGTTCGCCGGCAAATATTTCGATGTTTAAATTCGATGCCGCCACCACGGCGCCGAATTTTTTGTTCACATCGCGGGCTTGCAGCACGGCCTTCATCGCGTGCCCCCTTTGACCCAGAGAGAACCGATGCCGCGCGGCAAGAACCGAATCACAATCAACAAAAATATACCCAGTGCCATCTGCCAGGTATTGGGGAAATAGGAACTCGAGAATGAGCGCACCACCTCCAGCACGACACTCGCCACAAACAAAGCAATCACGCTTTGCCAGCCCGCTAGAACGGCCACAAAAACGAACTCGCCCGACGTGGTCCAGAAGCTGACGCCAGGCTCGATGTGACCCAAAGCCATCACCGCCAAAGCCCCGCCCAAACCGCCGCAGAACGCCGCCAAAATGAAATTGATCGCCATGGCATAACGCACCGAGCCACCCAGGTATTCAACACGCAACTCGTTTTCCTTGGTCGCCAGGGTAATCAGGCCTCGTGTACTGTCAAAGTAGATCCTGGCCAGCAAGGCCATGATGCTGGACACCGTAATGGTCAGCACATACATGATGTAGCCCACCTGATCGTCGGGGAGTTTGTAGCCCAGCAGCGTGGGTCGCCCAAGGTTGAATCCGTCCGAGCCTCCGAGCACCTCCAGCTTCATCAACAGGCCATAAGTCACCATCGACAAAGCCAGCGTCAGCATGGCAAAAAAGATGCCTCTGTAGCGCGACAGCAGTGGCGCAAACGGTGCAGCAACCAGCGCCGCAATCACGCCACCGCACAAGGTCAAGAACAGGGCATCGGTGATGCCCATCTTGTTAAACATCAATGCCGCTGTGTACCCGCCAATGGCGAAGACCATGCCCTGGCCAAATGGGACCACGCCGCCGCGCATCAACACCACGATACCCAATGACACCAAGCCATTGGCGGCGGCCATGGTGATGAGGAAAGTCAGCCACTTGGGCATCAGCGCGCCCACCAATGCCAGCGCCAAACAAAGTCCCGCTGCCCACACAATTGAAAGAGCAACGGGCGCTTCAAGAGAAGGCGTCGAGGCGCCCGAATTTATCGCCATGGTTCAGATCTTTCGCGCCTGTATGCGCTGAAACAGTCCTTCAGGACGAAACATCAACACCACCGCCATCACCACATAAATGGAGAACAGCTCAGCTACGGGCGCCATATGCACCGCCATGGAACGGGACAGTCCCACAATCAAAGCCCCGATCGCGGCACCCTCAATACTGCCCAAGCCACCAATGATCACCACGGCAAAAGAAACAATGATCACCCCGACGGAGACGCCTGGTTGAACCGAAATCATAGGTGCGGTAAATGCACCGCCCAGCGCAGCCAAAAATATGCCCACTGAAAACGCCAGCATATAAACACGCGACACATTCACGCCCATGCTGGATGCGATTTCCGAGCTGTGAATGACGGCAATCATGATCTTGCCTTGTTGAGTCCGGTTCAACCACCACCAGACCGCAAAGCCCACCACCAGCGCCAAAGCCACAAGCGCAAAGTCATAGCCGACATAGGTTTGCGTCCCGATATCAACGCTGCCAAACAAACCATAAGGCTCAGACACATAGTATGGATTGGCGCCCCACAAGAGTTTGGTGCCATCTTCCATGATCAAAAACATGGCGTACGTGACCAGCGCCAAAACCACCTCGTCGCGGCCATAAAAAAACCGCAGCAAACCACGTTCTGTCAGTGGGGCCACCAACGCGGCCACCGCCACAGCCGCCAACAGCATGGCCACCAGGGTATATCCTGGCGCCCATTTCATGGCGCCGGCCCATCCCACGAAACTGGTGGCCGCATAGGCACCCAGCGCGTAGAAGCTGCCGTGTGCGATGTTCAAAATCTTCAGCACACCAAAAACCAACGTCAACCCCAGCGCCACAATAAAGAGCCAGGAGGCGTAGGTTAATCCGTCAATCAATATGGTCAGCATGCCCTTGAGACCTTATGGGCAACCTTTGGCGCCCGCAAACCCTGCCTTGATCCAGTCTTCTGACTTCATATTGGCGGGTGGGTTCACGCAATCCGCAGGGAATCGCATGATGTCATCCAGCACCACCATTTTTTTGCCTGTGTCGTAACGCGTCTTACCAATGGCGGTTTCCTGCACAGCCTGATGCCCGCCGCCCAATGCCATGCGAATCTTGCCAGCAGGCGAGTCCCACTCTGAATTGCGCAAAGCCACAGCCAATTGCTCAGCGCTGGGTTTCTTGCCGCCGTTGGAAGCCATGGCTTTTTCAACCGCGAGTTTCAACCCCAACAGGGACTGCACCATTCGGTAGGGCGCCTGAACGGGATACACGTTGTAGGCCTTGCTGTACAAATCCCACCACCAGTCATTCAGTCCTGATTTGGGCGACATCAGACCATAGGCGCCCCGCGCCCCCAGAATGACGCCGTCAGGCATCTTGTCACCCAAGCCCGGCAACACGTGGTCACCTGCAGAGAGGATTACTTGCGAGCGTTTGAACAAGCCACGTGGACCCGCCTGCAAAATGAAGGCTTGCAAATCACCACCCCAGAGACTGCTGTGGGTGATGTCCGCCGGTTTGGCCATGAGCGCAGAAATTTCGGTGCCGTATTGACCGGCACCAAATTTAGGCAACTGGTCCTCTCCCGCCTTGGCATTGGGGTACAGCTTTTCCATCGACCAGACAAAGTCTTTCTTGGAGTCTTGTCCCCAAGCGTAGTCCTGGTTGATCATGTTGAACGATCCCACCTTGATGTCTTTGGCCTTGAGGTAACGGGCCAAGGCCACGTTGTCCATCGTTGCATGGGACGCAGTCCGGAAAACATAGTTGTACTTCCCGTCTTCAAAAATCCGAGGGGTGCCGCAATCGTACAGAATCAGAAACTTCTTCATTTCCTCAGCGACAGGGGCAACAGCCAAACAATCACCAGAGCCCACGTAGCCCACCACCGCATCGACTTTTTCGCGGTCATACAAGTTACGCAGCTCTTGTATTTGTTTGGTTGCGCCGCCGTTCTCATCGACATACACGGCCTCGATTTTCATGCCCCCAAAACCGGCCTTGTTGAAGGGCGCGGGAGCAGCACCTTTGTTAAAAGCATCGACCAGCACCTTGGCGCCATTGACAGCAGGAATGCCAAAACTTTCTGCCGCTTGACCCGACAAAAAACTCACGATGCCGATCTTGAAAGTCTCTTGGGCTTGGGCCGCACCGGAGCCGCAGATTGCAGCCATCAGCGTCACCGCTGTGCCTATTGCTTTGCGCGACCAGGTCGCTTTGAAAATGCCTTGAATTGCCATGTGTTTCTCCACTTGTTTGTCTTGAACAGGAAGCCATCTATAGAACGCTGCTCTTATCTTGCGCGGATAAGCGCGAACGGTTCATCGGTGCAAACCCCTGCACAACCCTTCAAAGCCCCTGAGAATGTCACTCCAGAGACCGTATAGGCGACATTTTTCAAAAAAACGGGTGAGTTTTGGCCAGGGAGACAAGTGCGGCCCGAGGAGCTTCGATAGAGGTTCTGAGAACTTTGCTTTCAACAAACTTGCCGTGCAACGCCTGAATCTGCCGGTCATGCCATCGGCTCATGAACAGCACTGCCGCCAGTGCGCCGAGCAAGGCAAAAAATGTCCGATTGCGTGTCCCATGGATCGCCCTGGGTGCCCAGAAACTCTTCAGCCCCTTGACCCCGCATGAGCGCAGCCGCCCATTCGATCAACTCGTAAGTAGCGCTGATGGCCAGCACCACGCAAACCGCCAATAACGCCAGCATCTTGCGCCCCCTCACCCTCTGACCACGCAGAAAAATTACAGCAAAGGCGTCAGCGGAAAATGCTCACGCTCGCGCCACAACACGGGCACCGCCACGATCACCGGGAAAACCTCCATCCACCAAGTGGCCCGGTCGTAGGGCTGGCTGCGGGACCCCGGTAGAGCGTGGAAATATCAAACTGCATTGGCGGCCAAAAACACTGGCTCGCAGTTCACAATCGTTTTGTAAGCGGCTGGCCACGGCACCTTGACCGTGCCACCGATTCAGGGTTGCGGTTGCCAGCGATGGGGTAACAGCTCGTCGATCCGACTGTTCATGTGGCCAGGCAGTCGCGTCAGCACATCCT
>CAIWWN010000144.1 GCA_903916355.1 uncultured Burkholderiales bacterium | reverse complement strand
GGTGCGCGAATTCGCGCAAGCTGAGATCGCGCCGCGCGCGGCCGAGATTGATCGCAACGACCAGTTTCCGATGGACCTGTGGCGCAAGATGGGCGACTTGGGCGTGCTGGGCATCACCGTGGGTGAGGAATACGGCGGCGCCAACATGGGCTACCTGGCGCACATGATTGCCATGGAAGAAATTTCCCGTGCCAGCGCCTCGGTGGGCCTGTCGTATGGCGCACACAGCAACTTGTGCGTGAACCAGATCAAGCGCAACGGCACCACCGCGCAGCGCGCCAAATACCTGCCCAAGCTGATCAGCGGCGAGCATGTGGGCGCCTTGGCCATGAGCGAGCCCGGCGCGGGCTCCGACGTCCTGAGCATGAAGCTCAAGGCCGAAGACAAAGGTGGCTACTACCTCTTGAACGGCAACAAGATGTGGATCACCAATGGCCCTGACGCAGACACGCTGGTGGTCTACGCGAAGAGCGAACCCGATGGCCAAGGCCCCTACGCTTCGCTGCCCCCCGAGGGGGCTCGCCTGCCTTCGGGCGGCCGCGCGGCAGGCGGGGGCGCACGCAGCGTCACGGCCTTCTTGATCGAAAAGGGCATGCCGGGTTTCAGCATCGCGCAAAAGCTCGACAAACTGGGCATGCGCGGCAGCCACACCGGTGAATTGGTGTTCAACAACGTCGAAGTGCCGGCTGAGAATATTCTGGGTGGCTTGAACAACGGCGCCAAAGTGCTGATGAGCGGGCTGGACTACGAACGCGCAGTGCTCACCGGTGGCCCGTTGGGCATCATGCAGTCGGTGATGGACAACGTCATTCCGTACATTCACGACCGCAAGCAGTTTGGTCAAAGCATCGGCGAGTTCCAACTCATCCAAGGCAAAGTGGCCGACATGTACACCGTGCTGCAAGCCGGGCGCTCGTTTGCCTACACCGTGGCGAAGAACCTCGATTTGCTGGGCACCGAGCATGTGCGCCAAGTGCGCAAAGACTGCGCCTCGGTGATTTTGTGGACCGCCGAAAAAGCCACCTGGATGGCTGGCGAAGGCGTGCAAATTTTTGGTGGCAATGGCTACATCAACGAATACCCGCTGGGCCGCTTGTGGCGCGACGCCAAGTTGTACGAAATTGGCGCTGGCACCAGCGAGATTCGCCGTATGCTGATTGGGCGTGAATTGTTTTCCGAAACTTGCTGAGGTTTTAGCGCCACTGCGACAATGGTCCCATGAGCAATTCACTTCAGCACCTTTTTGACAATAACCGGGCTTGGGCTGCACGCATGCAGCAAGAGAATCCGGCCTATTTCACCCGTCTGGCCAACCAGCAAAATCCCAAGTACCTGTGGATCGGTTGTTCCGACAGCCGCGTGCCGGCCAACCAAATCACCGGGCTGGACCCGGGCGAGGTGTTTGTGCACCGCAACGTGGCCAACGTGGTGGTGCATTCCGACCTGAACGCCTTGTCGGTGATTCAGTACGCGGTCGACGCGCTCAAGGTCGAGCACATCATGGTGGTGGGCCATTACGGTTGTGGCGGCGTGCTGGCCGCGACGCGTGGCACCCGCGTGGGCCTGGCCGATAACTGGTTGCGCCACGTGCAAGACGTGCGCTTGCGCCACCGCCAACGCCTCAACCACTTGCCGCAAGCCGAGCTCGAATCGGTCATGTGCGAGATGAATGTGATTGAGCAAGTCGGCAACGTCGCCCTGTCCAACGTCATGCAAGACGCCTGGAGCCGAGGTCAAAAAGTCACCGTCCATGGCTGGATTTACGGTCTGGATGACGGCCTGGTCAAAGACCTGGGCGTCAGCATGACCGGCGCGCATGAAGTGGTGAACGTGTTCCGCCGCGCCTTCAAACGCTATCCCCGAGGCTGACCCTTGGCGGGTCGGTTTTAACTTTCATTGAACAGGAGAAATTGAATGTCCGACCCCATCGTCATCGTCAGTGCAGCCCGCACCCCCATGGGCAGTTTTCAAAGCGACTTCGCCAGCTTGGCCGCGCACGATCTGGGCGGCGCAGCCATCAAGGCGGCGGTTGAGCGTGCAGGCATCAATCCCGAACTGGTGACCGAAGTGCTGTTTGGCAATTGCCTGATGGCCGGCCAAGGCCAGGCCCCGGCGCGCCAAGCGGCCTTCAAGGGCGGCTTGCCTAAGAGCGCGGGCGCGGTGACGCTGTCCAAAATGTGCGGCTCAGGCATGCGCGCAGCCATGTTCGCGCATGACATGCTGATCGCGGGCTCGCACGACGTGCTGTTGGCTGGCGGCATGGAGAGCATGACCAATGCGCCTTATTTGATGCTCAAAGGCCGCGGTGGTTACCGCATGGGCCACGACAAAATTTACGACCACATGATGCTGGACGGCCTGGAAGACGCTTACGAAGCTGGCCGCAGCATGGGCACCTTTGGTGAAGACTGCGCCGCCAAATACAGCTTCACCCGTGCCGAGCAAGACCACTTTGCCACCACCAGCGTGCAGCGCGCCAAGGCCGCCACCGAGTCGGGTGCTTTTGCGGCCGAGATCACGCCTGTGACCGTGAAAGACCGGAGCGGCGAACGTGTGGTGTCCATCGACGAAGGCCCGGGCAAAGTCAAGCTTGACAAGATCACCAGCCTCAAGCCCGCCTTCAAGAAAGACGGCACCATCACCGCCGCCAGCAGCTCGTCGATCAACGACGGCGCTGCCGCCATGGTGCTGATGCGTGAGAGCACTGCCGCCCAACTCGGTTGCACGCCGCTGGCCCGCATCGTCAGCCATGCGACCCACGCGCAAGAGCCTGAATGGTTTGCCACCGCGCCGGTCGGCGCCACGCAAAAAGCGCTGGCCAAAGCCGGTTGGAGCGTGGCGGATGTGGACCTTTGGGAGGTCAACGAAGCCTTTGCCGTGGTGCCCATGGCGCTGATGAAAGAGCTGGGCGTGCCGCACGAGAAAGTCAATGTGAATGGTGGCGCTTGTGCCCTGGGTCACCCGATTGGCGCCTCCGGTGCGCGCATCATGGTGACCTTGATCCATGCGCTCAAAGCCCGCGGCTTGAAAAAAGGCCTGGCCACGCTGTGCATCGGCGGCGGCGAAGCCACCGCCGTGGCGCTGGAACTGATTTGAAGGAGCGCGCCCTTAATGCGATCTGCATTCGTAGACATGATGGATGACCTGCCCACCTGACAAACGTGGGTTAAGTTGATAGGGTGCAAAACCTTTATCAACCCAGAGCCATAACTCAGGAGGCAGGTCATGAAACAGTTTAACGACAT
>CAIWWN010000143.1 GCA_903916355.1 uncultured Burkholderiales bacterium | reverse complement strand
GCAATCACATAGCCCGAGTAACCCAACAAAGAGACACCTGCAAAGTCTTTGATTGGGTCATAGGGCAACTTGGCAAACAAGTGACCTGCCAAGGTATGACTGGCTGCAGCCAACAGCAGCGTGTTGCCATCGGGCGCCGCTTTGGCGACGGCGGCCGTGCCGATGGTGCCGCCGGCGCCGGCCCGGTTTTCGACCACCACGGTGGCGCCCAAAATTTGGCCCAACTCATTGCTGAAAGTGCGTGCCACTGTGTCTTGCACGGCGCCAGGGCCAAACGGCACGACGATGCGGATCACACGCTGCGCCATGGCGGTGCTGCTCAGCCCCAGGGCCACGACCATCACAGCCAGAGAAGTTTTGATTTTCATACTGAGTCCTTGGTGAATTTCAAGACGCGGCCAGCCAATGCTGGGTGAGGCGCACAAAATAACTCGCTCCCACCGGAATGATGGCATCGTTAAAGTCAAAAGAGGTGTTGTGGATGATGCAGGGACCCGGACCATGGTCGGGCATCCGATGCTCACCCAGGCCGTTGCCAATGAAGGCATAACAACCCGGTTTGGCTTTGAGCATGTGCGCAAAATCCTCAGCGCCCAACACGGCCGGAAACTGCTCGTTGACCGCATCCACGCCCACCACTTCACGCATGACTTCGGCGGCAAAGCGTGCTTCCTGGGCATGGTTGACGACGGGGGGCGAGGCGCGCTTGAACTCCACTTCAGCCACGCAACCGTGGGCCTGCGCCGTCCCCTGCGCCATTTGCCGCAGTCCCGCCTCAATGGCGTCGAGCGCAGTGTCCGAAAAAGTCCGCACCGTCCCGCCCACCCAGGCTTGGTCAGGAATCACATTCGGCGCGCCCGAGCCTTGAATTTGCGTGACCGCCAGCAGGGCGCGCTCTACGCTGTCCACCACCTTGGGCACCAGCGTTTGCAGTTGCTGGCCGAGGTGAATGACGGCCGCCACCGGGTCCAGCCCGGTGTGCGGGATCGATGCATGGGTGCCGCGACCTTTCATGACCACGCGCCAGGTGTTGCTCGACGCCATCAAGGCCCCGTGATTGAGCGCGAAGTGGCCCACCTCACCCAATGAATAGTTATGCAGGGCAAAAACGGCATCGCAGGGAAAGCGCTCGAACAATCCGTCCTCAATCATCTTCTTGGCGCCGGCTTTGCCCATTTCTTCGGCTGGTTGAAAAATAAAATTCACCGTGCCATCAAAGTCACGGTGATGCGCCAAGTGCCAGGCCGCCGCCAACAGCATGGTGGTGTGACCGTCATGGCCACAAGCATGCATGCGCCCATCGTGCGTAGAGCGGTGAGGAAAATGATTTTCCTCTTGCAGCGGCAACGCATCCAAGTCGGCGCGTAAACCCAGCGCTCGGGCACTGGTGCCGCACTTCAAAACGCCGACCACACCGGTGCCCGCCACGCCGGTGTGCACCTCAATCCCCCAGGATTTCAATTTTTCGGCCACCAAGGCACTGGTGCGGTGTTCCTCAAAACCCAACTCAGGATGGGCATGAATGTCACGGCGCAGCTGGGTGAACTGCGCGTAATCCTGAAGGCTATCGAGAAGTGGCATGTCTATCCCATTGAAAATCTGATGCAATGACTCTACCCCAACCCAACAACGGTGTATGTCGCCCCCTTGCTAGCTCGCCATGACCCTCGAAGCAATGGCGCCCCAGACTAGGGGCGCTCACGGGATGACGGCAAGACCGCAAAGAACATAGTGAATGTCCGGATACAAATTGGCAGGCCGTTGAGTCGGTTTGTTTCATTTGAGATAGAGTGCTAGGACACACAGTCCCGGGCAGCGGTCATCGCGCCCAAGTCTCACCTCGAAAGAAGCTTCATGAAAATCGCCCTTGCCCTGACCTTGCTGCTTGCCGGCCTGCCCACTGCATGGGCAGACAACCCGGTGACGACAGCAGCGGCCAAAGAGCCCGGCGCCAAGGTCACGCCTTCCGGTTTGGTTTTTCGTTCGATGCAAGACGGCAAAGGCGCCAATCCTGCAGCCATGGACGTCGTCAAAGTGCATTACCGTGGCACTTTCCCTGATGGCAAAGAGTTTGACAGCTCCTACAAACGCAATGAAGCGATTGAGTTCCCTTTGCAAAACGTCATTCCTTGCTGGACCGAGGGTGTGCAGTTGATGAAAGTAGGCGGCAAATCCAAACTGACCTGCCCACCAAACATTGCCTATGGCGCACGCGGTGCAGGCGGCGTGATTCCGCCCAATGCCACCTTGGTATTTGAGGTGGAGTTGATTGCGATTGCCGGTAAATAAACCCTTTGGAGAGATCCCGATGACAACACCTACAGTTGAGAGCTTCACCCGCCAATCCCTTGACGAGGGCTTTGACGAAGTACTCGTGCGCGAATGGCCAGCCGATCTGGTACTGGACACCCACACCCACCCTTTCAGTGTCAGCGCCTACGTTGAGCGCGGCGAGTATTGGTTGACCATCGGTGATCAGGTGAAACACCTGCAAGCGGGTGACAGCTTCCGCCTGGCCCGCGACATTGCCCATGCCGAACGCTATGGTGCGCAAGGCGCCACCGTTTGGGTGGCCCGGGCCCACTGATCTTTGCAGCACCACCGCAAGTTTGTTCATTCGGCAACAGGAAAATTCATGCATCAGTCCCAGATTTCAAAACCCGTGTCCCTGGCCCAAGGGATTCTTTCTATCTTTCTTTCGATCTATTTGATGGGCGCCGCACAAGCCCAAACGACTGCACTGAATTTCCCAAACAAACCCGTGCGCATCATCGTGCCCCAAACGCCAGGCGGCGCCTCAGACGCCCTGGCGCGCATTGTCGGACAAAAGTTATCTGAGAAATGGGGCCAACCGGTGGTCATTGAAAACCGCCCAGGCGCAGGTGGCAACATTGGCATGGACGCCGTGGCCAAAGCACCAGGCGATGGCTACACCTTGCTCATGTCTTATGTGGGCTCTCACGCCATCAACCCCAGTATTTACAGCAAGCTGCCTTTTGACCCTGAAGCTGATTTTGTGGCCGTCGCAACCTTGGCCAACGTCCCCTTTGTGGCCGCGGTCAACTCGGCCGTCCCGGTGAACAACATGAAAAGCTTGGCAGCCTATGCCGCGCAAAAACCGGTGGCTTTCGGCTCTGCAGGCAATGGTTCTGTAAATCATTTGCTGGGCGAGATGTTCAACACAGCCAGTGGCGCGAAGATGCAACACGTGCCTTACAAAGGCGCTGCACCGGCGTTGACCGATTTGATTTCAGGGCAAATTCAGGTGGTCTTCACCAGTCTGCCCTCTGTCGCGCAACACATCAGAGGCGGCACGGTCAAGGGATTGAGCGTGACAGGCTCCAAACGCGCGGCCGCGTTCAAAGATATTCCCACCGTTGCAGAGTCTGGATTTCCTGGTTTTGTGATCAACCCTTGGTTTGGTTTATTTGCATCCAAAGGGACGCCGGCTGCCGTGGCCAAGCAGATCAATGGTGACGTCAAAAAGGTGATGGAAGACAAAGACCTGCTGGATAAATTCGCCGCCCTGGGTGCGGAGCCTTTCGAGTCGACTCCACAGGAATTCCAGGCCATGTTGCATGCCGATATCAAAACCTGGGCTGCCGTCGTCAAAAGCTCGGGTGCTACCGCGGATTAAGCATGAAAGTAAAACGCATTTCAGGGGCTTTGGGCGCAGAAATCTCGGGGGTAGATTTGACGCAACCCATGTCGCTTGCTTTGACCCAAGAAATTCGAGACGTGTTTTTAAGTTCAGGCGTGATTTTCTTTCGCAATCAAGCACTGAGCTCATCGCAATTCATGGCCTTCGCCTCCGCCATGGGCGAACCCGTGGAATACCCCTTCGTCCAAGGTTTTGAAGATTTTCCGCACATCATTGAAGTCAAAAAACTCGCGCACGAAAAGGTGA
The DNA here is from genome assembly GCA_903916355.1 of uncultured Burkholderiales bacterium. GTDB lineage: Bacteria > Pseudomonadota > Gammaproteobacteria > Burkholderiales > Burkholderiaceae_C > Limnohabitans_A. Next base: position 1,302 of record CAIWWN010000143.1, on the reverse strand, counting down.
ATTTTGGCGGTGTGTGGCACTCCGACACCACCTATCTGGAGACCCCCCCTATGGGCTCCATGTTGCTGGCGAAAGAAATCCCACCTTATGGAGGCGATACCTTGTTTGCCTGCCAGTACGCGGCTTACGAAGCCCTGTCGGACACCCTGCAACGCATGCTGCAAGGCCTGCAAGGCATCAGCAACTCCGCCAAAGCGGACGTCTCCAAAACCCGTGAAGATCGCATCCAATCGGACGGTAAAGCCTCCGCCCCTCAAAGCTACACCAACTCACACCCGGTGGTTCGGACCCACCCCGAGACGGGTCGCAAAGCCTTGTACGTGAATGTGGCCCACACCGCAGGCATAGAGGGTTTGACCGAAGCTGAAAGCGCGCCGTTGTTGGCATTTTTGTTTCAACACCAAATCAAACCCGAGTTCACCTGCCGGTGGTCTTGGGAGCCCGACGCCTTGGCGTTTTGGGACAACCGCTGCACACAACACAACCCCATCAACGATTACCATGGCTTTCGCCGTATCTTGCATCGCATCACCCTGCAAGGCGAAAAGCCGTTCTAAGTCCTGAATGTCCACTTCAATGTCTGACTCCACGGACCCAGCGCCCCCATTTGAACTTCGAGGTCATCGCTTCAAGCCATTGACCTGGGAGACCATGACACCGGAACAAAAAAGTATGACGCGAGCCGTGCTGGGCGGCCAGAGAGGCCATATGCAAGGCCCCTATAACGTTCTACTTCGCAGCCCCGAAGTGGGTCAACTGGCACAACAGTTTGGAGCGCAAACCCGTTTCCATTCTTCGCTGCCTTTGGCCCTGAATGAGTTGGCTATTTTGATGGTCGCACGCGACTGGACGGCCCAGTTTGTCTGGTGGGCACATCGGCGCATTGCCGAAGAAGCGGGATTACCCCCCGCATTGATTGAGGCCATTGCGCAGAGACAAGAGGTTCCCCTGGATCTTGCTGACGATGTCAGAGCGGTTCACCAGTTTTGTCAGGAATTGATTCAGAACCGACGGGTGAGTGACGCGACTTATGCTTTGGTCCTGACCCACTTTGGTGAGCGCGGCATGGTCGACTTGATGGCCACCATGAGTTACTACACTTTGGTCAGCATGGCATTGAATGTCGATGTGTACCCCTTGCCAGAAGGCGCCCACCCGGAGTTGGCACCCTATTGAGAGGAAACACGTGCAGACGAAAAAAAATGCACAACTGATAAACACAGTTGTGCATTGATATGGAGGCTCGGGCCGGAGTCGAACCGACCTACACGGATTTGCAATCCGGTGCATAACCGCTTTGCT
>CAIWWN010000142.1 GCA_903916355.1 uncultured Burkholderiales bacterium | reverse complement strand
CATCATTTCATCAAGTTCAAACATCGTCAGCGCAGACACCATGGCGCGTCGGTGCCAATGGCCGTCAGACCACACCCGGTCAAAGCGTTCAATCAACAGGACCTCTTTGCCCAAGGCTCTGCGCAAGTGCACCGGCGCGACATCAAGCCCCACCTCGTCGGCCAGACGCATGGCCATGAATTCCGCTTTGACCACACTGTAGAGATCATTGCTCGCAGAAAATTTGGCGATGAATTTGCGCTCGCCATCTTCCAGCAACACCTTGGGCCTGGCACCGCCCAGTGACGTGCCATGCAGCAAAGCCTGATCCAATTCGGGTGAAAGTGGCATGCCCCGCTCAACTTTCTCGGCAGCCGTCAGCAGTTCCTCCAGTGTGGATTGCTGTGTGTGCCTGGGGATGTACTGTGTCGCAGACTGCTGAAAATCCAGCGCACCAATCCTGTCAGAGCCTGAATCGAGCAAATAGGTCAACTCATCCAATTCAACCAGGGCGGCATCCCCACCCTTCATGCCCAATTTGCGATTGATCAGCACGCGCCGCCCCCATGCATCCGGCGATGCATCGCGAATGCAACTGGGCATGTTCAAGCCCGGCAGCAGCGCAAGAGCCCCGCGCCGCAGCGGCAACTCTGGCGCATAGATGGCTATCGCATCCGGGCGGGCCAGATAACTGCGACCGTAGTTGAAGACCAAAGCCCCACCTTGTTGGCTGAGCAAGCCGGCCACCACTGGCTCGGTGGCGTCGGGTAGCCAGATCCAGACGTAGGCTTCTGAATACGGGGCATCTTTCTCAGAAGTCATCTTTCACCGCCTTGGTACGCGTTCTCACGGCTTTGGGCATCAAGGCCATTTTTTCTCGGTGCAGTGCCAGATGGGTGGTCAACTGCCGTTGCTCCTGATCAAACAGCGGCACGCCACACAAGGTGGCCACCTCGAACACCACGCCAATCGAACACCCGGGGTCTCCGCGCTCGATGCGTTGCAGCAAGGCCCGTGAAATGCCCGCGCGAGCCGCCAGATCCGTCGTGGTCATGGCCTTGCCCAAACGCGCTTCGCGCACAAGTTGGCCCAGCAAGGCCAGCGCATCCAGGCTGTACTGAGAGAGGGGGCGGGAGACTGGCTTAACCATGAAAAAGACTCATTAACAGACCATGAAGGCTAACCACGCACTGTTCATGGCTCATTGTCCTGCTGAACCAAGACAAAGTCAAGCAACTGACTCACTAACAAGCCAGGAAGCTCTTTTAGATCTATTAATGAGCCATTTCAAGCCAAACCGCGAGACTCAGTCCGAAAACCCAAACACCCTGCTCTGCTCCTGCCAGTCTCGTGGCAACGGGTCATGACGACCGCGCAGCGTCTGCAAATCGAGATGCCGAGGTTGTTTGCCCTCAAGGACCGCTTCAATGATGTCCGGCGCCAGCATAGTCATGCGCAGCACTTCGGCGACCCACCCCTGCTCCAATTTCATTGATCCGACGAATCGACTGCCGGTATGCCATCAGGCCCGACTGCTTGGGATTGCCCGCTCGACGGTGTATGAGCAGCCGCGTACGCTCAGTGAACGCGATGCGGCGCTGATGGCTGCGATGGACAGGCTGCACCTTGAATACCCGTTTGCCGGTGCCAGGTTGCTTCGCGACATGCTGCGCGCCCAGGGCTTCGAGGGGCTAGCAAAATCAACAACTTACGCGCGAATTTTCGTTGTCAACGGGTGTGCGCCAATGTGTTGGAGAAGTGCGTCGAGCGCCCTGCTGTCATGCCCACTCCCCCATGCTTGAGCCCGTTCGATTTCATTGCGGTGTACCAGCAAAACGGCGTGCATCTTTGAGCAACAGAATCAGTTGCCGTTGGTGTGCTGGTGTCGACTCGAAGCCAAAACGACGATAGAACGCATCGGCATCTTCGTCGATGGGGTGTGTCAGCAGAGCCCGAATACCTGCATGCTCTGCAATTGCAACCGTTCGGCGAATAGCGTCTTGCAGCAGGCTGACACCAAGACCTTGTTTTTGGTAATCGAGATCGACAGCAAGCCGGGCCAGAATGACCAGCGGAATCGGGTACT
>CAIWWN010000141.1 GCA_903916355.1 uncultured Burkholderiales bacterium | reverse complement strand
GGTGTTTTTCGTTGATCTCGATGTCAAACACATCGATGCCGGAGAACTTTTTGAACAAAACGCCCTTGCCCTCCATCACCGGCTTGCTGGCCAGAGGGCCAATGTCGCCCAAGCCCAGCACCGCCGTGCCATTGGTCACCACACCGACCAAATTGCCCCGGCTGGTGTACTTGAAGGCGTTGGCTGGGTCTTTGACGATTTCTTCGCACGGGGAGGCCACACCAGGGGAATAGGCCAGCGCCAAATCGTGCTGGTTGATCAGCTGCTTGGTGGGCGCAATGGAGATCTTGCCGGGGGTGGGAAACTCGTGGTATTCGAGGGCGGCTTGGCGCAGTTGGGCGCGTTTTTCTTCGGCTTGGACCTTGTTGGTCGTCATGCAGGTCTCCTGTTGTGCAGCGTCAAGCCCGGATCAGGCCGGCTGCAGTTGCATGCTTTTGATTGTAGACCCCGGGATTCGCGCCCTTGCATGGGTAAATATGTTTACAGGCGCAGGTCACTTTTAACTTATACGCACAGATCTGCGCACCGGCTGTTCAACGCAAGTGCTTGTGACGCTTGAAAGCCAGCGCTTGCGCAATTGACGTTTGGCGAGCGCCCGGCACCAACTCAAAAGTTTCGCCGGACTGCAGCGTGCCCACGCGCTCTACCGCCAGGTAAAAACCGCAGCAGCCGCTTTGCACCATGTCACGCGCGGCTTGGGTGTAACCCATTACGGCGTTGAATTTGCCGCAGGGCTCACGAGGCTGGGTCACGCGCAGCACGCAATCGGCAAAGTGCAGGCGGTCGCCGATAAATACCGCTTCTTCGCGCACGCCCGTCAGGCTCAGGTTCTCGCCCACAAAGCCGGGGGGCAAGGTTTTATCGGTCTCTTCAAATAGGCTGACGCTGCGGGCCACGCGCTGTTGTTGCCAATACGCCAAATGCGCGAGGGGGAATGCGTAGACCGCTTTGTCCAACCCGCCGTGCACCGACAAATCAGCTTGTTCATCGCCCGCCAAGCCCAAAAGCCCGACGCTCACGGGGCCGGGTACGGGGGTTTTACCGATGGCCGACATCAGCTTGCGCTCGCCCACGCGCAAAGGGCGAACCTTGCCCAGGTTGATGTGCACCAATTGCCCCGTAGTCATCGGCTCAAGCCCGCATCAAGGCTTCGATCGCATCCGCTTTGACCGGCACATCGCGGGTGATCAACTCACACCCGGTGGCCGTGACCACCGCGTCGTCTTCAATGCGAATACCGATGTTGTGGAACTGCTCGGGCACACCCGGTGCCGGGCGCACATACAAACCGGGCTCAATGGTCAGCACCATGCCGGGCTGCAGCACGCGGCTGGGTCGGTCTTTGATGATCTCGCCACTCAAGGGGTCTTTGCGTTCACTGACCGTCCCCACCTCGGAGGGTTCCACATAGCTGCCGCAGTCGTGCACGTCCATGCCCAGCCAGTGGCCCGTGCGGTGCATGTAGAACTGAAAGTAGCTGCGGTTGGCGATCACGTCCTGTGCATTGCCCACCTTGTTTTTGTCGAGCAGACCCACATCCAGCAGGCCTTGCGCCAGCACTTTGACCGTGGCTTCGTGCGGCTCGACAAAACGAGCGCCGGCGCGGGTGGCGGCTATGGCGGCGTCTTGCGAGGCCAGCACCAGGTCGTACAGCACGCGCTGCGGGCCGGTGAATTGGCCGTTGGCAGGGAAGGTGCGGGTGATGTCTGAGGCATAGCCGTCCAACTCGCAACCGGCGTCAATCAACACCAAGTCGCCGTTGCGGATCAGTCCGGCTTCGGCGCGGTAATGCAGCACGCAGGCGTTCGCGCCGGCAGCCACGATGGAGCCATAGGCCGGGTACTGGGAACCGTGTTGGCGGAATTCATGCAGCAACTCCGCATCCAAGTGGTACTCGCGCACCTCCTGGCCGGCGCGCAGCATCGCGGCACTGCGCTGCATGGCACGCACATGCGCGCCCGCGCTGATCTGCGAGGCACGGCGCATGAGGGCCAGTTCGTGGGCGTCTTTGATCAAACGCATTTCATCCAAAATGCCGCACACGTCGCGTTGCTGCTCCGGACACAGCGCACCAAACCGCACCCGCGCGCGCACGCTGTTGAGCCAGCCATCGACCTGCGACTCCAGGCCCTTGTGCGTGGCAAACGGGTACCACACGGTGTTGCGGTTCTCCAGCATTTTGGGCATTTGGCTGGCCAACTCGGTCGACGCATAAGCCGCTTGCACGCCCAAAGCCGCGGGTGCTGCGGCCGGGCCCAAACGCAGGCCATCCCAGACCTCGCGCTCGGCGTCTTTGGGCTGGCAAAACAGCGTCGCCTCGCCCTCGGCGGTGATCACCAAGCAAGCGTTGGGCTCGGTGAAACCGGTGAGGTAATAAAAGTAGCTGTCATGGCGAAACAAAAAATCGCTGTCGCGATTGCGCTGTCGCTCCAGCGCCGTGGGAATGATGGCGATACCGCCGGCACCCAATTGGGCGGCCAGGCGGGCGCGGCGTTGTGCGTAGAGAGAAGTGGAAGTCATCGGGGCATTGTAGAAGGGCTACATCTTTGGGTTGGCGAACACATTCAGCTCAAAACGGCGCTGCGCTGCAGGGCGATCAAGTGTGAACGGCCTGGGCATGCAGCTTGAGCCCTAATGCGCCCATGACTTTCAAAATGGTGTCAAAGCCCGGCGCGCGATCCCCGGACAAGGCCTTGTACAAGCTCTCGCGTGAAAGCCCCGCATCGCGTGCCACTTGTGTCATTCCTTTGGCACGGGCGATATCGCCCAAGGCCTTTGCGATGAAATTGGCATCGCCATCTGCAGCTTCCATGCAAGCCTCCAAATAAGCCGCCATGTCCTCTGGGGTACGCAGATGCTCTGCAACGTCGTAGCGGGTGGTATTTGTCGTCGCCATTTTTAATCCTTCAGGTTTTTCGCTAATTTGATTGCCGTTTTGATGTCCGTGCTTTGGCTGGATTTATCGCCCCCAGCCAAAAGAATCACGATTTCCCGCCCACGCTGGGTGAAATAGACCCGATAACCAGGGCCAAAATCGATCCGCAACTCCGACACGCCCTCGCCCACGGGCTTCACATCGCCGGGATTGCCTGCTGCCAATCGTTCAATCCGGACCAGGATGCGAGCGCGCCCCTGCAGATCGCGCAGAGCGTCAATCCAGATCGCATAAACATCAGTTTTGCGTATTTGCAGCATCGGTCAAATGTAGCCAACAGGATACATTGTGTCAATGCCCTGACCCCATTCACGCGTTCAACTGCGCCAAACGTTCGGGTGTACCCACATCGGTCCAGGGGCCGGTGTACAGGGTCGCGCTCACCAGGCCTTGGTCCATGGCTGCACGCAGCAAGGGGGCCAAAGCCGCGGCCGTGCCTTGCGGGTTGCCGGGCACGATGTCGCAATGCGGCATGTCAAAAAAAGCGCGGCGGTACAGCGCAATGGTGCTGAAGGTGTAGCGCGCCTGCGCGCTCTGGCTGCCGGCCTGCTCTTTGGGAAGGTTCAGCGCCAGGCCTTGGCCTGACAGGCCAAAGTCGCCCAGCGGGTTGTGTGGTGGATTGGGCACCAGCCAGAGATGCGCCAACTGTTTGCTGGCGGTGAACTGCTGGACCGCCAGGGCTTCGAATTTAAATTCAGGCACAAAGACGTCGCCCGCCACCACCCAAAAAACCTCAGCCAAATGCGGCAAGGCACGCGAAATGCCGCCGGCGGTTTCCAGCGCGTAGCCAAAGTCTTGCGCTTCGTTGGAGTAGCTCAAATGGGCCATGCCAGCGCCGGCCAGGGGCGCGGCGCTGCCGTAATGCCCCTGAATGCGTTCGCCCAGCCAAGCGGTGTTGATCAGAATGCGCCCAAAGCCTGCGCGCACCAAGCCTTCCATGGGCCACTGCATCAGCGGTTTCCCACGCACACTGAGCAAAGGCTTGGGGGTGTGATCGGTGAGCGGGCGCATGCGCTCACCGCGTCCGGCCGCCAAAATCATGGCGTTGGCCTTCGCTTCGGCCTCAGGTTTGCTCACGGCGGGATTCAAGGACATGCCGCTATGTTGCCACGCTTGTCACCCACGCTCGACAGCAGTTCGCGGCAACCCGGTAAAATCTCGGGTTTACCAGAATACACCCCCGGAGCTGCCCACATGGCAAACACACAGCAAATGGCCAACGCCATCCGCGCCCTCGCAATGGACGCTGTTCAACAAGCCAACTCCGGTCACCCCGGCGCCCCCATGGGCATGGCCGACATGGCCGTTGCGCTGTGGGGCGAGCACCTGCAACACAACCCCAGCAACCCGCACTGGGCCAATCGCGACCGCTTTGTGCTGTCCAACGGCCACGGCTCGATGTTGATTTATTCGGTGCTGCACCTGACCGGCTACAAGCTGCCGATCGATGAGCTGAAAAAATTCCGCACCCTGCACAGCAAAACCGCTGGCCACCCCGAAGTGGGCGTGACCCCTGGGGTGGAAACCACCACCGGCCCGCTGGGACAGGGTCTCACCAACGCCGTGGGCATGGCGCTGGCTGAAAAACTGTTGGCGGCCGAGTTCAACCAAGCAGGCCACACCATCGTCGACCACCACACCTATGCCTTTATGGGTGACGGCTGCCTGATGGAGGGCATCAGTCACGAGGCTTGCGCTCTGGCGGGCGCCTGGAAGCTGAACAAGCTGGTTGCGCTGTACGACGACAACGGCATTTCCATCGACGGCCAGGTGGCCCCTTGGTTCATCGACAACACGCCGCAGCGCTTTGCCGCTTATGGCTGGAACGTGATCGACGCGGTGGACGGCAACAATGCCGCAGCCGTGTCCGCCGCCATTGCCACGGCCAAACGCAGCGCCGACAAACCGACGCTGATCGTCTGCAAAACCGCCATCGGCAAAGGCTCTCCCAACCGTGCCGGCACCTCCAAAGCCCATGGCGAACCTTTGGGCACTGAAGAAATCAAACTGACCCGGGAAGCCCTGGGCTGGAACTTCCCGCCCTTCAAGATCCCGAAAGATGTCTACGCCGACTGGGACGGCAAAGCCGCGGGCAAAGCCCGAGAAGCCAAGTGGAACAAAGTCTTTGCGGCTTATAAAGCGGCCTTCCCTGCCCAAGCCAAAGAGTTTGTGCGCCGCATGAAGGGCGAGCTGCCTAAAAACTTCCACCAGGTGGCGTTTGACGCTGTGGTGGCCGCACACACCAAGGGCGAGACCGTGGCCAGCCGCAAGGCCAGCCAGTTGGCGCTGGAAGCCTTTACCGCCGCCCTGCCCGAAATGCTGGGCGGCTCGGCCGACCTGACCGGCTCCAACCTGACCAACACCAAGAGCACACCGGCTTTCCGTGTGGACTTGGCCGGTGATGTGGTGAAGACTGAAGACGGAACGGCTACCGGAGGGGCCTCTAAAATCGGCCGCCACATCAACTACGGCGTGCGCGAATTCGGCATGGCCGCGATCATGAACGGCGTGGCGTTGCATGGCGGTTACATCCCCTACGGCGGCACCTTCCTGACCTTCTCCGACTACTCACGCAACGCCATCCGCATGGCCGCGCTGATGAAAAAACGCATCATCCATGTGTTCACCCACGACTCCATCGGTCTGGGCGAAGACGGCCCGACCCACCAGTCGATTGAGCATGCCGCCAGCCTGCGCCTGATCCCAGGACTTGACGTTTGGCGCCCCGCCGATACAGCCGAAACCACCGTGGCCTGGGCTGTGGCGCTGCAAAACGCAAACCGTCCGTCGGCCCTGCTGCTGAGCCGGCAGAACCTGGCTTACTCGCCCAAGAGCGATCTGGGCGACATCAGCCGCGGCGCCTATGTGCTATCCGAGCCTGCGCACGTGGGCATCCAAAAGACCCACGGCGTGATCATCGCTACCGGCTCCGAAGTGCAACTGGCCCTGGCCGCGCAAAAGCTGCTGGCGCAGCGCAAGATCGGTGTGCGCGTGGTCTCCATGCCCAGCACCAATGTGTTTGACCGCCAAGACTCTGAGTACAAACAAAGCGTGCTGCCCGCAGGCATCCCCCGCGTGGCGGTCGAAATGGGATCGAGTGACGGCTGGTGGAAATACGGCTGCGCCGCCGTGGTCGGCATCGACACCTATGGCGAGTCGGCTCCCGCACCTGTTTTGTTCGAACACTTTGGCTTCACTCCTCAAAACGTGGCCGACACGGTTCACGCGGCGCTCTTGCGCAAGGCCTGAGACTCTTGAACAGACCCGGGAAGGCCTTTGAAGGCCTTCCCCGCATCAGGATCCTGCAAGGGTTTTGATTTCAAATTCGGTTACGTAACCGTTTAGTAACTTTTCACATAGGCATCCCTCATGACCATCAAGGTTGGCATCAACGGCTTCGGCCGTATTGGCCGTTTAGCCCTTCGCGCGGCACTCAAGCACGGGTTTCATGACCTGCAAATCGTCGGCATCAACGACCCTAAGCCAGCCGACTACCTGGCCTATATGCTCAAGTTCGACAGCGTGCACGGCCGCTTTGATGGCACGGTGGAGCACACCGAAGACAGTCTGATCGTCAACGGCAAAAAAATCAAACTCTCACACGAGCGCGACGCGCACAACCTGCAGTGGCGCGCAATGGGCGTGGACATCGTGCTTGAGTGCACCGGCCACTACCTGACCGAAGCGACCAGCCAGATGCACATCATGGCAGGCGCGAAAAAAGTTGTGATCTCAGCACCCTCAAAGGACAGCATCCCCATGTTTGTCTATGGCGTGAACCACAAAAAATACGCGGGTGAGGCCATCGTCTCCAACGCCTCGTGCACCACCAACTGCCTGGCCCCCGTGGTCAAGGTGCTGAATGACAAATGGGGCATCAAGCGCGGCCTGATGACCACGGTGCACGCGGCCACGGCCAGCCAAATGACGGTGGACGGGTCGTCCCGCAAAGACTGGCGCGGCGGCCGCGGCATTTTGGAAAACATCATCCCCAGCAGCACTGGCGCGGCCAAGGCCGTGGGCGTAGTGATCCCCGAGATCAAGGGCAAGATCACCGGCATGTCATTTCGCGTGCCCACGTCGGACGTGTCGGTGATTGACCTGACCGTGGAGCTGAGCAGCGAAGCCAGCTATGCCGAAATTTGCGCCGAAATGAAAGCGCAAAGCGAAGGCGCGCTCAAAGGCGTGCTGGGCTACACCGACGAGAAAGTGGTCTCCACCGATTTTCGAGGTGAGTCTTGCGCCAGCGTGTTCGATGCCACCGCCGGCATCGCCCTGGACAAGAGCTTCGTCAAAATCATCGCCTGGTACGACAACGAATGGGGCTATGCCCGTCAGTGCCTGGAGATGATTCGCGTGGTGGCCAAAAAGAAGTGATGCAGTCTCGGACTTGACCGCAGAAAACGACCCTGCGGGCCGGGTTCACCCGCTTCTTTGACAAAAGCGCCCGAGGGCGCTTTTGTCATGCCGCCTGCAAAATCAGATCGGCCGCCTTCTCGGCCAGCATGATGGTGGGCGCGTTGGTGTTGCCACTGACCACGCGCGGCATGACTGAGGCGTCGACCACGCGCAAGCCGGGTACACCGCGCACCTTGAGTTGCGAATCCACCACCGCCATGGCGTCCTGCCCCATGCGGCAGGTGCCAACCGGGTGGTAAATCGTGTCGGTGTTTTGCCGAATCCACTTCTCCAACTGTGCATCGGTGGTGGCCTGGGCCGAAGCCGCCCACTCTTGGCTGAACGCACGCAAGGCGGGCTGCGCCAAAATGCGTTGGCCTTCACGCACGCCTTGCATCAACTGCGCCATGTCATTCGGGTGCGACAAAAATTGCGGGTCAATCAAAGGCGCAGCCTTGGCGTCCACGCTGGCCAGTCGCACCGTGCCGCGGCTTTGCGGTTGCAACAAACACACATGCAATGAGCAGCCGTGGCCCAACTGCAATTTGCGGCCATGGTCGACCAACTTGCCCACCACAAAATGCAGCTGGATATTGGGGTCGGCCAGGGCCGCATCGGTTTTGAAAAACCCGCCTCCTTCGGCAAAGTTGGTGGTCAGTAAACCTTTGCGGTGCTGGCGCCAATGCCAAATGCCTTGCAACACATTCCACGCGCCCGCTGGCGACATACCGAACAATTCGGTGTGGCCTGGCGCATCGGCACACAGCACCGCGTCAGGGTGGTCATGCAGGTTCTCGCCCACACCCGGCAGGTCGCACTGGGTCGCGATGCCCATGGCCTCTAAATGGGCCCCCGGGCCAATGCCTGAACGCATCAACAACGCAGGCGATTGGAAGGCCCCACCGCTGACGATGATTTCACGCTGCGCATGCAAGGTGCGCCTGACGCCGCCTTGGATCACCTGCACCTGGCGCGCGGCGCCGTTTTCCAAGCCAATTTTTTCGGCGGTGACATCGGTCATCACATGCAAATTAGGGCGCTGCAAATTGGGGCTGAGGTAGGCCTTGGCGGCGCTGAAGCGCTCGCCGTTGCGGTGGGTGACCTGGTAAATGCCCACGCCTTCTTGTTGGGCGCCATTGAAGTCAAGATTGTGCGGCATCCCCGCCTGAACACCCGCTTGGACAAAGCGTTGGGTGAACAGGTTCGGGCTTTGCAAGTCGGCCACATTCAACGGGCCGCCTTGCCCATGCCAGGCATCCTGCAATCGCTCGTTGTGTTCGGCTTTGACAAAGTAGGGCAGCACATCGCGCCAACCCCAGCCGGGGTTGCCCATGGCCTCCCAGTGATCGTAATCGGCATGCTGGCCTCGAATGTAGACCATGGCGTTGGTAGAACTGGAGCCTCCCAAGGTGCGACCCCGGGGTTGATAGCCTTGGCGACCATTCAAGCCCGGCTGCGGCACCGTGCGCAAGCCCTCCGAAATCGCCGGCATGCGAGACATGAGTGCGACGCCCGCCGGGCAATGAATCACCGGGCTGGCGTCGACGGGACCGGCTTCGAGCAAGGCCACCGTGATGTTGGGGTCTTGCGAGAGCCGCGCGGCCAGCACGCAACCGGCGGAGCCGCCGCCCACCACGATGTAGTCAAAGCTTGTGGGGTTCATGTTTTCTCTTTCCATCAAAATCGCCCCGAGTGGAGCATCTCCAGGTCGGGGCGGTGTGGCGTTTGCTGAATTCTGATCAGGCCTTGAGTGCGTCCACAATCGCGTTGAAGGTGGCGCTTGGACGCATGATGGCGTTGACTTTTTTCATGTCGGGCTGGTAGTAACCACCGATGTCGACCGGCTTGCCTTGCACGCTGTTGAGTTCGCCCAAGATCTTCTTTTCGTTCTCGGTCAAGGCCTTGGCCAAGGGTGCGAACTTGTCGGCCAGCTCTTTGTTTTCGGTTTGCGCGGCCAACTCTTGGGCCCAGTACATGGCCAAATAGAACTGACTGCCCCGGTTGTCCAACTGACCCGTCTTGGGTGAAGGGTTCTTGTTGTTGTCCAACAATTGGCCGGTGGCCGCGTCCAGGGTTTTGGCCAAGATTTTGGCTTTCTCGTTGCTGTACTTGATGCCCAGGTCTTCAAAGCTCACGGCCAAGGCCAAGAACTCACCCAAGGAGTCCCAGCGCAGGTGGTTTTCTTCCACCAGTTGCTGCACGTGCTTGGGCGCAGAGCCACCAGCACCGGTTTCGTACATGCCACCACCGGCCATCAACGGCACGACCGACAGCATCTTGGCCGAGGTCCCCAGCTCCATGATCGGGAACAAATCGGTCAGGTAGTCGCGCAGGATGTTGCCTGTGGCGCTGATGGTGTCCAGACCGCGCACCACACGCTCCAGCGTGTAACGCATGGCACGCACCTGGCTCATGATCTGGATGTCCAGACCGGCCGTATTGTGTTCGTGCAGGTACATCCTGACCTTGGTGATCAACTGCGCTTCGTGCGGGCGGTACTGGTCGAGCCAAAACACCACGGGCATGCCGGAGTTACGACCGCGGGTCACAGCCAATTTGACCCAGTCGCGGATCGCCGCATCCTTGCACTGGCACATGCGCCAGATGTCGCCCGCTTCCACGTTTTCAGTCAACAAGACTTCGCCGGTGTTGATGTCGGTGATGTTGGCCACGCCGTCTTCGGTGATCTCAAAAGTTTTGTCGTGCGATCCGTATTCTTCGGCCTGCTGCGCCATCAAGCCCACATTCGGCACGGTGCCCATGGTCTTGGGATCGAAGTTGCCATGCCATTTGCAGAAGTTGATCATCTCCTGGTAAATGCGGGCAAAGGTCGACTCCGGCATCACCGCCTTGACGTCTTTCAGCCGGCCGTCGGCGCCCCACATCTTGCCGCCGTTTCGGATCATGGCGGGCATGGAGGCATCGACGATCACATCGTTGGGCGAATGGAAGTTGGTGATGCCCTTAGCCGAGTCCACCATCGCGAGCTCAGGCCGGTGCTCATGACAAGCATGCAGGTCACGGTTGATTTCGTCTTGCTTGGACTGCGGCAAGGTGGCGATTTTGCTGTACAAGTCAGCCATACCGTTGTTCACGTTCACGCCCAGTTCGTCAAACAATTTGGCATGCTTGGCAAACGCGTCTTTGTAGAAAATTTTCACACAGTGACCGAACACGATGGGGTGCGAGACCTTCATCATGGTGGCTTTCACGTGCAAGGAAAACATCACGCCGGTTTTGTGCGCGTCTTCGATCTCTTGTTCATAAAAAACTTCCAGCGCTTTTTTACTCATGAACATGCTGTCAACGACTTCACGGTCGAGCAAGGACACTTTCTGCTTCAGCACCATGGCCTTGCCACTCTTGGTGATCAGCTCCATTTTCACGTCACGGGCGCGGTCCAGCGTGATGGATTTTTCGCCGTGGTAAAAATCGCCGCTGTGCATGTGCGAGACATGCGAGCGCGAAGCCTGGCTCCACTCGGCCATGCTGTGGGGGTTCTTGCGCGCAAACTCTTTCACGGCGCGGGGCGCACGGCGGTCCGAGTTGCCTTCGCGCAGCACCGGGTTCACGGCAGAGCCAATGCACTTGCTGTAACGGGTACGGATTTCTTTTTCAGCGTCTGTTTTGGGCGCTTCAGGATAATCGGGCAAGGCATAACCCTTGGCCTGCAACTCTTTGATGGCCGCCCCCAACTGGCCCACAGAGGCGCTGATGTTGGGCAACTTGATGATGTTGGCTTCGGAATTCAAAGTCAGCAGGCCCAATTCAGCCAGGTTGTTCGGCAGACGCTGCGCTTCGGGCAACATGTCTGAAAACTCACCCAAAATGCGCGCGGCGACCGAAATGTCTTTCGGCACCACATCGATACCCGCAGGAGAGGCAAAGGCCTGAACGATGGGCAAAAAAGCAGCCGTGGCCAACAAGGGCGCTTCGTCGGTCAAGGTGTAAATGATTTTGGTTTTGTCAGCGGCCATGGTTGCACTCATTCTTTTAGAGATTGGAAGGACGGGAAACGAATACTGTATTCGATCTTGCCGCCCCATCCTCAAAAGACGGGGGCGGCAAGCGCTTTCCTTGATCTCACTTCTAATTCACCACACTTGCAACAGGGTTACAAGTCACCGTTGTGAATAGGAATCTCTAGCGTTTGATCCGGGTCTTCATCTTTTTGAAAACCCCTTTGTGTGGCCTTTTTCCTGCATCACGACACTCAAAACGTCACCCTGGGCTCAGAGCGCAAGGCCCACTTGCATTAGGCTAACCGGATGACCACCTTGCCGCACCTCTTCACGCCAGAATCTGCTTTCCAGACTCTTTCTGATCTGATTTTTGGCCACGCCCGCACCCAACCCGAAACCCTGGCCATGCGCGACCCGCGCACCGAGCTCAGCTACGCGGCCCTGAACGAGCGCATGGACCGGGTGGCCGCCGCACTGCAACGTGACGGTGTGAAAGCGGGGCAATGCGTGGCGATTTGCGGCCTCTCCAGCGTTGACTATGCCTGCGTGTTTTTGGGCGCGCTTCGGGCCGGCGTGGTGGTTGCGCCTTTGGCCCCTTCGGTCACGCCCCAAATCCTGACCGGCATGCTGCGCGATGCCCAAGCCAGCCTGCTGTTTGTGGATGAAGCTGCACGGGCCTTGGTGGAGCCGGAAATGGATGCCCTGCCGCGCATCGCCCTGGACGGCAGCGCCGCTGGCCGTCCCTTGGAAAACTGGCTGGCCCCTGCCGGCATGACAGCCACTGCGGTGCGCATTGCGCCTGAGGCGGCATTCAACATCATTTACTCCTCAGGCACGACCGGCACCCCCAAAGGGATTGTGCAATCCCACGGTATGCGCTGGACCCATATGCGCCGGGGCCTGACTTACGGCTACAGCGCCGCGACACGTTCTCTCGTGTCCACACCGCTGTACTCCAACACCACTTTGGTGGTGTTTTTCCCCACGCTGGCGCTGGGCGGTTGCGTGGTGATCATGCCCAAATTCAACGCCGCAGAGTACCTGGCCCTGGCCGAGCAGCACCGCATCACGCACACGATGCTGGTGCCGGTGCAATACCAGCGCATCATGGACTGCACGGACTTTGATCGCCGTGACCTGTCTTCGTTTCAAGTCAAGTTTTGCACCAGCGCACCGTTTGCCGCAACGCTCAAGGCCGATGTGGTCCAACGCTGGCCTGGCGGTTTGGTCGAGTTTTACGGCATGACCGAGGGCGGCGGCACTTGCATTCTGAACGCCCATCAGCACCCCGACAAACTGCACACCGTCGGGCAACCGGCCGAAGGGCACGACATCCGCTTGATCGACGAAGAAGGCCACGAACTGCCCGCAGGCAGCACAGGCGAGGTGGTGGGCCACTCGCCCGCCATGATGACCGGCTACTACGGCCAACCTGAAAAAACCAGCGAAGCCGAGTGGTACGACGCCACGGGGCGTCGCTTCATCCGTACAGGCGACGTCGGGCGTTTTGATGCCGATGGCTTTTTGACGCTGGTCGATCGACGCAAAGACATGATCATCAGCGGGGGCTTCAACCTCTATCCCAGCGACCTTGAGGCGGTCTTGCGTGAGCATCCACAAATCCAAGAAGTGGCCGTGGTCGGCGTGCCCTCACGCGAGTGGGGGGAAACGCCTGTGGCTTATGTCGTGCTGCGCGAAGGGCAGACCGTCAGCTCAGAAGATTTGCTGCAGTGGTACCAACAACGTGTGGGCAAAACCCAGCGCCTGTCTGCGCTGCATTTTCTGGCCGAGCTGCCGCGCAGTGCGATTGGCAAAGTGCTCAAGCGCGAGCTTCGCGACCTGCATCTCCCGAACGCGCCTTCAGCAGCATCTGCGTGAAGGCCGAAAATGCACGGTTCATGATCACACTTTTATAGGGGTAGATGCCTTGCGGGTCGGTATCGTGGATCCAGGCGCCATTGTCGGCTTCAAAGAGGACCAAGCGCCCATCTGCCGATTCGGCGCAGTCTAAAACCACATAGTCGAGGTCCATTTTCTCTGCCACACGGCGCAAGCAGGCGCCGTGCTTGAACAAGAAGACCTCCTCAAACTCCCGCATGAATGTCTCTTCTTCTTGACGTTTTTCAAGACTCAACTCCATGTGCGCGGACTTGTAATGCACCACCCAATCTTCGGAAATGGCGAAGTGGCAAATGAACGGCTGCTTGTCGATCAAGGCGATGCGGAACTTTCTGTAAAGTCCATCGGCCTTTGCGCAATCAATGAGTTCCGAAATGTAAAAGCATTCAGATAGATTGCGGTGCAAGTAGGCGGTTAAAGCTTCAAGGTCCGGAATTTTTTCAAATCCATCGCCCGCATGGGTATCGATCGGACGAATCAAATAGGGCGGTGCTCCTCCTTTCAACTGCGCACGGTCTACCCTCACCGTACGCGGCACACTCAACTCAGGGTCGTCCTTGAGCAACGCATAAAAGCAGTCTCTGGCGCAGCGCGCCACGCCTTGTGCATGATTCAAAAATGGGCGCGGCCAATGGGTCCGTTGCGCTTCGATGTGCGCATGCAGTTGTCGGTTCTTGCTGGACTCCCCCAGCGCCAAGATCGCCACATCGTGCTCAGGGACTGACGCCCAGGGTGCGTGAGCATCGACCACATAGTAGTAATCCAACTGCACGTTTTGATTGAACAAAACGAAATCCAAAGGGGCGTTATGGCTCATATTGCCAGGACCCACAATGGCCAGCAATCGAACAGTCGGAGCGGGTGGATTTAAAAAACGAAAAACATGGCGATGCAGAAAGGCCTGATTTTGCATCTCCTGCGCGAACTCATCCATTTGGAAATTCTGCAAGATGATGAACAGCTTCATGAACTTGTTGCCAAGATCTTGCTCTTCTTCCACCTCCTTTAAGAGGCTGGGCAAATCATCGACCGAGTGATCTAACAGTCCTCGGGCGGACAGGATGGGCACAAGTTCTAAATTTTGGAGTTGCATGACTTCGGCCATCT
>CAIWWN010000140.1 GCA_903916355.1 uncultured Burkholderiales bacterium | reverse complement strand
TGGCCCGATTGCTGCGTGTGCTCTCGGGCATGTACGACCAAGCCGCCCGCGCGGCGGCCTCTTTGTGAAAGTGGACACCATGAGCGCATCTTCTTCATCAAGCACACCCTTGCCGCGCTGGCAGTTTTGGATTGACCGCGGCGGCACGTTTACCGACGTGGTGGGCAAAAGCCCCGATGGCGGCTTGGTCACGCTCAAGTTATTGTCCGAAAACCCTGAGCAGTACCGCGATGCGGCGGTGGCCGGTATTCGGCAGTTGCTGGGTTTGAAGCCTGGTGCACCCGTCACGCCTGAAATAGTCGATTGCGTGAAGATGGGCACCACCGTGGCCACCAATGCCTTGCTGGAGCGCAAGGGTGAGCCCACGCTCTTGGTGACCACGACAGGCTTTGCCGATGCCTTGCGCATTGCTTACCAAAACCGCCCGCGTTTGTTTGACCGGCACATCGTTTTGCCCGAACTCTTGTATCAAGCTGTGGTGCAGGCGCACGAGCGTGTGGGCGCACATGGCGAGGTGGTGCAGGCTTTGGACGAAGCGCATTTGCGCGCGCAGTTGCAAACCCAGTTTGATGCGGGGCTGCGCAGTGTGGCGATTGTCTTCATGCACGGTTACCGCTTCACCGCACACGAGCAGGTTGCCGCGAGCTTGGCGGCCGAAGTGGGCTTTACCCAAATCAGCACCTCGCACGCCACCAGCCCGCTGATGAAGTTCGTCAGCCGGGGCGACACCACGGTGGTCGACGCCTATTTGTCGCCCATCTTGCAACGCTATGTGGACCGGGTGGCCAGCGACATGCCGGGCGTGCGTTTGATGTTCATGCAGTCGTCGGGCGGGCTGACCAATGCCCAGGCCTTTGCCGGCAAAGATGCGATCTTGAGCGGGCCGGCGGGCGGCATTGTGGGCATGGCCCGCACCGCCAAGCAGGCTGGCCATAACAAAGTGATTGGCTTTGACATGGGCGGCACTTCCACCGACGTCTCGCATTACGCCGGTGTGTTTGAGCGCGAGTTTGAAACCCAGGTGGCCGGCGTACGCATGCGCGCGCCCATGATGAGCATCCACACCGTGGCGGCCGGCGGCGGCTCCTTGCTGCAGTTTGACGGCGCGCGTTTGCGCGTCGGGCCGCAAAGCGCGGGTGCGCACCCGGGGCCGGCCAGTTACCGCCGTGGCGGCCCCTTGGCGGTGACCGATGCGAACGTGATGGTGGGCAAGGTGCAGCCGGCGTTCTTTCCCCAAGTGTTCGGCCCACAGGCCAACGAGGCTTTGGATGCACAGGCGGTGCAGCAGCAGTTTGACGCGCTGTCAGCGCGCCTGCAGCGCCCGGCCGAAGACGTGGCCGACGGCTTTATCCGCATCGCCGTGCAGCAGATGGCGAATGCGATCAAAAAAATCTCGGTGGCGCGCGGTTATGACGTGACGCGTTACACCTTGCAGTGTTTTGGCGGGGCCGGTGGTCAGCACGCCTGCTTGGTGGCCGATGCGCTGGGCATGACCCAGGTGTTTGTGCACCCGCTGGCAGGGGTTTTGTCGGCCTACGGCATGGGCTTGGCCGACCAAAGCCTGATCCGCGAGCAGGCGGTGGAAGAGCGCTTGACGATGGATGCCCTGCCGCGCATGGCGGCCTTGATTGCGTCCTTGAGCGCAGCGGCCACGCAAGCCTTGGTCAAGCAGGGCACGGGCGCCGAAAACTTGCAGACTTACCCGCGCGTGCATCTGCGTTACGAGGGCAGTGACTCGGCGTTGATCGTGCCTTGGGGCCGCTTGGCCGAGATCAGTGCGGCGTTTGAGGCCGCCTATCGTCAGCGCTTTGCCTTTCTGATGCAAGGCAAAGCCTTGGTGGTCGAGGCCGTGTCGGTGGAAGCGGTGATCGCGGGCGACGCGCCGCAAGAGCCCACGCACGCGCTGCATGCGGTGCGCGAAGTGCCGGTGCGCGCGCAGGTGCGCATGTTCACGGCGGGCTTGGACGGCGTCTCATGCTGGCATCAGGCGACGCTGGTGGCGCGCGAAGACTTGCGTCCGGGCGACCGCATCGACGGCCCGGCGGTGATTGCCGAACAAAACGCCACCACCGTGATCGAGCCCGGCTGGCAGGCCCAGGTCACCGCGTTGGACCATTTGCTGCTGCTGCGCGTGCATGCGCGCCAGGTGCGCCATGCGGTGGGCACCACGGTAGACCCGGTGCTGCTGGAGGTGTTCAACAACCTGTTCATGAACATTGCTGAACAAATGGGCTTGCAGCTGCAAAACACGGCTTACTCGGTGAACATCAAAGAGCGGCTGGATTTTTCGTGTGCCTTGTTCAACGCACAAGGGCATTTGATTGCCAACGCGCCGCACATGCCGGTGCATTTGGGCTCGATGGGCGAGAGCATCCAAACCGTGATCCGCGACAACGCCGGCCAGATGCAAGCCGGCGATGTGTTTGCCCTGAATGACCCGTACCACGGCGGCACGCACCTGCCTGACGTCACCGTCATCACGCCGGTCTTTCTGTCGGGCCACGAGGTGCCCGTTTTTTACGTCGGCTCACGTGGCCACCATGCCGACATTGGCGGCACCACGCCCGGCTCGATGCCACCTTTTTCCACACGCATTGAAGAAGAGGGCGTGCAGATTCAAAACTTCAGGCTGGTGGCCCAAGGGGTGCTGCGCGAAGCGGAAATTCTGGCCCTGCTGCAAAGCGGCGAATACCCCTCGCGCAACCCGCAGCAAAACCTGGCCGATTTGCGCGCCCAAATAGCCGCCAACGAAAAAGGTGTGCAAGAGCTGCACAAGATGGTGACCGAGTTTGGCCTTGATGTGGTGCAGGCCTATATGCGCCATGTGCAAGACAACGCCGAGGAATCGGTGCGCCGTGTCATCACCCGTTTGAAAGACGGGCAGTTCATCTTGCCGCTGGACAACGGGGCGCAGATTCAGGTGGCCGTGCGGGTGAATGCGGCCGAGCGCTCGGCGGTGATTGATTTCACCGGCACCAGCGCCCAGCAGACGAACAACTTCAATGCGCCTAAGGCGGTGTGCATGGCCGCTGTGCTGTATGTTTTTCGCGCGCTGGTCGACGACGACATTCCTTTAAACGCAGGGTGCCTCAAACCCTTGCAGGTGATCATTCCTGAAGGCTGCATGTTGAACCCGCGCGC
>CAIWWN010000139.1 GCA_903916355.1 uncultured Burkholderiales bacterium | reverse complement strand
TGGTCTTATCGACCGCATCCGGCCTAATGGAAAATCTCGGTTAAATTATTATTCGGAGATGCCGCCGACCACGTTGCTGAACCCGCCATCCACATACATGATCTCGGCGCTGACTCCGCCAGCCAAGTCACTCAGCAAAAATGCTGCGGCATTGCCTACATCATCAATCGTGACATTGCGGCGAATGGGTGAAGTTTGCGCCACGGCGCTCAAGATTTTGCCAAAATCCTTGATGCCGCTGGCCGCCAAGGTCTTGATGGGGCCGGCACTGATGCCGTTCACACGCATTTTCTTTGGACCCAGGGAATCGGCCAAGTAGCGCACGGAGGCTTCCAGGCTGGCTTTGGCCAAACCCATGGTGTTGTAGTTGGGCACAACCATCTTGGCGCCCAAATACGTCAAGGTCAGCAGGGCCGAGTTTTCGCGTAAATAGGGCAAGGCGGCTTTGGCCATGGCCGGAAAGCTGTAGGCGCTGATGTCATGAGCGATTTTGAAGCCTTCTCGGCTCAAGCCTTCCAAAAAGTCGCCGGCAATGGCCTCGCGTGGGGCATAGCCAATGCTGTGCACAAAGCCATCAAACTGGGGCCAATGCACTGACAGATCGGCGAACAGTTTTTCGATCTGGGCGTCGTCGCCCACGTCGCAATCAAAAATCAGTTTGGAATCGAAGTCAGCAGCAAACTCGGTGATGCGGTCTTTGAATCGTTCACCCACGTAACTGAACGCCAATTCAGCGCCTTGGTTGTGGCATGCTTTGGCAATGCCATAGGCAATGGATCGATTTGAAAGAACGCCGGTAATGAGTAATTTTTTACCCGTAAGGAAGCCCATGGTATGTCTTTAAAAGGGTTGCAACCTTTGTATTTTGACATGCGCTCTGGATTTGCCAGAAATGGGAGCCAGTTCCGTCATATTCTGTAAACTGTGAAACATGAAAAACTTTTTACTGAGGCAAATCAGTTTTGTGCTCAACTTTTTCTTTTGTGTTCTGGGATTGACCGCATGCGGTGTTTCCAATGCACCAGTGTCTCAGGAGTCGCTTGGACAAAACGTCTTGTTCAGCTCTTATCAAGAGTCCCCCAAATACTTGGATTCAACCTCTTCTTACAGCAATAACGAAACGCCTTGGACCTATGCGGTGTATGAGCCGCCTTTGAAGTACCACTACCTCAAGCGTCCCTATGAGTTGCAGCCGCGGACATTGACCGAGTTGCCGCGCGTCACTTATCTCAACAAAGCAGGTCAAGAAGTCCCTGCCCAAACGCCTGCTGCGGAAATAGCCGAAAGCGTTTTTGAGCTCAACATCACACCCGGTATTCAGTTTCAGCCGCACCCCGCTTTTGCCAAGGATGGCCAAGGGCAAGCCTTGTATCTCCAGTTGAATGAGGCGGACTTGGAAGGCAAACGATCTCCTTATCAATTTGAAAAAATGGGCTCACGTGAGCTGGTGGCTGATGACTATCTTTACGCCATCAAGCGCCTGGCAACGCCGCGCATCAAGTCGCCTTCTTTCGGATTTCTGTCTGAAAAAATAGTGGGCTTGGCCGACTATGGCAAAAGGATCAAAGAGGTCAACAACCAAGTCAAATCAGGTCGTTCAGCCCGTGAGCTCGGCCCCTTTGGGCATCTGCCATGGCTGGATTTTCGCGAGCATGCTTTTGAGGGCGTACAGGTCACAGGAAAGTACAGCTTGCGTATCCGCGTGAATGGCAAATATCCGCAGTTCAAATATTGGCTGGCCATGACTTTTTTCGCGCCGGTAGCTTGGGAAGTGGATGCTTTTTATGCTCAGCCGGGCATGAGCCGGCGCAACTTGAATCCCGACACCTGGCCCGTCGGGACCGGGCCTTATATGTTGACCGACTATGTGCCCAATGCACGAATGGTGCTTGAGCGCAACCCGAACTACCGGAAGGTCACCTACCCCTGTGAAGGTGAAGTCGGCGATAAAGAAAAAGGCTTGTTGAACGATTGCGGTCAAAAACTGCCGTTCATTGACAAGGTGGTTTCTGTCATTGAAAAAGAAGGCACATCGGTTGCCACCAAATTTATTCAAGGCTATTACGACGTGCCCCAGTTGGAGCGCGGTGAACCCGGCATTGGCTACCAAGTGTCCATCCAAGACGGCACGGGCATGGCCAAGGAGTTGCTGGAGCGCAAGATTCAATTGCCCAGCACCATCCAAGTGGGTTTCTGGCATTTTGGTTTCAATTGGCTAGACCCGGTGGTGGGGGCCGGTAAGACACCTGATGAGAAGGTGCGAAATCGCAAGCTTCGACAAGCCTTGTCCATCGCTTTTGATTTTGAAGAGTATGTCTCCGTCTTTGAGGAAGATCGCGCCGAAGTGAATCAAAGCGTGGTGGTTCCTGGTCTCTTTGGCCATGATCAAACCCCATTCAACCCCGTTATTTATGAACGAGGTGGAGATGGCAAGGTCCATCGCAAATCAATTGAAAAAGCCAAAGCCCTGCTTGCCGAGGCCGGCTATCCCAATGGGCGCGATGCCCAAACTGGCAAACCACTGGTCATCAACTACGACAGCCAAGGCGTGGGGCCTGGCTACAAGGCCCGCATTGATTGGGTAGCCAAACAGTTTGCCAAACTCAATATTGAACTGGAAGTGCGCACCACCGACTACAACCGCTTTCAAGACAAGATGCGCAAAGGCTCTGCGCAGTTCTTTTTCTGGGGTTGGTTGGCCGATTACCCCGATCCTGAAAATTTCATGTTTCTACTTTATGGGCCGAACTCAAAGGTCAAGTTCGATGGTGAAAACTCGACCAACTACGTCAATGCCGAATACGACAAGCTGTTTGACAAGATGAAAGATTTGGACGACACGCCCGAGCGAGCCGATCTGATCAAACGCATGATCGAGATCAGCCAAGAGGATGCGCCCTTGCTCAACGGATGGTCCGAGGAGTTTGGTGGTGCCTACCATCAGTGGGTTTTTAACGGCAAACCGTCCAACATCATTCGCGATCAGTTGGCTTACTTGCGGATCGATCCGGCGCTGCGCCAAGCCAAGATCAAAGAATGGAATCAAGCCGTGCTTTGGCCCTTGGTCTTGGCGCCATTTTTGTTGTTGCTGTTGGCCATACCGGCATGGCGGGGTTGGAAGAAGCGCCAGCATCAACGTGCTGTGGTGAGCCGAGGGGAATCGTGATGTTGAAATTTCTGACCCGCAAATTGTTGTACGGACTGGCGATTTTGGTGGGCATCAACCTGCTGACTTTCGTGCTGTTTTTTAAAGTCAATACACCTGATGACATGGCGCGCATGCAACTGGGGGGCAAAAGAGTCACGCCCGACGCCATTGAAAAATGGAAAGCCGAACGCGGCTATGACCGGCCCTTGTTTTGGAATGACCAAGAGCAGGGCGCACAGCAACTCTCCAACACTTTGTTTGTGGACAGTTCTTTGCGCATGTTCGCCTTTGACTTTGGTCGGGCAGACAGCGGTCGGGACATTGCATCCGAAGTCAAGCGCCGCGCAGGCCCAAGCTTGGCGCTGGCCTTGCCCACTTTTGTCATGGGCTTGGGAATTTCCATTGCCTTGGCGCTGGGTCTGGCTTTTTTCAGAGCCACTTATTTAGACTTTTGGGGCACTGTGCTGTGCGTGGTCTTCATGTCCATCTCTTCTTTGTTTTTCATCGTGATGGGGCAATTTATTTTTGCGCGGGTCATGCAGTTGTTGCCCGTTTCAGGATTCAACGCTGCAGGAGATGCTTGGCGCTTCTTGTTGCTGCCGATCGGCGTCAGCATCTTGGCCCGACTGGGCGGGGAGGTGCGATTTAACCGCGCCCTGTTCATGGAAGAAATTGGCAAAGACTATGTGCGAACCGCACGTGCCAAGGGCTTATCGGAGTCTAGGGTGTTGTTTGTGCATGTGCTGCGCAATGCCTTGATTCCCATTTTGAGTGCGTCCGTCGCGGTGATCCCTTTGTTGTTCATGGGCAGTTTGATTACCGAGTCCTTCTTTGCCATTCCGGGCTTGGGCAGCTATTTAATTGAGGCCATTTCTGCGCAAGACTTCGCTGTCGTGCGAGCCATGGTGTTCATCGGTTCTGTGCTGTACATCTTGGGCTTGATCCTTACGGACATCAGCTACAGCCTGGCCGACCCCCGAATTCGATTGCAGTAAGACCATGCAGCCCGTTTTTCTCATTACCGATCTGTTCATCTTCGCCGTGCTCCTCGGGGGGCTGTTCTACGCTTGGCGCATTCGCCATGATCGCCACCTGTTGGCCAATTGGCGCTTGGCCTTGAAGCGCCCTGTGGCCATGGCCAGCGGTCTGGTCTTGCTCTTTTTTGTGCTGGTCGCGATGCTGGATTCTTTTCATTACCGTCCGGTCTTGGCGCCCGTGGAGGGGCAACCCACACGTTACGCGGCTGAAGCGGTGTCTGTTTTGGACGTGGTTTTGGCGCCTTTGTCCAAAGCACGTGAACGCAGCTACTCTGCGCCGCTGTCGGCAACCGGTTTTCGCAAAGAAACGGTTGAAAGAGACGGTCAAAAAGTACGTGACTATCCGCGCTTGAATTTTGGCGGTTCACAATTGAAGGATCCTGCGCAAGAGCTGTCCGGTGATGTCATCGCGCGGTCTATGCAGGCCCTGGGTTGGGCTCTGACGCTGCTGCTGATTTTGACCGTTGGCAGCTTGTGGGTGGCGGCGCAGCAAACAAATCAATCATTACCCCAGGTCTGGCAACGCTTTTTATCAGGCAACACCTATTGGCCATGGCGCTCTATTTTTCTCACTCTGGCGGGCTTGCTGTTGGTCATCGTTTGGCTGGTCGCTTTGTCGCAGCATTACCATGTGTTCGGGACCGACCGCACTGGCAACTCGGTGCTGGTATTCGCTCTCAAAAGTGTGCGCACGGCTTTGGTGATTGGCTCCTTGACGACCTTGGTCGTCTTGCCTTTGGCGTTGCTTTTGGGCGTGATGGCCGGCTACCTGAGGGGTTGGGTGGACGAGGTCATTCAGTACATCTACACCTTGCTCGCCTCTATTCCCGATGTGTTGCTGATTGCCGCTTCGGTGTTGTTGTTGCAAGTCTTCATCGACAAAAACCAAGGCGTTTTCGAAACCGCCTTAGAACGCTCTGATGCGCGCTTGTTTTTCTTGTGCCTGATTTTGGGTGTGACTTCTTTCACCGGCCTGTGCCGCTTGGTGCGCGGCGAAACGCTCAAATTGCGCGAGCTTGAATACATCCAATCAGCCCGAGCCATGGGGGTGTCAACACCGCGAATTTTGCGGCGCCACATCGTTCCCAATTTGATGCACCTGGTGCTGATCAATACGGTGATGCAATTTTCCAGCTTTGTACTTGCCGAGGCTGTTTTGTCGTATGTGGGCGTTGGGGTCGATCCCAAGACCGCTAGTTTTGGCGTGATGATCAACACCGCCAGAGCTGAGCTGGCGGCAACTCCCATTGTCTGGTGGACCTTGGCCACGGCCTTTGTTTTCATGTTCCTGATCGTGCTCAGCGCCAATTTGCTGGCCGATGCCGTTCGCGATGCGTTTGACCCGCGCACACGATTACGCGGCGGTGTACCGCTGCCTGCCGTGGCCGCGCAAGCCCCAATCATTGCGGAGGCGGCATGATGTCCAGCGATTCAATGAATTCAAATTCTCAGCACCACCTGCAAGTACACGGCGTCAGCGTTGAGTTGGACACCGAGTCCGGCGTGGCCCGCGCCGTAGATGCCTTGAGCCTGTCTATCGACAAAGGTCAAACTTTTGCCTTGGTGGGCGAGTCTGGGTGCGGCAAATCCATGACCGCCATGTCCTTGTTGCGCCTGCTGCCTGACAACGCGGTGATTCGGTCAGGCCAAGTGCAGTTGGGTGAGGTGGATGTGTTTGCGCTGACCGAGCAAGAGATGCGCGATGTTCGCGGCCGGCGCATGTCCATCATTTTCCAAGAGCCCTCCACCAGTCTGAACCCGGTCATGACCGTGGGCAAACAAATCTTGGAAGTGATTGGCCGCCATACCCCATTACGGGGCATACAAGCCCGAGCCCGTGGCATCGAATGGCTGCATCGGGTGGGTCTGCCAGATCCTGAGCGTCGTTTTGACAGCTACCCGTTTGAAATGTCAGGGGGGCAATTGCAACGCGTCATGATCGCGATGGCGTTGGCCGCAGAACCTGATTTGCTGATTGCCGACGAACCCACCACCGCATTGGATGTGACCATTCAGGCGCAGATTTTGACCTTGTTGCAGCGTTTGCAACGAGAGCGCGGCATGGCGATGCTGCTCATCACGCACGACTTGGCGGTGGTCAGTGACATGGCGGACCATGTGGCCCTCATGTATGCCGGTGAAATTGTGGAAGTCGCCAGCGCGGGGGATTTTTTTCTGCGCCCCAGCCACCCCTACGCCAAATTGCTGTTGCAAGCTTTGCCGGGTCAGCAGTCGCGCGGCGCAGCGCTGGCCGCTATTGCGGGCACCGTGCCACCGTTGACACAAGCATTCACAGGCTGCCGTTTTGCACCCCGTTGTCCTTGGCAAACCCCTGCATGCACGGTGCAACCGGTCCTGTTGCTAGCGCTCACGCCTTTGCACGCGGTGCGCTGTGTGAGAGGGCTGGAGTTACCGGCCACAACTTTTTCAGCCATAGTCCCTTTGACCGCGCCCAACCCGACAGCGATCACCACATCGACTGAGGTCGACAAACCTGCCTCACAGTCGCAGCCCATCTTGTCGGTGACGGACCTGAAAGTGGCTTACAACTTGGGCGGATCTTTGTTCGGGGGGACGCGTTACTACGATGCGGTTCAAGGGGTTTCATTTGATATTGCCCATGGCCAAACCTTGGCCTTGGTAGGCGAGTCCGGCTGCGGCAAAACCACCATTGGCAAAGCCTTGCTGCAATTGCTGGGCCCCAAAGCCCGTGTCACGGGCTCGGCCAAGTTGAATGGCCACAACCTGTTTGACTTGAAGGCGCAGCAATTGCAGGCCTCACGCCAGCAGTTGCAAATCATTTTTCAAAACCCCTATGCCTCGCTCAATCCGCGCATGCGTGTGAAAGAAATCCTGGAGGAGGGCATGCTGAGCCTGCATCCCGAATGGTCTCAGGACCAACGCCAAAGCGATTTGCGCCTTTTGATGGAGCAGGTGGGCTTGCGCCCTGACAGCCTCGATCGCTACCCGCATGAGTTTTCTGGTGGACAACGCCAACGGATTGCCATTGCGCGCGCCTTGGCCGTCAAACCCCGTTTGATCGTTTGCGATGAGCCCACATCGGCTTTGGATGTGTCCGTGCAGGCCCAGATCCTGAACTTGCTGAAAGAATTGCAAACGGCTTTGTCGGTCAGCTATCTGTTTATTTCCCACAATATCGGTGTGGTCGAGTACCTGGCCGATCAAGTGGCCGTGATGCGCGAGGGAAAGATTGTGGAGATCGGGTCCGTGGACAAGGTATTGCATGCCCCTGAGCAGGCGTACACCCAATCATTGTTGTCGGCCGTGCCCCAGCTGAAAACCTCTTTCACTTGAGGCCGCGTGCTGGTCTTGGGTCAAACCGTGCTAAATCCAGTTTTCTTTGCGTTTGCAGCTGATTTCTAGCGTCATGGGGGCCTAAAACTGTTCCAAATCAATCATTTATAGCTTACAATGCGAGCTTCACGACCAAACGGGCGGGTTTTCACCGCCCGTTTTTTTTGGTCGATACATTGTCAAAACCTTCAGAAAAGGCCAAATTCGCGTGGCGTTGCAGCAGATTGTTGAAGAAACTGTTATCGGCTTCGGCTATGACTTGGTGGAGATTGAACGCTCCGCTGGGGGGCTTTTGCGCATCACCATCGACTTTCCCTGGCAACCGGGTCTGGAGCCTTTTATCAATGTGGAAGACTGCGAGAAGGTCAACCGTCAGTTGCAGTTTGCACTGGAGGTGGACGGTGTTGAGTACAACCGGCTCGAGGTTTCCTCGCCGGGTATCGACCGGCCTTTGCGCAATGACAACGATTTCAAGCGTTTTGTGGGTCAGTTGATCGACATCACGCTCAAAGCCCCGATGGGCGAAGCGGCGGCCGGCCTGGTGCATGGCAATCGCAAAAAATTTCGCGGCACCTTGGAGTACCTGGAAGGGACTTCTGCCGCTGACACCGCTGCTGAAGCGGCGCAAGCCGGCAAGCCGGTGCACTGGCAAATCGTCTGGAGCGATGCGCCAGAGGTCAAGCCCGGTCAACGGGTGAGTAAAAAACGGGTTCCCCCGCCTTTGCAGGCTCTGGGTTTCACGCGTGACGAATTACGCGAGGCGCGTTTGGCGCCCGTGGTGGACTTTAAGGGCCGCCGGCCCAAAGAAGCTGGTGATGCACCAGCCCAAGATTGATATTTTCGACTCACAGCTTCAAGCTGTGAGCCCCAAAGACTGATATAGGAGAGTAGTGGCATGAATCGCGAACTGTT
>CAIWWN010000138.1 GCA_903916355.1 uncultured Burkholderiales bacterium | reverse complement strand
TGCGGGTGATGAAGTCTTCTTTGTACACGTCGGTGAAGGTCAGCTGCGCCATGGCCGAGATGTCGGCGCCGGCGGCAAAGGCTTTTTCGCTGCCGGTGATGATCATGCAGCCAATGGCTTCGTCGGCGTCAAAGGCTTTCAGCGCGGCGCCCAATTCGTCCATCAAAGCGCCGTTCAGCGCGTTCAGGGCTTTGGGGCGGTTCAAGGTAACGATGCCAACTTTGCCGCCTTCTGTGCGGACTTCGATGTTCTGATAGGCCACGGCCTGTCTCCTCGGTGAATGGGTGAATAAGGGTTCGGCTTGACTATACCCAAGCGGCTGACAGCGCCCTGTCGCCGGGGCCCCAACCAAGGGAAAACATTAACCAACCGATCGGTCGGTTAATGGTACATTTTGAACTCAGGAGATTTTCATGACCGATATCAACACTTCAACTGTTTTGTATGAAGAGCGCGGCGCCGTGGCGCTGGTCACGCTCAACCGCCCTGCAGCGCTGAACAGTTTTGATCGCCAAATGCACCACGATTTGTGGCTCGCCTTTGACCGCGCCGAAGCCAACGCCACCATCCGTGCCATGGTGCTCACCGGTGCCGGACGCGGTTTTTGCGCCGGTGCGGATTTGTCCTCGTTCGACTTCACGCCCGGCCCTGATAGGGTTGAGCGTGCCGATCCGGGCCCCATCATTGACCAGGCCTTCAACCCCACCACCCGCCGCATTCAGTCCCTGCGCATGCCCATCATTGCCGCCGTCAACGGTGTGGCCGCCGGCGCAGGTGCCTCGGTGGCCATGGCCTGCGACATCGCGATTGCCGCGCCGCAAGCCAGTTTTATCCAAGCCTTCAGCAAAATCGGTTTGATTCCCGATGCCGGCAGCAGCTGGTTGCTGGTCGAGCGTGTAGGCTTGGCCCGCGCCTTGGCGCTGGCCATGACGGGCGATAAATTGCCCGCGCAGCAGGCCAAGGACTGGGGCGTGATTTGGGAGGTGGCCGACGACCCGGTGGCGGCAGCGCTGGCCATGGCCGAGCGTTTGGCCGTCATGCCCACCAAGGCCTTGGTGGCCACCCGCGCCTTGCTGCAAGGGGCCACCACCCGCAGCCTGTCCGAGCAGCTGGATCTGGAGCGCGACACCCAGTCGGCGATGGGCCGCACGCACGATTATTTTGAGGGTGTGCAAGCCTTTCTCGAAAAACGTCCTGCTCAATTCAAAGGCGAATGATGAGCACCGAAGCGAAAAACATGGCCCGCCGGGTCGGGCAAACCATGTTTGCGGTAGACACCGCCTCCAAAGACACCATGGGCATGGAACTGGTGAGCTGCGAGCCCGGCCGCGCCGTGATGCGCATGACCGTGAAAGCCCTGCATCTGAATGGCCATCAAATCTGTCACGGCGG
The DNA here is from genome assembly GCA_903916355.1 of uncultured Burkholderiales bacterium. Lineage (GTDB taxonomy): Bacteria > Pseudomonadota > Gammaproteobacteria > Burkholderiales > Burkholderiaceae_C > Limnohabitans_A. The sequence continues at coordinate 1,187 of CAIWWN010000138.1, read as the reverse complement.
GTTTATCTTCACGCTGGCCGATTCGACCTTTGCCTTTGCCTGCAACAGCTACAACAAGGCCGCAGTGGCCGCCGGTTGCAGCATTGAGTTTTTAAAACCCGGCCAGTTGGGCGATGTGCTGACCTGTGAAGGCCTGGAGCAAACCCTGAGCGGGCGCCACGGCATTTACGACATGAAAGTCAGTAACCAGCGCGGCGAAGTGATCGCGCTGTTTCGCGGCAAGAGCGCGCAAATCCAGGGCACGGTGATCCCTGCATAAATAACTTGGGGGCAGATCTTCAGCGCTGTCCTCAAAGATCAAGTGGAGTTCTTTCATGAATCAAAAATCTTTCCCCTTAGAGCCGATTGAAAAGGCCAGCATTGACGAGTTGCGTTCGCTGCAGCTCAAGCGCTTGCGGTCCACGCTGCAAAACGCCTATGCCAATTCGCCGGTGTACCGCGCCAAGTTTGATGCGGCGGGTGTCCACCCCGATGACTGCAAAAGCCTGAGTGATCTGGCCAAGTTCCCTTTCACCACCAAGCTGGATCTGCGCGACAGTTACCCGTTTGGCATGTTTGCCGTACCACGCGAACAATGCTCGCGCATCCACGCCTCCAGCGGTACTACCGGTAAGCCCACGGTGGTGGGTTACACGGCGCGCGACATCGACACCTGGGCTACCGTGGTGGCACGCAGCATCCGCGCAGGCGGTGCCAAGCCGGGCGACATGGTGCATATCAGCTACGGCTACGGCCTGTTCACGGGCGGCTTGGGCGCGCACTATGGCGCCGAAAAACTGGGCCTCACCGTGGTGCCTTTTGGCGGTGGCCAAACCGAGCGGCAGGTGCAGTTGATTCAGGACTTTCAGTCCAACATCATCATGGTCACGCCCAGCTACATGCTGGCGATTGCCGACGAGTACGAGCGCCAAGGCATTGACCCTCAAACCAGTTCACTGCGCATTGGTATTTTTGGTGCCGAGCCCTGGACCAACGACATGCGCGTGGCGATTGAAAAGCGCATGGCCATCGATGCGGTGGACATTTACGGTCTGTCTGAGGTCATGGGGCCCGGCGTGGCCAGCGAATGCATCGAAACCAAAGATGGACCCACGATTTGGGAAGACCATTTCTACCCCGAAATCATCAACCCCGAAACCGGCGAGCCGGTGCAGGACGGCGAAATGGGCGAGCTGGTGTTCACCAGC
>CAIWWN010000137.1 GCA_903916355.1 uncultured Burkholderiales bacterium | reverse complement strand
TAAAAATAAATATATTTCCTATACAAAGAGTTCAGGCTGGTATTATAAACCGCGCACTAACCAGAAAAAATTAACAACAGGTTCCTTCACGAGTATCGGGGTAAGGCAGGCAGAATGCCCGCAGCGCCTGAGGTCAACTTGATGGGACAACTAACCAGGGACAACTAACCAGGGACAACTATCCAGAGGGGCCAGGAACCAAATCAAGTAGAGGGGCGCCAGCCACAGGGGCCGGCACCGGCGCATCGCGCGAACGCGATGCAAAGTCAGCAGTCACTTGGAGGCGGCGACGCCGCAAGCGGAATACTGATGCCACATAGGCTGTCATAGCCCTGGCCAAAACGAAGCCAGGCGACAGACCCATGACCACGTTGTACTCGGTACGGACGCGGTCGTCCCACTCACGCATGAGCACCGCCACCCAGGCGGCCGTCTCGAGGGCCGTTGGGTGGTGATAAGCAAAGTCGGGCGCGTCACGTATGGCGAGCGCCGCGATCTCAGCGGCTGTTCCAGTTGGCGCCACCTCGGGGCGCGGTGGCGGCGCTGGGTAGTGGGGTGGTGGTGGCGCTGGGCCGACGCCCATGCAAAGGCGAAAAGCGACAAACAGTGCCGTATCCGCGTGGGTGCCAGTAAAGGAGGGCACCGTGACGCCAGCGGCAGCCGCAATCTCGCGCGCCCGGGGATCGGCGGCGAGGGCACAGAGCTGTTGAGCAGCCGTGGTACGGGGCACATCAAAGGCGGGGCAGCGCAGCAGGACATGCGATAGTGTTTCAGCCGGGTATACGCCTGGCACGCCGTTAATGGGATCGCAGGTGTAGCAACATCGCGCAGCACGGTTGGCTATGCGCGGTAGCGGTCCCCGGGGCGCCTCGCGCTTGAACTCCTCCGTCGGTGCGCGCCCAAGGCGGACTTGCATCATGCGGCTGACGTCCGCGTGGTTGAGAAGATACAAGTAGGGTTGCTTGAAGGACGCCGAGAGGGCTGTTGCACTGTAGCGGGCCGCACAGCCCGAGGAGTCGGTTTCAGCAGCGAGAGTGGCCCGAACCAGTTGTTGACGCCGTTTGTTGCCCCGCTTCTCCAGGGCCTTGAAGCACGCGTCGTGGAGTTCGGGACCCCAGGTGCGAAGCGCCATAGAAATATGTGTGCCGGCGGGCAGTGGCCACATTGACTCGCCACTGACGAGGGCGTCTGGGGCGGCGTCCGGTAGCACCAAACGCATGCGCGGGGTGGTGGACGAACACGGCAGGGGTTGGCCGGGTTTGGGGTGGGCCACGGTGATATACTCACCGCCCTCATCTTCCACTTGCAAAAGTACAAGCTGTTCCAGGGCCGGGCGCGTGGCATCGATGCCAAAGCGTCTGGCAGCTGCAAGCACCTGTTGCATCCATGGCTGGCGGTGCAGTTGGTCGACTCGTGCATTGTGACCCTCGAGGTCACGCCGGGCGGCGCCATCCGCGGTGACAGCGCGCAGGCTCATGCAAAGGGCACGAAACGCGGTAGAGTCTTCATCCATGGTCTGGATCTTGCACCAATAACGCAGTACCAACTTGTCGATGCGTGTTTGCTGATCCCACGTGCCCGTCTCGCGCTTGAGGGCATCACCATTGGCCCCGGGTTGGCTCGTCGCCGTGCGCAGCGCGGCCGTCATCACATCCTCCGAGGCCCTCCACGGCGCCGACGACTTGGTGCCGCCCGCGCCCGTCACGGCCGCAATGTAGTTGAAGTGCGCAGCGACCTTGGCCCGGACGAAATCAAGAAGCGCACTCACCGGCACACCCCAGTTCTGCAGACCGCCCCGCCGCATATAATGCAATTCGGCGACTGCCCGCCGCGTCGCGGAGCGCCAGGCGGCTTCCCAATTCCAGCGCCACGACACCATCGCGCCCAGGTACTCAAAGCGGTCGACCATCTCAATAGGCTGTCCGTTGACAAGCAAGGGTGTTGCGCGTGCGCGTTGTTGTAGGAGCAGATAATCGGCCGGTAGAGGCTGTTGCCGTCGGTTGGCGGAGAGGCCGTCATGGCCACGCAGCTGAGCCGGGGCCACCACCAGCCACTTGCATTTGGACACGTTCAGCAGCAGCCCTAGCTCATCCAGTTGACGTGTCAGCTCGTCGAGCAGGCGTTGCAAGCGAGGGGGGCTGAGCTCAAGAAGGGCGCCGTCGTCGGCAAACCAGAGTGATGGGAGATGATCGTCCTGAGTCAGGGGCGCGTGGCGGGGCATAGCGTTCGCATGAGATCGTACAAGAGGGAGAGGCAGGCCAACGGGCCCGGCTTCACCACGCCCAAGATTCTCCAGGGCCCGTATGGCGTCATCGATATACACGTTGAACAAAATGGGCGACAGCGGGTTTCCTTGCAAGATACCACACTCGATGGAAATAGGCTTGGACAAGTCGCCAAGAATGTCAATCACTGCCGAGGCGCCCGTGTACATGGCTTGCAGCATGGCCAGGAACCGACCGCCGATGCCCTTCTGCGCGCACTTCATCCACAAGATTGGGTGCACCACCCCGTCGTAGGCCCCCGCAACGTCGATAAAAGCAGCGTGCACCGGCCTGTCCTTGATGGCATGGCGCACCACCTCGGAGAGGGTGAGAATTTGCTCGGGGCAGCCACGCAACCGCTGGAACCCGCCCTGAGCCGGAGACAGGCCCTTGGTCTGCTTCATAAACAATTCGAGACGTTCAAGCATAATGAGGGAAAGGACCTTGAGCAGGAGCGTGTCAATGCCCAGCCCACGATAATTGTTCAAGCAGTGCGGATCTGTACACTTGCCCTTGTAGAGCAGCACAAGTCGATGATGCAGCCAGCCAGGCGGTACCAAACCGGCGTCCCACAACTCATTGAGCAGCCGTACCACGTGTCCGAGCATTGGGCAACCCTGCTGACAGCACAGTGAAGTACTTGCGGGCAGTAGGCCATCGGTGCCAGGCGCGACATCCCGCAACTTGGCAAAGACCACCGACACCTCTTGTGGCTCAATGTTGCGTGAAAGTGCCAATTGTTCTGGCGCAAACTTCCTCGCCATTACAGCGACCCGTGTCTCGCCTCCCTCCTGCAAAGCCGAATAAGCGCGCTGGGCTGCCGCCAGGTTGCGCACGATGTTCCGCCGGGCGTCGCTGGCCGACATTGGAGCCTTGGCATTCCACGCGCTGGC
>CAIWWN010000136.1 GCA_903916355.1 uncultured Burkholderiales bacterium | reverse complement strand
GCTTTGTCGACTAAGTTGACTTGAATGTCACCCACTTCGCCAACAGCGCGCAGGTAATACTGGCGCACCAGGCCGTTGAAGTTGATCGGCGCGGCGGTGCCGGCGTAGGCTTGGTAATTCGTCACTTCGGGCACGGTGGCCAGGTAGCCACCCAAATCGTGCAGCACGGCGGCCGTGGCTTCCACCGGCGTACCGGCGGGCATATCGACAATCACCTGGAACTCGGACTTGTTGTCGAAGGGCAGCATTTTGAGCAGCACCAAGCCGGTGGCGGGCAAGACCAAAGACACGGCAATCAGCGCGGCAATGCCCAGGCCCAACCACTTGCGGTGACGGGCACCTGTGGCGTTGTCCAACAGCGGTTTGAAAACCCGCTCAAACAAGGGTTCGAGTTTGGCGCTCAAGCCGGTGTGGCCTGTGGCTGCTTGGCCCGTGGATTCCTTCATCCACAAGCGCGCCAGCCAAGGCGTGACCACAAAAGCAATCGCTAAGGACAGCACCATGCCCATGCTGGCGTTGATGGGGATGGGGCTCATGTACGGGCCCATCAAGCCGCTGACAAAGGCCATGGGCAGCAGAGCGGCGATCACGGTGAGTGTGGCCAAAATGGTGGGGCCACCGACTTCGTCCACGGCGCCCGGAATCAACTCTTTCAACGATTTGTCTGGGAACAACTGCTGATGGCGGTGGATGTTTTCCACCACCACAATCGCATCGTCGACCAAGATACCGATGGAGAAAATCAAGGCAAACAAAGACACGCGGTTCAAGGTGAAGCCCCAGGCCCAAGAGGCAAACAAGGTCACCGTCAGCGTCAAAATGACGGCGGCACCGACAATCGCCGCCTCACGCCGGCCCAGCGCAATAAACACCAGCGCCACCACAGAGGCCGTGGCGAACAACAGTTTTTGAATCAGCTTTTGTGCTTTGTCGTTGGCCGTGGCGCCGTAGTTGCGGGTTTCGACCACTTCCACGTTGTCGGGGATCACTGTGCCTTTGAGTTTGCCCACGCGCTGCAGCACGGCGTTGGCCACGTCAATCGCGTTTTCACCGGACTTTTTGGTGATTGACAAGGTGACGGCCGGGAACTCGCCGCCGCCATCCTTCGCGTTCTTGCCCAACCAGACGTAGCGCGTTGCCGGCCACGGGCCGTCGCGCACATCGGCCACGTCTTTCATGAACACGGGTTTGCCGTCTTTCACATGCACCACGAGTTCAGCCACATCGCGGGCTGAAGCCAGGTAGGGTCCGGCCTCAATCGCCACACTGCGGTTGCCACTGAGCAGGTCACCCACGGGTAGCCCCATGTTGGCCGATTGCAAGGCCTGGCGCAGATCGTCCACCGTCACGCCCGAGCCGGCCATGCGTTGCGCATCGATTTGCACCAGCGCCGCGCGGCTGGGGCCGCCCAAGGTCACGACATCGCGGGTGCCGGGCACGCGTTTGATGTCGGCCTCCATGCTGTGCGCCACACGCTCCAGGTCGAAGCTACTCACCTCGGGCGTGGCGCCATGCAAGGTCAGGGTGACGATGGGCACATCGTCAATGCCTTTGGGTTTGATCAGGGGTTCGAGCACGCCCAAGCTGCGCGGCAGCCAGTCGGCGTTTTCGCGAATGGTGTCGTGCAGCTTGACCAAGGCTTCGGTGCGCGGCACGCCCACTTTGAACTGCACCGTCAAGATCGCCACGCCGGGACGGGACACGGAATACACATGCTCGACGCCCGCAATTTTGGACAACACCTGTTCGCCCGGAATCGCCACCATCTGCTCCACATCGCGCACCGAGGCGCCTGGAAAGGGCGCGATCACATTCGCCATGGTCACGTTGATTTGCGGCTCTTCTTCACGCGGCGTCACGCCCACGGCAAAGATGCCCAGCAGCAAGGCCACCAAGGCCAAAAGCGGGGTGATTTGGGCGCTTTGAAACAGCGCGGCGAGACGACCCGAAATGCCTAAAGCAGAAGGGTCTGAAGCCGGAGGCTTGGAAGAAGGTTTGTTCATGTGCAGGCTTTCAGCGTTGCGGGGCCAGATGGGTGGTATCGGTCACCACCTGCTCGCCGGGCCGTACACCGCTCAGCACCTCGACCAGAGGGCCTTGCACTGGCCCTAAGCGCACCTGACGCAAACGGGGCTGGCCTTGCGCGTCCAGCACATAGACGCCGGTCATTTCGCCCCGTTGCACGATGGCTTGTGTGGGCACAAACACCAGCGTGCTGCTGCCTTGGACCTGGCGGTCTGTCGGAATCCAGACCCGTGCGAACATGCCCGGCGCCACGCCACGCAGGCTGGCCGGCAAAGTAATGCGCAACTGCGCCGTGTGTGTGCTCGCGTCGACCGTGGGCAACAACTGAACTTGAGGGCTGACCTGCGCAGAGGCCGTTTGGCCTTGCACTTCGTAGCGCACGGCTTTGAGGCGCGCCGCCAAACCGCCCAGCAAGGCTTGTGGCACCGCTGCGCTGATGCGCAAGGCCGAAGGGTCGTGCATCACCAGCAAGGGGCGACCGGGCATGGCCATGTCACCCAAGGTCACCGACACTTCGCTGATCACGCCGCTGAACGGCGCTTGAATCACAAAGAAGCCGGTTTGTGTTTTGGCGACTTGGGTTTGCGCTTGCACGGCTTGGACTTGGGCTTGTGCAGATTCCCACTGGGCTATGGCCCGGTCCAGCGCGCCTTGGCTGATGTATTGCTTTTGAAACAGCTGTTGCTGTCGCTCCAACTCTTTGGCTGCCACACGCTGCGCGGCTTGGGCGGCGTCGAGCTGGGCTGAACTGCCCACCACGTGTTGCTGGGCAGCGCGTGCGTCAATTTGCATCAAGGCTTGACCTGCGCGCACGCTGTCGCCTGCTTTAACGTGCAGCGCCACGATGGCGCCGGGCACCTGGCTGGACAGCGTGGCTTGGCGCACGGCTTCGACCACGGCATCCAAGTTGGTTTCAACGGCGCCTGTCGCTGCGGATTGCGCAGCGATGGTGTTGGGCGTGGCCGCCATAGCACCCGTCAAGGCAACGCTGAGCGCCATGGCCAGTGCAGAACGAGAGAGCAGCGTGTGAAGTGACGTTGTCGAAAACATGATTTGTTTATTTGCTTGTTTGCGTATATGCGCAATGATACAATAAAACAAATTCAAGGCACAATCTATTTTTTCTGTTTCTGCAAAGTCAAAGACCATGAAAGACCTGCCCGAGCAAGCCCTGCAAGAAATTGCGGCCTACTTCCAAGTGCTGTCAGAGCCCACGCGGCTGAAAATCCTCAACCTGCTCAGAGACAAAGAGAGCAATGTGGGGGAGTTGGCGCAAAAAACCGGCTATTCGGTCGCCAATGTGTCGCGCCATTTGGCGCTCATGGCCAAGCACAGTATGGTGGTCAGGGAAAGCCGTGGCACCAGCGTGTACTACCGCATCGGCGACGACGCCATCTATGGACTTTGTGACCTGGTGTGTGGCAACATTGAGCGGCGATACGAAAAAATAGCCGCCGAAAGAGCGGCCTTCACCTCCACGGTCAGTTGACCGTGTTCATTTCATCCAGGGAGACATCATCATGATCAAAAACGTTGGCGGCATTGACCGCGTGGCTCGCATCTTGGCCGGCATCGCGCTGATTGCCTTGGCCGCAACCGAGCAAGTCGGTCTGTGGGGTTGGATTGTGGGGGCGGTGGTCTTGGCCACAGGCCTGTTCAGCTTTTGCGGCCTTTACACCTTGCTGGGCTTCAACACCTGCCCGCTGCGCACCGAGTCCAAGCCAGCTGAGTAAACGCAGCCGCCTGGGCGGGGGCTGAATTTGTTGTCGTGATGTAACTGGTTTCGTGGGAAAATTGAAACCAAATTACATGGAGATACGCATTTATGGCCCGCGCCACCAAAATTGTTGCCACTTTAGGCCCCGCTTCCAGCGATCCGGCTTTGCTCGAAGCCATGATTCGCGCAGGCGTGAACGTGGTTCGCTTGAACTTCAGCCACGGCAAGGCGCAAGACCACATTGACCGCGCCCGCTTGGTGCGCGAAGTCGCCGCCCGTGCGGGACGCGAAGTCGCCATCATGGCCGACCTACAAGGCCCCAAGATCCGCGTCGGCAAATTTGCCGAGGGCAAAGTCATGCTGGAGAACGGTGCTCCCTTCGTGCTGGACGCCTCTCGCACTGAGCTCGGCGACCTGCAAGGCGTGGGGCTGGACTACAAAGAGCTGCCGCGTGACGTGAAACCCGGCGATTTACTGCTGTTGAACGACGGCTTGATCGTTTTGAGCGTGGACGCTGTCAAGGGCGAGCAGGTGCACACCACCGTCAAGGTGGGCGGCGAGTTGTCCAACAACAAAGGCATCAACAAGCAAGGCGGCGGCTTGACGGCCCCAGCATTGACCGGCAAAGACATGGACGACATCAAGACGGCCATGAGTTTCCAGGCCGATTACCTGGCGGTGAGCTTCCCAAAAAACGCCACCGACATGGAAATGGCGCGTCAACTGGCCAATGTGGCGGGCGCCGAATACGGGCACAAGCCCGGGTTGATTGCCAAAATCGAACGTGCCGAAGCCATTCCGCGCCTGGAAGAAATTCTCTTGGCCAGCGACGGCATCATGGTCGC
>CAIWWN010000135.1 GCA_903916355.1 uncultured Burkholderiales bacterium | reverse complement strand
GACCGCTTAGGGCCTTCTTCGGACACACACGCCATTGAATTGCATGCGGTCCTGTCTGAATGCTCTGAAAGTTCAGGGGTTCGAACACTGAAAATTCTTGGCCTCGTGTGTGTCACCCTGACCCAGATAGCGCGCCACTTGGGGGTAAGCACACAGCGGTCGACTCATTTTTTCATTTGTCTTGGTGGCCAGCATGCTGGTTGGTGCTTTGCCATTTTCTACCCAGTTTTCAATAGCGCTTAGCGTGTCAAACTGATCGGGACCAGGGCCGCCACTGCAGTGCAAGACACCTGGTGCCAGAAACAGTTTGACGCTGTCGGCATGAGCGGGCACTTTGTTCTGTACGGCTTGAAGGTAATCAATTGTGGACAAGGGACTGGGGCCCGGATCGTTAAAGCCATGCCAAAGCAACAGTTTGCCGCCACGACCTAGAAAATTGGAGATGTCCGCATTAGGTTGATGCACATGCTCCCCGGCAATTCCTGTACTGATTTCGTCCAAGTCCCGATCCGGATCGTAGGTCATGATGTCATAGGCGGGATTGGCTTTGACTATGTGTGACACAAATGGAGCGCCCAGTACAGAGTTTCGTCCACGTGGGACTTCTGGCGTACCGATCATCCGCACGACCCAATCGGCTTCACCACCGCGCATCAAAGGCATGGCAGCCCAGCGGCCATCTTTAGTTTTAACGCCGTCGTAGACACGTTGAACAGTTCGGACCTGCGCTGGTGTCAGGCAATCTGGACCCGCAGCACCCGTGCATTGCAATTGCGCAGGGTTCCAAGTGCATGCACGTGGATCGGTGAGGATCCCATCAGCGACACCGTCCTTAGCGTCACATGCCGCGAGCAAGGCCTTTTGAATCAACGGAAATAAAGGCCCAAAGGGGACATGCCTTGCGCACACATCCAGTCATCAAGCTGATTTTGAAGAACTTTGGGGTGAGTTTTTAGATTCATTCTCTATTCGCGAATAGAGAATGTACAATCTTGAGCATGGCCGCATCCAAGTCAAACCCTCAAATTTCACTACGCCCCCAAGATGTGGTCGTTTTGCTGCGGCTTTGCCTGGATCAAGAAAAGCCGATTTCGTATGCCGCGCTGGCCAAGGAAGTCCGAATGACGGCCTCTGAGGTTCATGCCAGCGTTAAGAGATCCATCGCGGCGCAACTGATTCGCAAAGACTCTGCCGGTAAGCCTTGCGTACTGATCGGACCACTGAAGCTATTCCTTCAACATGGCTTGCGCTATTGCTTCCCCGCTGGCCGGGGAGAAATGACACGGGGTATGCCCACAGGGTATGCAGCCCCACCGCTGGCGGGCAAAATCACAGCTGTCAATGAGCCTTCGCCGGTTTGGCCTGACAAAAATGGAACTGTGCGGGGCATGACATTGCATCCGCTATATCCATCGGTGCCCGATGCGGCGTCAAACAATCCGCAACTGTATGAACTGCTGGTCATTGTGGATGCCATTCGCGCCGGTAGCCCAAGGGAGCGTGCCATCGCCTTAGAAGAACTTGATGCCCGTCTAATCTCATGACGCCCAAAAACCCGAATGATCCCAACATCGTCATGCTTGAGCGCGTGGCGAATCGATTAGGTGCCCAACTGTGTGAAGGCTTGATCTTTGTGGGCGGCGCAGCCGCAGGTCTGCTCATCACCGACCTTGCATTGCCGGCCATTCGCCGTACTGATGACGTTGATCTCGTGACGTCCACTCAGGCATTGGAGGAGTACCACCAGTTAGAGGATCACTTGCGCAAGCTCGGTTTTGCTCCAGACATGAGCCCCGATGCCCCACTTTGCCGATGGCTCATTGAAGGCATCTCCGTGGACGTCATGCCCACTCAGGAAGAAATACTGGGCTTCTCAAACCGTTGGTACACATTGAGCGTTGCAACCGCGCAAGTTCATCAACTGCCCAGTGGCATCCAGATCAAGGTCGTTAGAGCGCCCGAATTTATCGGTACCAAACTGGAGGCATTCTACGGGCGAGGCAACGATGACTATCTGTTCAGCCATGATCTCGGTGACATCATCAGCGTGATTGATGGACGCAGTTCTTTACTGGCTGAGTGCATGGACAGCCAGCGCCACCTGAGGGAGTATCTAGCATTGCAATTTAAGGCGCTGCTCGAGAAAACTGCGTTTAGAGACGCTCTGCCAGGCCACCTACCACCGGACCCTGCAAGTCAAGATCGACTCTCGGATTTGCTTGAAACGATCCAAAAAATCGCTGATATGTCTGTTGATTAGCATTTTGTTGATGCATGCGCCATGCCGGTTATCGCGATAAGAGTCTTTAGCTGCCGTCACCAAATAGCCAGCCCATGGTTTGGGCTAAGTCATCTCAGCTGATAAATGGCTACGTCCATCGACGTTAACCATAAGCTCGGCGGATTCAAAAATGAAGCGCAACACTAGCAGCCTGCAAGGTCAGCAGAGGAACCCAAGCCCCTGAATTTGGGGATTTTGAAAGACTGCTTTCCACTATTTGCTTTACTTAGGTCGCTTGCAGCGAGAGGCCGCTTAGGGCCTTCTCCGGAACTTCAAGCCGCTGATCTTATGGCGATGGAGTCCGAATCTGGACAGCATTGAAAAGTGGCATCTTGGAGATGCACCTCTGGAAAAATGCAAGGTTCAGTTACGCCAGCGTGGCGAGCACACGGGCGGCGCTCAGCCGCCACACTGCTGTGCGACCGATACAGGCACGAGCACCGGCATGTCCAGCAGCATCTGCCCCATGCCTTTGCCCAGCGGGTCGTTGCGGGTGGAGGCGGGGCCGCCACCGCCCAGGGCTTCGTGCATCACCAGGTTCATGGCGTCAATGCCTGGCAGATGAAAGCGCTCGACACGGCCATGCACCAGGTGCGCGAAATAGGCCTTGACCACTTCCGGCGTGACGCGGGCCCACAAAAGCGGTAACCATTCGGCACGACGCGCCACCAGGCCGATGTTAGAGATGTCGCCTTTGTCGCCACTGCGCGCCCAGGCCAAGCGAATCAGCGGTACTTCAGTTTCGGGCTCGCCGGTTTGGACCCATGCGGCGGGCTCGGCCAGGACGGGTGCAGCCACAGGCGCGGACGGCGCGGATGCGTGAGGCGGTGCGATAGACCAGACCTGTCCGCCCATGTGCACCTCCACGACCACGCTGGTCTTTTCCACCAGAAATGAAAAGGGTTTGATGTGCGGTGACGGCGAAGGCCTCCCCCCTCCAGGTCCGGTGGTGCCCGGCGACCAAGACGTTCCGGCGGGTGAGATCTCTTTGGCAAACAGTTCCAAGGCGTGTTTGAGAGGGTGGCTGACGATGACGCGCATCATCACTTCACGCGAGCCCCCAGCGCGGGCATGCGGGCCGTACATCGTTTCGGCACCCAGCAACTCCAGGGTGGCGCTGGTGTAGTCGGGCAGGCCCTGTTGCTGCAGCATGCTGCGGGTGCGCGCCAAAATGGCTTCACCGGTGCGGCGTGCTTTGGCTGCGGCATCGATGCCAATGATCAACATCGTGCCCGTGCAGCGAAAGCCGTCCATCGCAGTGGCCGAGACTTTGTACTGTCCGCTGGGTGCGCGGCCCAAGGCGCCGCTGACACGCAAACGTTCGGCGCTGAGTTGTTCGATGTGCACTTGCCTGAAATCGCAACGCACATCGGGCAGCAAATAAGCACCGGGGTCACCAATTTCATAGAGCAATTGCTCGGCCACGGCTGCGCGCAAAATTTTGCCACCCGTACCCGGGGTCTTGTGCAGCTCAAAGCTGCCATCGGCAAAGCAGTCGATGATGGGGTAACCCATGTTCGGCCAATCCGGAATGTCTTGCCAATCGGTGTGCAGGCCGCCCGTGGCCTGGCAACCGCACTCGATGATGTGGCCGGCCAAACTGCCGCCCGCAAGCAGGTCGTAATCGGTGGCTTGCCAGCCAAACTCGTGCATCAAAGGGCCCAAGGTGACGGCGCTGTCCACGCCGCGGCCCGTGATCACGATGTCCGCGCCTTCGGCCAGTGCCCGTGCAACAGGCACCGCCCCCAAATACGCGTTGGCCGACAGCACCTTGGCGGGCAAGGGCTCGCCGCGGTACAGGTCGCGGGTGTCGGCCGCGCGCAGCGCAGTCAACTGGGCACTGATGTCGTCGCCCAGCACCACCGCAATCTTTGGGCTCAGGCCCATGCTGTGGGCCAGGGCTTGCAGCGCATCGGCGCAGCCTTGTGGGTTCATGCCGCCCGCATTCGCCACGACCTTGATGCTGCGCTGCATCACCTCGGGCAAGACGGCTTTCATCGCCATGTCGACAAAGTCGGTGGCATAGCCCATCTCGGGTTTTTTGGTGCGCACGGCGGCCAAGATGGCCATGGTGGTTTCGGCCAGGTAGTCAAACACCAGGTAGTCGATCAGGCCCGACTGCACCAGCTGGGTTGCGCCCAGCATGCTGTCGCCCCAAAAGCCAGAGGCGCCGCCGATGCGCACGGTGCGGCGAGAAGTGGGTGCGGCCATTGCAGGGTTCATTGTGTGTGTACTCATGGGTCAAGACTAGCACCCCGCCCCCTGGACGGCTTGCGTGGAGTGGCTGCCATCTTGGCGCCGCAGAGCTTGAAATTTTGCACCTAAGTGACACGCAGCGGGGGTGTATGGGTGTTTTCCTGGGGGTTGGCGACCAGTTCGCACAAGACGCCAGCCAAGTCACGGCTTATGCTGAAGGCATCGACCACCCTACAGGGCTCATGCCATGCTGGACACCCAAGCACTGCCGCATTATTTTTCTGCCGAGCATGCGGATTACCGCGCTGCGATGCGTGACTTTGTGGCGCGCGAAATCACACCATTTGTCCACGAATGGGACGAAGCCGAAACCTTTCCGCGCGATTTGTACCAGCGCATCGCCCGCTTGGGGGTGCTGGGCATCGGCTACCCCGAAGCCTTGGGGGGTACACCTGCGGATCTGTTTTTCCACATCATCACCGCCGAAGAAATGGCCCGTTCAGGCAGCGGCGGCGTGTCCGCCTCGCTGTTGTCGCACACCATTGGTCTGCCGCCCATCAACGCCTACGGCAGCGAGGCGCTGAAACAGCGCGTGATGCCTGCGGTGCTGCGCGGCGACAAGATCGCGGCCCTGGCGGTGACCGAACCTGGCGGCGGCTCGGATGTGGCTTCCCTCAAAACCACCGCCGTGCGCGACGGCGACCATTACGTGGTGAGTGGTGAGAAGGTGTTTATCACCTCGGGCATGCGGGCCGACTATTTCACGGTGGCGGTGCGCACCGACCCGAACAACAAAGGCGCAGGCGGCGTCTCGGCCTTGATGATTGAAGGCGACACCCCCGGTCTGAGCCGCACGGCGCTCAAAAAAATGGGTTGGTGGGCGTCAGACACCGCGCACCTGCGCTTTGACCAGGTGCGTGTACCGGCAGCGAATTTGTTGGGCGTGGAAAACCAGGGCTTCAAAGTCTTTATGAACAACTTCAACGCCGAGCGCTTGGGCATGTCGGCGCAGGCTTGCATGTTTGCGCAGGTGTGTTTGCAAGAGGCGGTCGATTGGGCACGTGAGCGCCACACCTTTGGTCAGGCCTTGTCGCAGCGACAGGTCATTCGGCACAAGCTGGTGGACATGGCCATGCGCATCGAAGCGGCCCGCAGCCTGACGTACGAGCTGGCCTGGCAGGTCGAACACCAGGTGGGCGATACGGCGCACTTGGTGGCGCGTGCTTGCATGGCCAAAATTTTGTCGACTCAGGCTATGCAGTTTTGTGCCGATCAAGCGGTGCAAATTTTGGGCGGCATGGGCTTTATGCGCGGCACCCGTTCGGAGCGTATTTACCGCGAGGTCAAGGTCATGATGATCGGCGGCGGCTCCGAAGAAATCATGAAAGACCTGGCCGCTCGCCAGCTCGGCATTTGAATTGAACCCCGTCGAAAGTAGTACCCATGCCCCAGATTGAATCGACCATTTCCCTGAGCAGCCCGGCCTACGCGGTGAATCGCGACCACATGCTGGCGTTGTTGGACAAAGTGCGCGTGTATGAACAGCGCGCCCGCGACAAATCGGCCTTGTCGCGTGAGCGCTTCGAAAAACGCCAACAACTGCTGCCGCGTGAACGTCTGGCCTTGTTGCTGGACCCGGGTGCGCCCTTTCTGGAGTTGTCCACGCTGGCCGGCTTTGGGCTGGACACGCCCGACCCTGACAAGAGTGTGCCCGGTGGCGGCATCATTGCCGGCATTGGCTATGTCAGCGGTGTGCGCTGCATGGTCATGGCCTCGGACTCAGGCATTGACGCGGGTGCCTTGCAGCCCAAGGGCCTGGACAAACTGCTGCGCGCCCAGGAGTTGACGCTGGAAAACAAATTGCCCTATGTGCAATTGGTTGAAAGCGCAGGCGCCAATTTGATGACCTACAAGGTCGAGGACTTTGTGCGCGGTGGCAGCACCTTTCGCAACTTGGCGCGCATGTCGGCCGCAGGCTTGCCGGTGGTCACCGTGACCCACGGTTCCTCCACCGCAGGGGGGGCTTATCAAACAGGTTTGTCGGACTACATCATCTTGGTGCGCGGTCGCTCGCGCGCCTTTTTGGCGGGCCCGCCCTTGCTCAAAGCGGCCACGGGCGAGGTGGCCACCGAAGAAGAATTGGGTGGCGCCGTCATGCACACCAGCGTCTCGGGCCTGGGCGACTACCTGGCCGAAGACGACCGCGACGGCTTGCGCATCGCGCGCGACATCATGGCCAAGTTGGATTGGAACCGGTCTGTGCCCTTGCAAGTGCCGCGCAGCTTCAAGGCCCCGCGCTACGACGCCGAAGAGCTCTTGGGTATCATGCCCGACGACCACAAGCGCCCGGTCGACATGAAGCAGGTGATTGCCCGTCTGGCCGACGATTCGGACTTTTTAGAATTTTCAGAAAACTACGGCAGCGCCACGGTGTGCGGTCATATTCAAATCGAAGGCTGGTCGGTCGGCGTCATCACCAACAACGGGCCGATCGATCCGGCCGGCGCCACCAAGGCCACGCATTTCATCCAGGCCTGCTGCCAGTCGCGCACGCCGATCTTGTATCTGAACAACACCACCGGTTACATGGTGGGCAAGGCGTATGAAGAAGCCGGCATCATCAAGCACGGCTCCAAGATGATTCAGGCGGTGACCAATGCCACCGTGCCGCAAATCACGGTCTACTGCGGCGCCTCGTTTGGGGCCGGCAACTATGGCATGTGCGGACGTGGTTTTCATCCGCGCTTTTGCTTCAGCTGGCCGAACGCCAAAACCGCGGTCATGGGCGGCGAGCAAGCGGCAGGCACCATGCGCATCGTGACCGAAGCCGGCATGCGCCGCAAAGGGGTGGTCGACGAGGCTAAATTGGACGAGATGAGCCGCCGCATCATCGAGCGCTTTGACAGCCAAATGAGTGTCTTTACCACCAGTGCCATGCTGCTCGACGACGGCGTGATCGATCCGCGCGATACCCGCGCCGTGCTGGCGCAGGTGTTGGCCGTGTGCCGCGAAGCCGAAGCCCGAGAGCCGCAGAAGATGCAGTTCTCGGTGGCCCGTCCTTGACGCTGGAGCTTCATATGAATAAAGCGACACCTTTTCACAAAATCCTGATCGCCAACCGCGGCGAGATCGCGCT
>CAIWWN010000134.1 GCA_903916355.1 uncultured Burkholderiales bacterium | reverse complement strand
TCAGCCGGGGCCAGTGAGGGCAATGACGCCTTGATTCGATCCAACATGCGGTGTCTCCAGAAAAATCAGGTCTCTTCGCTCCAGCAAAAGCCGTCGCGGGCAATCATAGCGCTGGAGGCGCTGGGGCCCCAGGTGCCAGCAGCGTAGGGGCGCGGGCCCATGGTGTCCAGTTGCCAGTGGTTCAAAATGGGTTCGACCCAGCGCCAGGCTTCTTCTTGTTCGTCGCTGCGCACAAACAGGTTCAGGCGGCCGTCCAGCACGTCGAGCAGCAAGCGCTCGTAGGCGCCGACGCGGTGGCTGCCAAAGCGTTTGTCAAAGTCCAGGTCCAAATGCACCGGGCTGAGCGTATTGCCCACGCTGCCTTGGCTGCGTTTGCTTTGTCCCTGCGCCAGCAGGTGCAGCTCCAACCCGTCTTTGGGTTGCAGGTGAATCACCAGCGAATTGGCTTGGCCCATGGGGCTGTTGTAAATGGCGTGTGGCGTCGGACGGAAATTGATTTCAATGTGCGCCTCGCTCGATGCCATGCGCTTGCCTGTGCGGATGTAAAACGGCACGCCAGCCCAGCGCCAGTTGGCGATCTCGGTGCGCAGGGCGACAAAGGTTTCGGTGCTGCTGATGGGGTTGACGCCTTTTTCTTCCAGGTAGCCTGGCACGGCCTGGCCGTCCACATTGCCCGCGCTGTATTGGCCACGGATCACGTGCTGGCTCAGGGTCTCAGGCGTCCAGCGTTTGAGGGAGCGCAGCACTTTGAGTTTTTCATCGCGGATCGCATCGGCATGGGCATTGATGGGCGGTTCCATGGCGATGGCGCACAGCAGTTGCAGCGCATGGTTTTGCACCATGTCGCGCAGCGCGCCGGTGGTTTCGTAAAAGCCACCGCGTTTTTCCACGCCCAGTTCTTCGGCAATGGTGATCTGGATGTTGGCGATGTGCTCGCGCCGCCACAAGGGCTCGAACAAGGCATTGCCAAAGCGCATGGCAAACAGGTTTTGCACCGCCGGCTTGCCCAGGTAATGGTCGATGCGAAAGATCTGTTGCTCTTTAAAGACCTTGCCCACCGCTTCGTTGATGGCGCGGTTGGAAGCCAGGTCGTGGCCCAGTGGTTTTTCCAGCACGATGCGGGTTTGGGGCGTGTTCAGTCCGTTGTCGGCGAGTTGCTCACACACCGTGGTGAACAGGCTGGGCGCGGTGGACAGGTACATCACCACATGGTCAGTTTCGCGCTCGGCCAAGCGCGCTTTCAAGGCGGCATAGGCTTGGGGCTTGGACAGATCCATGCTGACATAGCACAATAGGTCGGCAAAGCGGGCAAACTCTTCGCTGTTGGGGCGTTTGGCACCATCGACTTGCTCAAAGCGGGTTTGAATTTGCTGGCGGTATTGGGCGTCGGTCAGGTTGTCACGACCCACGCCAATGATGCGACCGCCCTCGGGCAGCGAGCCGTGGCGGTAGGCCTGGAACAAGGCGGGCATGAGTTTGCGCCACACCAGATCGCCGGTGCCGCCGAAGAATACGAGATCAAAAGCCATGATGTTTCTGAGTTACACGAAAATTTGATTTGTAATGTAACTTTGTTTCATTGATAATTCAAGCCTCATTTCAATAAAAATGCCATGAACCAACTCGAAGCCCTCAAAAAATTCACCACCGTGGTGGCCGACACCGGTGATTTCAAACAGCTGGCGCAGTTTCAGCCGCAAGACGCGACGACGAATCCGTCGTTGATCTTGAAGGCGGTGCAAAAGCCCGAATACGCACCCTTGCTGAGCGAGGCGGTGGCCGCGCACCGCGGCGCGCCGCTCGATCAGGTGATGGACCATTTGCTGGTGCGCTTTGGTTGCGAGATTTTGAAAACCATTCCGGGCCGCGTCTCGACCGAAGTGGACGCGCGTTTGAGCTTTGACACCGCCGCCACCTTGGCCCGCGCGCGCCGCATCATGGGCTTGTACGAAGCGCAAGGCATTTCGCGCCAACGCGTGTTGATCAAAGTGGCCGCTACCTGGGAGGGCATTCAAGCAGCTGCCGAATTGGAGCGCGAGGGCATTCACACCAACCTGACTTTGCTGTTTGCTTTTTGCCAAGCCGTGGCCTGTGGTCAAGCCCAGGTGCAATTGATCTCGCCGTTTGTGGGCCGCATTTACGACTGGCACAAGAAAAACGCAGGCGCGGCTTGGGACGAGGCGGCGCAATCGGGCGCCAACGATCCGGGCGTGTGTTCGGTGCGGGCGATTTTCAACCACTACAAAAAACACGGCATTCGCACCGAGGTCATGGGCGCTTCGTTTCGCAATGTCGGGCAGATCACTGCGTTGGCGGGTTGCGACCTGTTGACCATCAGCCCGGATTTACTGGCGCAACTGGCTGCCACCGAGGTGCCGCTGCACGCCGCGCTGGACGCCCAAGCCGCGCAGGCCCTGGACTTGGCCGCAGTCACCTACAACGAAGCATCGTTCCGCCTCGCGCTGAACGAGGACGCCATGGCCACTGAAAAACTCGCCGAGGGCATTCGCGCTTTCTGCGCCGATGCCGTTAAGCTGGAAGTCTTGATGCAGAAAGCCTGAAATCGCCAGCAGGCTGGCTCCTACAAATCTCTGTAGGAGCTTGCCTGCAAGCGATGGCAGGTTGAATCCCGTAGGAGCTTGCCTGCAAGCGATTCAAGTTATGTCCCTGTAGGAGCTTGCCTGCAAGCGATACATGTTATGTCCCCGTAGCTTGCCTGCAAGCGATCCCTCTTTCGAAAGAAAACACCATGCGATGTGACCAAACCGCTGCCTGGAAGAACCTGCAGCAACACGCTGAAGCTTTCAAAGGCTTTGATTTGCGTACAGCGTTTGCTGCGGCTGCGGCTGCGGATGCGGGTCGTGCCGAGTCTCTGAGCCAGTCCGCGCCTTATGTCTTTGCCGACCTGTCCAAAAACCACGTGGATGCGGCGACCGAAGCGCTGCTGCTGCAGCTGGCGCAGCAGACGGGTTTGGCCGCGCATCGCGACGCCATGTTCCGTGGCGAGCACATCAATGTGAGCGAAGACCGCGCCGTGATGCATTGGCTGCTGCGTCAACCGTCAGGCAGCCTGCAAGGAGAGATGGCCGCGCCGTTGGCGCAGGTGCACGAGACCTTGAGCGCCATGCTGCATTACGCCGAGCAGGTGCGCGCCGATGACCAGATCACCGATGTGGTGAACATCGGCATTGGCGGCTCGGATCTGGGCCCGCAAATGGCGGTGTTGGCGCTGCAAGATTTTGCGTTGCCGGGCAAGCGTTTTCACTTTGTCTCGAATGTGGATGGCCATGAACTGGCCGGCGTGCTCAAGGGCTTGAAGGCGGAAAGCACTTTGTTTTTGATTGCCTCTAAAACCTTCACCACCATCGAGACCATGACCAACGCCCATTCGGCCTTGCAGTGGTTCAATGCACAAGGCAGCCATGATGTGGCGCGCCACTTTGCGGCGCTGACCACCAATGTGGCGGCAGCGGCCGCGTTCGGCATCAGCACCACCTTTGGCTTTTGGGATTGGGTGGGTGGGCGTTACTCGGTGTGGTCGGCCATTGGTTTGCCAGTGGCGATCGCCATTGGCGCGCAGGGCTTCAAAGACTTGTTGGCCGGGGCGCACGCCATGGACCAGCATTTTCAGACTGCGCCACTGGCGCAGAACCTGCCCGTGCGCCTGGGTCTGCTTGATGTTTGGTACCGTAACTTTTTGCACTACACCAGCCGCAGTATTGCGCCGTACCACAGCGCCTTGCGACGTGTACCGGCCTATCTGCAGCAACTGGAGATGGAGAGCAATGGCAAGCGCGTGGACCGCAACGGTCAGGCGCTGACTTATGGCACCTCACCCGTGCTGTGGGGTGAACCGGGCACCAACGGCCAGCATGCGTATTTTCAAATGCTGCACCAAGGCACCGACATCGTGCCGATGGAATTCATTGCCGTGAAAAAACCCACGCACAGTTTGAAGAATCACCACGAACTGCTGCTGGCCAATGTGATCGCGCAAGCGCAGGCGCTGATGATGGGCAAAGACGATGCCGGTGGCCACAGGCATTTCACCGGCAACCGGCCCAGTACTTTTTTGCTGCTGGATGAACTCACGCCCGCCAGCTTGGGCGCCTTGATTGCTTTGCAAGAACACCGCGTGTTTGTCAGCGGTTCGGTTTGGGGCATTAACAGTTTTGACCAATGGGGCGTGGAACTGGGTAAGGTGCTGGCCAAAGACATCCATGCCCGGATCCTGTCCGGCGATGCCTCCGGGCTGGACGCCTCAACGGCCGGTTTGCTCAGCCGCGTGCGTTAAGGCTGAAGCGACCTGGCCTTGATGAACCCTGCAGGGGAGTTTATTGTAGGAGCTTGCCTGCAAGCGATAGGTGCAGGCGCTCAAGTCAAAATCGCCGGCAGGCCGGCTCCTACAGGGGAGTTTATTGTAGGAGCTTGCCTGCAAGCGATAGGTTCAGGCGCTCAGATCAAAATCGCCAGCAGGCTGGCTCCTACAGGGGAGTTTATTGTAGGAGCTTGCCTGCAAGCGATAGGTGCAGGCGCTCAAGTCAAAATCGCCAGCAGGCTGGCTCCTACAAAAACTTTCAATGCTTGTGCGTGCTGTGGTCGTGCTCGTGAGAGGGGACGGCAGGTGCTTTGGGGGCCGCGACTGGTGTTGACGTCGATGCTGACACCACGTTCACGGTACCGCGCATGCCCGCTTCGTAGTGGCCTGGAATCAGGCAAGCCATTTGCAACTTCTGCGCTTGGGCAAAGCGCACCACCAACTCACCCTTTTGGCCTGCCGCCACCGTGATGGCGGCACCGCTGCCGTGGCTGTGCCCTGCCTCGTGTCCTGCACCTTGCTGCATGGCCTGGGCATGCTGGCGAATTTCCGCATCGCTACCCAACACCATTTCGTGCATGGTTTGGCCCGCGTTATGGACGACAAAGCGCACGGTTTCGCCCGCCTGCACCTCGATCTGCGAGGGCGTAAAGCGCATCTGATCGTCCATGCGCAGCGCCATGCTGCGGCTGACCACCTGGGCCACCAAGGGCGTCAGCGCGTGGCCGTCGTGAGCCGAATCCGTGGCTGCTGTGGCACTGTTCTCGCCATGGTCGTGCGCGCTTGCCGCATCATGGCTGTGCCCGGTGGCGGCCCATTCAGGGTGCAGCTCCAGCCACTGCCAAGCGCTCCAACTGCCACCCGCCACCCAAGCGCCCAGCACGATCACATACACCGTGGCCGCGCGTTGCCATGCGCGTGGGGCGCTGAACGCCAAGGCCAAGACGGAGACGAAAAACCCCAAGGGCACGACCCAGCTGCTGCGTGCAGGCGAGTCGGGAAAGTGCTGCAAACCGCCCGTGAAAAAGCCCAGGCCAATCGACAACAACGAGCCCAGGGCCAGGGTTTGCAGCAAGCTGGTCTGCGGTTGATCGGGGTTGTTGTCGGCCATGCGGTGCTCCAGCACTGCACCGGCGACGAACAACACCATGCCGATGGCGGCCGTCCACAGTGAACGTTGCTCGCTGAAAAAGCCGTGATTCACCGCGCCTGAAATAAAGCTGATGCCCGAGTAGCGCAGCAGCATGGCACCGTGTTGAAGTTGAAAAGATGAAGTCATGAAAATTCCATGCGCCTAAAGAGTAGGCGCGAAACAAAGAAGCCTCACGAGTGAGGAACAAAGTGGCCAGGAAGGTTCAGGCTATGGGTGGGCGCAGGTCCGGCCTTGGGCTCAGACTGGTGCCATGCGTCCAGGCGTTCACAGGCGCAGCGCTGGGCAGCGGCTGCGCCAGCATCGGCACATACATGCCCAGGCCCACAGCGCAGCAATGGTGGCAGCTGTCCAGTGCTGCGCAAGTGCCCGATGATGGTGGGGATGAATCCACTGCATCAAGCTTGGGTGAAGTTTCCGCGTTGGCATGAGCTTGATGGTCGTGACAAGCAGGAAGTGCATGTTCGGTAGGGGCTGCAACGACCGGCCCATGGGGTATCGGAAAGGCGAAGGCCGCGGTCAGCTTAAGCAGCACAGTCAGAATCAAAACCCCAGAAATTCGACGCAAATTCATGCTGAGGCCTTGCCCAGCACTTGTTTATTGAATTCGATGAACTCTTGCAGATGCAATGTGATGATGTTGACCGTGATGGGCAATTGCAGCGTTTGATAGTCGTGGACGGCCACGTTGCGAAAGCCCACCATGCGTTTCATCTGTTCAGCCAAAGTGGCCTCAATCCAATGGGCCTGCGCCAACAGCGCAAACACATCCCGGGCGCTTTGCGGGAGACCCAAAGACTCACGGCGAATGATGTGCTGCCCGATGTCTAAGGCCGCTTCACAAGCCCTTTGGATGTTCAAAATAGCAGCGTCTTGTCTTGTGAAATTGAGTGCAAACTCGCCTGGATTGGCTGCATACTCCTCGCGCGCACGGGCTACGCAGCGCTCGATGGTGGCGGCTTTGTTCAGCAGTACATCATCTGCCATACACGGTGCCTCGTTGAGCGATGTCGTTCAGCAGCCCTTGCCTGGCGGCATCCAAATACAGTTTCTCATTGAGCATAGCCGCCTCAAACAAACTGGCGCGCATGTCTTTGGCCCACCAACGTTGCCCTTGGGTCCATATTTGCGATTGCATCACACTGCTGGCAGTGCGAATGTCCAGCAGGTCCACAGGGCATTGGCAAATGTCTGCCAATTCATGGGCCACATCGAACAGCAATACAGGGTCTGCACAGCCTTCCACCATGATGGCCAAGTCCAAGTCACTTTGTGCATGGGCATGCAGGCCCTGTTGCCGAATGCGACTTCCGAATGCGTAGACCGCCATCAACGAGGGAAAACGTTGATGCAAGTGCGAAAGAATACGATCTGCGTCCATGGGTACATTGTGACTGAATCGGCTTGGGCATAAAAAAACCCCGCGAAAAATCGCGGGGTTTTTGCGGAGGGTCAAAGACCGGTCAAGGTCTTTGCGCGCCGGGCCATTACATGCCCATGCCGCCCATACCGCCCATGCCGCCCATATCAGGCATGCCGCCTGGAGCGTCGTCTTTCGGTGATTCAGAAATCATGCACTCGGTGGTCAACATCAAAGAGGCCACAGACGCTGCGTTTTGCAAAGCAGTGCGTGTCACTTTGGTGGGGTCCAAGATGCCCATTTCGATCATGTCACCGTAGGTGTCGTTGGCAGCGTTGAAGCCGTAGTTGCCTTTGCCGGCCAACACCGCATTCACCACCACCGAGGGCTCGCCGCCGGCGTTGTAAACGATTTCGCGCAAAGGCGCTTCGATGGCTTTCAACACCAACTTGATGCCAGCTTCTTGGTCAGCGTTGTCGCCTTTGATGACGCCAGCAGTTTGACGGGCGCGCAACAAAGCCACGCCGCCGCCAGCCACGATGCCTTCTTCCACCGCAGCGCGGGTCGCGTGCAATGCGTCTTCAACGCGGGCTTTCTTTTCTTTCATCTCGACTTCGGTGGCAGCGCCGACCTTGATCACGGCCACACCGCCAGCCAACTTGGCCACGCGCTCTTGCAGCTTTTCGCGGTCGTAGTCAGAAGTGGCTTCTTCGATTTGCACACGCACTTGTTTGACGCGGGCTTCGATGTCACCCGCAGCGCCAGCGCCGTCGATGATGATGGTGTTTTCCTTGCCCACTTCGATGCGCTTGGCTTGGCCCAGATCGGCCAAAGTCACTTTTTCGAGGGTCAGGCCCACTTCTTCAGCGATCACTTTGCCGCCGGTCAAGATGGCGATGTCTTCCAACATGGCTTTGCGACGGTCACCAAAGCCAGGGGCTTTCACGGCGACCACTTTCAAGATGCCACGGATGGTGTTGACCACCAAAGTGGCCAAGGCTTCGCCTTCGACTTCTTCGGCAATGATGAGCAATGGACGGCCGGCTTTGGCCACGGCTTCCAGGGTGGGCAGCAGGTCACGGATGTTGCTGATCTTCTTGTCGAACAACAACACAAAGGGGTTGTCCAGCAAAGCGGCTTGCTTCTCGGGGTTGTTGATGAAGTAGGGCGACAGGTAGCCGCGGTCAAACTGCATGCCTTCGACGATGTCGAGTTCGTTGTCCAAAGACTTGCCGTCTTCCACGGTGATCACGCCTTCTTTGCCCACTTTGTCCATGGCTTTGGCGATGATGTCGCCGATGCTGTGGTCGCTGTTGGCAGAGATGGAACCGACTTGGGCGATCTCTTTGGTGGTGGTGGTGGCCTTGGTGGCTTTCTTCAGCTCTTCGATCAAAGCAGTCACTGCTTTGTCGATGCCGCGCTTCAGGTCCATCGGGTTCATGCCGGCGGCCACGTATTTCATGCCTTCGTGCACGATGGCTTGAGCCAACACGGTGGCGGTCGTAGTGCCGTCACCAGCGTTGTCAGAAGTCTTGGAAGCGACTTCTTTGACCATCTGCGCACCCATGTTTTGCAGTTTGTCTTTGAGTTCGATTTCTTTGGCAACGGACACGCCGTCTTTGGTCACGGTAGGGGCGCCGAACGAGCGCTCCAAGACCACGTTACGACCCTTAGGGCCCAAAGTCACTTTGACCGCGTTGGCCAAAATGTTCACGCCTTCAACCATGCGTGCGCGGGCTTCGCCGCCGAAAATTACGTCTTTTGCTGCCATTTTGATAGCTCCTGAATTAAATTGATTTGATCAGTTGAGGACAGAGCGACTGGGCGCTGCGCGCGTCAGTCGGTCTGTCCCACAAGTTATTCGACTACGGCGAAGAGGTCTTCTTCTTTCATGACGAGCAACTCGTCGCCATCGACCTTGACGGTCTGGCCGCTGTACTTGCCGAACAACACGCGGTCGCCGACTTTGACAGTCAGGGCTTTCAGATCGCCTTTGTCATTGGTTTTGCCTGGGCCGACGGCCAAGACTTCACCTTGGTCTGGTTTTTCAGCGGCTGAATCGGGGATCACGATGCCCGAAGCAGTTTTGGTTTCGCTTTCGACACGTTTGACGATCACGCGATCGCCCAAAGGACGCAGTTTCATGGAATCTCCTTGAATATGAAACAAAGGTTGAAAAGCAAGGCGCAGACTTGAAAAATCAAGTGAACGCAAATTTTGCAACGTGGTGACAGGGCTTGTTAGCACTCTCTACCTACGAGTGCTAATGATAAGGGCATTTGACCGGGTTTCAAGTGCTTGGGTGTAATTTGCCATTCGATGAGCCTGACGGCCTAAGGGAAAGTCCGTAGCGCCTCAAAGCCAAATGGACTACAAAATAATCCATTCCAATGGAGCTGCCGTGACCCCTGCTTTGACCCCCGCCGAAATCGCCCATTACCAGCAACAGGGCTACGTGATTCCGGCTTATCAATTGGAGCCGCAAGTCTTGTCCAGAACCCAAGAGGCGCTGGACAATTTGATCCGCAACAATCCGGGCGTGCGCCCCGAAAAACTGGTCAGCGCGCACATTGAGGGGCCCAACAAAGAGGGCGTGATCGGCAGTCGCGCCTTTTTGGACTTGGCCATGCACAAACCCATCGTGGACTTGGTCGAGCAAGTGATCGGCCCCGACATTGTGTTGTGGGGCTGCCATGTGTTTTGCAAACCATCGCAAGAGGGTTTTGAGACGCCGTGGCACCAGGACGGGCATTACTGGCCGATCCAGCCCTTGGCCACTTGCACCGTGTGGGTGGCGCTGGAACCCAGTACCCGCGAGAACGGTTGTTTGCGGGTGATCCCAGGCTCGCAAGTGGGCCAGCATTTGCACCCGCATCTGCACGAAGACCGCACGGATTTGACGCTGAACCAGCGCATGGCCGAGGGCGCTTTTGACGAGGCCGATGCGGCGGATCTGGAGTTGCAGCCGGGCCAGATGTCGATGCACGATGTGTACATGATCCACGGTGCCAAGGCCAACACTTCGGGGCAGCGGCGCACCGGCGTGGCACTGCGCTATATGCCGGCCAGCTCGGTGTTTGATCGCAATTTGAAGCCCATGGACGGTCAAACCGGGGTGCCGGTGAGCTTTGCCACCAGGCCCCTGTGGTTGCTGCGGGGGCGCGACGCGTCAGGGCGCAATGATTTCACAACCGGCCACGCCTGAGGCCGCACACCAAGGGATTACCTGAACTGGACAGGGCTTGGGGGGCCGCCCACAATGCACTTCTCATTCACAGAGGAGTTTCCATGTCTATTTCGCGTCGTGATGTCTTGCAAATGGCCGGTGTCAGCGGGTTATTGAGCGCCCTGGGCCAACAGGCCTGGGCGCAAGCCCAATTGGAAAGTTTGAAGATCATCACCGGATTTCCTCCCGGTGGCACATCGGACGCCATCTGCCGGCGTGTCTCTGAAAAAATTGCACCCTCGGGTTACACCAAAGCGGCTTTTGTCGAAAACAAAACCGGCGCCGGTGGCCAGATTGCGGTGCAGTTTGTGCGCAATGCCCCGGCCGACGGCGCCACGGTGCTGCAAACGCCCATGTCCATGCTCGGCATCTACCCGCATATTTACAAAAAGCTGCCTTACGACCCGGTGGCCGATTTGGCCCCGGTGAGCTTGGGTTGTGTTTTTGACTTTGGCTTTGCCGTGGGCCCTATGGTGCCCGCCACGGTGAAGAACATCCCCGACTTTTTGGCTTGGTGTAAAGCCAACCCGATGCTGGCCAACTTTGGCTCACCGGCTGCGGGTTCAACCCCGCATTTCATTGGGACTTTGCTCGGTAATTACGCCAATGTGGATCTCA
The DNA here is from genome assembly GCA_903916355.1 of uncultured Burkholderiales bacterium. Taxonomy (GTDB): domain Bacteria; phylum Pseudomonadota; class Gammaproteobacteria; order Burkholderiales; family Burkholderiaceae_C; genus Limnohabitans_A. The sequence goes on along the minus strand of CAIWWN010000134.1, from coordinate 14,312 downwards.
AACATGTGGCTTTCAGGGGCACGCAACCGGCGATTTTGGACATGATCGGTGGCCAGATTGCGGCGGTGTCCGGCCCGATTGGTGAGTTCACCCAGCATGTGGCCGCAGGCAAGTGCCGCTTGTTGGCGGCCTCGGGCGCCAAGCGCAGCCAGTTTGCCCCGAACACGCCCACCCTGGTCGAGCAGGGTCTGAAGGGCTTTGTGTATGACGAGTGGTTTGGCTTTTATGTGCCGGCCAAAACGCCGGTGGACGTGATCACCCGCTTGAACGCCGCCATGCGCGTGGCCTTGGCTGCGCCTGAAACCGTCAATGGCTTGGCCATGATGGGCTTGGTGGCACAGTCGTCCACACCGGCCGAATTGGCGGCGCGACTCAAGTCGGACACCGAACTGTGGGGCCCTCTGGTCAAGACCATTGGATTCTCGGCGGACGCCTGAGTGGCGGCGCTGACGCGTTTCACGCTCAACGGCCAAACCCAAGCAGTCAGGGCACAGGGCATTCAGGGGCAGGCGTTGCTGCTGGATGTGCTGCGCAACCAGCTGGGTTTGCGTGCCACCCGGCTGGGCTGCGGCCAGGAACAGTGCGGCGCCTGCCATGTGCTGGTCGATGGGCGCTCGGTGCCCTCTTGCACCTTGCCGCTCTGGGCGTTGGAGGGCCGCAAGGTGGTGACCTTGGAAGGGGCCGCTGAAATTCAAGGCAATGGCTCGGCTGAGGCCGCCGTGCTGCAAATTTTGCAAACCGCGTTTGTGGCTGAGCAGGCGGCGCAATGCGGCTTTTGCACCAGCGGCATGCTGATCGGTGCGGCGGCTTTGATTTTGCAAAACCCGCAGCCCACCGATGCGCAGGTGCGCACCGCCTTGGACCGGCATTTGTGCCGCTGCGGCGCGCACAACCGCATTGTGCGGGCGGTGCGCCGGGCGGCCGCAGCTTGGGCTGTATCGTTCAAAACGCCAAGCCAGGTGCCGCATGGCTGAAAGCACCGCCTCCGTGGGCACGCCGCAGACGCTTTGCCCCGCCAGCCTCAAAAACCATCCTCACCTGTCATCGTGGCTGCGCTTTTCCGCTGATGGCCGCGTGGGCGTGTTCACCGGCAAGGTGGAGTTGGGGCAGGGCATCTTGCATGCGCTGCAACGGATCGCAGCACAAGCGCTCGCGCTGGATGCGCAGCACATAGACATGCTGCCGACCCGCACCGCGCACAGCCCGGACGAAGGCATGACCTCGGGCAGTTTGTCGGTGCAAGACTCGGGTACCGCCATTCGCCACGCCTGCACGCAGGCCCGCGCTTTACTGCTGCACACGGGTGCGGCGTCTTACGCCGATTTGCCGGGTTTGATCGACATGGACCAGTTGGTCGATTGGACTTTGCCCAGCACGCCATGGAACACAGCGCAGGATGCGGGGCGTGAAGATTTGCGCCGGATCATTCACGGCCATGCCGACTTCATTCACGATCTGCACCCCGAAGGCTTGCTGCATGGCCGCATGCTGCGGCCGCGCGAGCTGCGTGCGCAGTTGGATGAAGCGGTGTGGACGCAAGTGGCTGAGCAGTTTTCCGCGCGCCAAGTGGGGCCCGATGCCGCTTGGCCCGCAGCGTTGCAACTGGTGCGCGTTGGTCAATTGGTGGGTGTGATCGCACCGACCGAGGCCTGGGCAGAAACGGCAGCGCAGGTCTTGCACCGCGATCTGAAGTGGCAGGCCCAACCGCATGGCCTGAGCCTGATGGACAGAGAGGACGCATGGGAAAAACAGACCGCTGAAACCCAGGTGTTTCACGAAAGCGGAGCGACTACTGCACCCGGCGCCGGCGACCCACAGTTCAGCGCCGACTACTTTCGCCCCTACCTGCATCACGCCTCGATGGGACCGAGCTGCGCCTTGGCGCATTGGACGCCAGAGGGTTTGAAGGTCTGGAGCCATAGCCAAGGCGTGTTTGCTTTGCGGCGTGATTTGGCGCTCGCCCTGGGCTTGCCGCCCGAACAGGTGGAAGTCACCCATGTGCGCGGCGCGGGCTGCTACGGCCACAACGGCGCAGACGACGTGGCGTTTGATGCCGCTTGGCTGGCGCGGCAATGCCCCGGACGGCCCCTGCGCATGCTGTGGAGCCGCGCCGATGAAATGGTGTGGTCACCGCTGTCGCCCGCCATGCGCATGCGTGTCTCGGCCCAGCTCAATACCGATCATGAATTCACCGATTGGCAGCATGAGGTCTGGAGCCAGGGCCACAGTTCTCGGCCGGGTCGCGCCGCCACACCCGCCTTGCTGGGCAGTTGGCAAACGGCCCAGCCTTTTCCCGCGCTGGAGCCGATCAATGTGGCAGCTGCGGCGGGCGCTGGTGCCGAGCGCAATGCGGTGCCGCCGTACCGCAGCGCGCATGTGAAAGTGGTGGCGCACCGATTGCTGGGCGTGCCGCTGCGCAGCTCGGCCATGCGGGCTTTGGGTGCGCATGGCAATGTGTTTGCGGCCGAGAGTTTCATGGACGAAATTGCCCATGCGCGCGGTCTGGACCCGCTGGCTTTTCGTTTGGGGCTTCTCGACGATCCGCGCGCGCAAGCTGTGCTGCGCGTGTTGGCTGCAAAAATAAATTGGTCAGCGCGTCGTGCCGAACTGCTCACCCAAGAAGGTTGGGGCCTGGGCTTGGCGTTTGCCCGCTACAAAAGCAAAGGCGCGTATTGCGCCGTGGCCGCCGAAGTGGAGGTGACGGACGAAGTGCATGTGCGCCGCCTGACGGTGGTCGCCGACATTGGCCAGGTGGTGCACGCCGATGGCGCCGTGTCGCAACTGGAAGGCGGCGCTATTCAGTCCACCAGTTGGGCTTTGAAAGAAGTAGTGCGCTTTGATGCTGAAAAAATCTTAACGCAGGACTGGGAGGCTTACCCCATCTTGCGTTTCAGCGAAGTGCCCGCGGTGCACGTACACCTGATGCCCGGCGGTGAGAACCCCAGCCTGGGCGCAGGTGAGGCCACGCAAGGCCCAACCACGGCGGCCATTGCCAACGCCGTGTTTGACGCGCTGGGTGTCAGGGTGCGCGAATTGCCGTTGACCGCTGAAGCCATTCAGCGGGCCATGGGTTAATGCAATCAAAAAATGCTTGCATTCGCAAGGCTGCTTGGTAAAATTGCAAGCATGAACAGCAAGCACACCAAGACATTGAGGTCGGTATTTGCGAAGCCAATTGAAGGCAATATCAAGTTTTCGGACATTGAGGCCTTGGTGGTCGCCTTGGGCGGCGAAGTGCGCGAAGGCGACGGATCGCGGGTGGCCTTATTGCTGAACGGCGGCGTCAAGCATGCTCACAGGCCGCATCCTGGCAAAGAGGCCAAGCGGTATCAGGTCAAGGAAATCAAGGAATGGCTAATGGCCGTAGGAGTCACTGTATGAGCAGCATGAATTACAAGGGCTATACCGCTCGAATTGAGTTCTCTGAGGAGGATGGCGTTTTCTGGGGCAAAGTGCTGGGTTTGCCGAGCAGTACCAGTATCACTTTTGAAGGCAAAACGGTGGCACAGTTGACGCAAGATTTCCACCGCGCCATTGATTTTTATAGGGATGACTGTGCGAAGACGGGCAAGACACCCATCAAACCTGCCAGCGGCAAACTGATGCTGCGGGTTGCGCCCGAAGTGCACAGTGCCGCCTTGATCGCCGCGCAGGCCAGCGGAGTGAGCCTGAATCAGTGGGCTGCAGGTGTGTTACAGGCGGCAGCGCATACGGGGTGAGGCCTGTGCGGGCGGCGCACCGGCCAGTCATCTTGGCGGTGAAGCGCTAAGCCGCAGGCAAAAAACCGCCTTGCCGGCGAAGGCTGGCATGCACAGGGCTGACCAATAAGTCAATCAATTGCGCTGCCGCTTGTGGGTGCGTACTGGCGGTGCACACGGCAGCGGTGTAGACCGTGGCCAGCTCAAACACTGGGGGCAAGTCGTCCACCAGATCGATGCCATCGGTGATCAAGATCTCGGTCACCTGGGTGCAGCCGATCACCTGCGGGTCGTCGCACTCGGCCATGGCTTTCATGGCGGTGGCGCCGTTGGGGAAGGACCTCAGGCGCTCGGCCACTTCGCTGGCGATGCCCAGTTCGTTCAACACCTTCATGAAGTGAATGCCGGCCGTGGCCAGTTGCGGGTCCGGAAAGTAAATGCCAGTGGCCTTGCGCAGCGCTTGGCGCAAGCTGTCGGCGCTGGCGACCTCGGGCCAAGGGGTGCCGGCTTTGACGGCGATGCCGGTTTTCACAATGCCGAGTTTTCGGTCCGAGCCCGCCATCACTTGGCCGGACTGCACCAATCCGTCGATCAAGGCTTGGGTCAAGATCAACACGTCACAGGCTGCGCCCTCCAGCAAGCGTTGCTTCATGGCACCGACGGCGCCAAAGGTGGCGTCCAGTTGCAGGCTGCTGTTCGCTTCGAAAGAGGCTTGCAGTTGACGCACCAGGCCTTGGGCCGCGCCGCCGCTGAGTAAATGCAAAGAGGTCATGGGTTCAGTCGAGTTTGATGCCGGCCGTCTTGATGACGTTCGTCCATTTGGCGATGTCGTCGTTCAGGTATTTTTCAAATTGCGGCGGGCTCATCACCAAGGGCACGGCGCCTTGCTTGCTCCAGATTTGCTTGACCTCGGCTTGGCTGGCGATTTTGGAAATGGTCTCGTTGAGTTTGTCCACAACGGCTTTGGGCGTGCCTTTGGGCGCCATCACGCCGAGCCAAATGGTGGCTTCGTAACCGGGTACACCCGCTTCGCTCACGGTGGGTACATCGGGCAGCACGTCTGAGCGCTGTTTGCCGGTGGTGGCAATCGCTTTGACCTTGCCCGCTTTGACTTGCTCGGTCATGGTGGTGACGGCATCAAACATCATGTCGACCTGGCCGCCGATCACGTCGGTGCGCGCGCCCGAACTGCCTTTGTAGGGAATGTGCACCATCGAGATCTTGCCCATGCTTTTGAACAATTCGCCGGCCATGTGGTAGGGCGTGCCGGGGCCTGAAGAGGCGTAATTGAGCTTGCCCGGCGCGGCCTTGGCCTGCTTGAGCACATCGGCCAGGGTGTTCAAGCCCGCGCCCGGGTTGGCCACCAGCACCAGGTCGGAGTAGTTGATGGGCGCGATGCCGACAAAGTCACGCATCAAGGCGTAGGGCTTGTTGGGGATCAGCGACTCGTTCACCGTTTGGGTGTTCGACATCAAGAGCAGGGTGTAGCCGTCGGGCGTGGCTTTGGCCGCCAGGTCGGTGCCAATCACCGAGCCGGCGCCGGGTTTGTTGTCCACCACAAACGATTGGCCTAAGCTGTCTTGCAAGCGCTGCGCGATGAAGCGCGCATAGTTGTCCGCCGGGCCACCGGTGGCGAAAGGCACGATGATTTTGACCGGGTGGTTGGGGTAGCCCGCACTTTGCGCCTGGGCTTGCACAGATGCGCCCAACACAGCGGCCAGCAGGGCCCCGGTGAGTGTGGCGATGAAACGGCTTGGCATTCGATGTTCTCCTGGTTTATTCGACTTTGCCGATTTTCCGCACCACATCGGTCATTTGGCGGGCATCGGCTTGCACATATTTTTCAAAATCAGGACTGTCCAAATACACCACAGGACTGCCGGTGTTTTGAATCACTTCACGCACCTTGGGGTCTTGCGCTGCAATGCGGGCGGCGGCGCGCACACGCTGTGCAATCGCCTCAGGCGTGCCGCTGGGGATGAACAGGCCTGACCACTGCGCGTATTCAGCGTTGTAGCCCAGGTCCTTCAGGCTGGCGACCTCGGGCATAGAGGCCAAAGGGGCGTGGCCCCAATGCGCCAGCACGCGCAGTTTGCCGGCTTTGACCTGTTGCAGCACGGTGGCCGGGCCGGTGGACACGGCGTCAATTTGACCCCCCAGCAGCGCCAACACGGCGGGGCCGGCACCCGTGAAGGGAATGTGGGTGAGTTTCATCCCCGCTGCTTGGGCCAGGATTTCCATGGGCACATGCATCGTGCCGTAGTTGCCAGATGAGCCGTAGTTCAGGACCCCCGGGCGTTTGCGTGCGTCTTCAATGAACTCTTTGGCGGTTTTCCAAGGTGCATCGGCGCGCACCGCCAGCACCGTGGGGTCGGCGGTGTAGCGGGCGATGGGGCGCAAATCGTTCAAGCCGAACATGGGGCTGCGCCCGAGCAAGGCGTCGGCTTCGGGCAACACGGTCAGGGACGAGAGCGCCATCAAGAGGGTGTAGCCATCGGGCTTGGCGCGAGCCACCATGCCCATGCCAATGCCGCCGCCGGCGCCGCCTTTGTTGTCAACCACCACGGGCTGACCTAACTCGCGGCTCAGGGCCTCAGCCACCGGTCTGGCCACGATGTCGGCCAGGCCACCCGGCGGGAAGGGCACGACCAAGGTGATGGCGCGTGTGGGGTAGGCGGGGGTTTGGGCCAGGGCGGGCGCGCTCAGGATGGAGAGCGTCGACAGCAAGGTCAGTCCGGCAAAGGCGAGGATGGATAAACGGTCTTTGAGGGGTCGGTGCATGCCATGCTCCATGTTTGTCTCCGCGCAGGTCGGACGCTAAATGCCAAAAACGCTGCTTTTGCAGTCTTAGCACACTCTAACACCGGGTATTTAAATTGCAGTTTTGTTGCTTATATAACTCGCGTCACAATGTGGGCACTTTTTTCAATTTTGGGACTACCCATGCGCATTGCTGCTTTTTTCTACCAAGGTCAACCGCAAGTCGGTTTGGTGTCAGACGACTTGCAAACCGTCAGTCTCTTGGACATGCCCTTGGCCGACCGTGAATTGGGCGCACTGACGCTGGTGGACCGGCTTTCGCGCGGCGAGGCTTTGCCCTCGCAGGGCGCCTCAGTATCTTTGGTCGATGTGCAACTGCGTGCACCGTTGCCGCATCCACGGCGCAATATTTTTTGTGTCGGTAAAAACTACCACGCCCACGCCAAAGAATTTGCGCGCAGCGGTTTTGACAGCAGCGCCCAAGCCGGCGGCGAAATTCCGGCTGAGCCGATCATTTTTTCCAAGGTGCCCGAATGCGTGATTGCCACCGGCGAAGCGATTGAAATGCCCTTGGTCTCCACCGCCATCGATTACGAAGCTGAATTGGCGGTGGTGATTGGCAAGGGCGGCAAAGGCATCAGCAAAGCCGATGCGATGCAGCACGTCTGGGGCTACACCATCGTCAACGACGTGACCGCCCGTGACTGGCAAAACCGCCATATGCAGTGGCACATGGGCAAGTCGTTCGACACCTTTTGCCCCATGGGCCCTTGGCTGGTGAGCGCTGATGCCTTGGACGGCACCAACACCCGCGTGCGTTGCTGGGTGAACGGGCAAGAGCGTCAAAACGCCTCGACCACCGATTTGATTTTTGACATCCCGACCTTGATCGAGACCTTGAGCGCGGGCATCACGCTCTATCCCGGTGACGTGATCGCCACCGGCACGCCAGTGGGCGTGGGCATTGGTTTTAAGCCGCCGCAGTACCTGAAGGCGGGCGATGTGGTGCGGGTCGAGATTGACGGCATCGGCGTGTTGGAAAATCCGGTGACATAGAGGCCAACTGCCCCTTCAGTACTTTTGAAGCGCCATTAAAAAAGGGCGGTCACGGTGAGGTGATCGCCCTTTGCCGTTAAAGGCACGGGTGGGGTGCTGGCTTATTTCAAACCGGCTTGCGCGCGCAGTGTCGCGGCCAGGTTGGTGCGCTCCCAAGTGAACTCAGGCTCGTCGCGGCCAAAGTGGCCGTAGGCGGCGGTCTTTTGGTAAATCGGACGCAGCAAGTCGAGCATTTGGATGATGCCTTTGGGGCGCAGGTCAAAGTGCTCGGCGACCAAGGCGGCGATCACCTCGTCGCTGACCACACCGGTGCCCATGGTGTTCACCGTGATGTTCATCGGACGCGCCACGCCGATCGCGTAAGCGACCTGGATCTGGCACTGTGTTGCCAAACCGGCGGCCACAATGTTTTTCGCCACATAGCGAGCGGCGTAAGCAGCCGAGCGGTCCACCTTGGAAGGATCTTTGCCCGAGAACGCGCCGCCACCGTGCGGGCAAGCGCCGCCATAGGTGTCGACAATGATCTTGCGGCCCGTGAGTCCGCAATCACCTTGGGGGCCGCCAATGACAAAGCGGCCGGTGGGGTTGATCAGGTACTTGGTGTCCTTCAGCCACTCTTTGGGCAGCACCGGCTTGATGATCTCTTCGATGATGGCTTCGGTGAAGCTGGCCTTCATTTTCGTGGCCGTCTCACTCTGGTCCGGGCTGTGCTGGGTCGACAGCACCACGGTGTCGATGCTGTGCGGCTTGCCGTCCACATAGCGCATGGTCACTTGGCTCTTGGCGTCGGGGCGCAAGAAAGGCAGGCGGCCGTCTTTGCGCAACTGCGCTTGGCGTTCGACCAGGCGGTGCGCATAGTAAATCGGCGCAGGCATCAGGTCGGGGGTTTCGCTGCAGGCGTAGCCGAACATCAGGCCCTGGTCGCCAGCGCCGATGTTCAGGTGGTCGTCAGACGCATGGTCCACCCCTTGGGCGATGTCGTTGCTCTGCTTGTCGTAGCAGACCATGACAGCGCAGCCTTTGTAGTCGATGCCGTATTCGGTGTTGTCGTAACCGATGCGCTTGATGGTGTCGCGTGCGACCTGGATGTAGTCCACATGCGCGTTGGTGGTGATCTCACCGGCCAACACCACCAGACCGGTGTTGGTCAGTGTTTCGGCGGCCACGCGGCTGCGCGGGTCTTGGGCAAAGATGGCATCAAGAATAGCGTCAGAAATTTGGTCAGCGACTTTGTCGGGGTGACCTTCGGAGACGGATTCGGATGTGAATAGATAGTCGTTCGCCATGAAATATTCCTTCAGTTATAGGCATGCGGTTGAAATTGCGCTGCCTTGTGCTGTTGGGCCCAGGCGAACGCTTTAGCAGTTTTGTCTTTTCAGACAAGGCACAATGTCGGGCAGTCCCTTGTTGTGTGTCGCCCTGCAAGTTGCTCTGTTAACTCAGCGACCCCCGTAGTTTATCAAATTTGGCATGTATTTCTGGTTTCGCTTACTTTCCCGTTGGCCTTTGTGGGCATTGCATGCCATGGGCCATGCCATGGGTTGGTTGGCTTGGCTGGGCTCTCCACGCTATCGCCGACGCTTTTTAGAGAACATTGCGCAGGCGCAAATTCCGCTCAACCAGTCTTGGGGCGCCATTGGTCAAGCCGGTTGCATGTCCAGCGAACTGCCTCGTTTGTGGCTCGGGTCTATGCCCGGTGTGCGTTGGCAAGGCGATGCGGTGGTGGACGCCGCTTACGCCAGCGGCCAGGGCGTGATTTTTTTAACGCCGCATTTGGGCTGCTTTGAGATCACCGCGCAAGCGCTGGCGCAGCCCTACAGCCCGCGCTTCGGCGCGTTGACCGTGTTGTTCAGGCCTGCGCACCAGGCCGGTTTGGGGCAGGTGATGGAAGAGGCGCGGGGCCGCGAGGGCCTGGAGACGGCGCCCACGACCTTGGCCGGCGTGCGCCAAATGATCAAAGCCTTGCGCGCCGGGCGTGCCGTGGGCCTGCTGCCCGACCAGGTGCCGCCCGAAGGCATGGGCCAATGGGCGCCGTTTTTTGGCAAACCCGCCTACACCATGACCCTGGCCGCGCGCTTGGCGCAGCAGACCGGGGCGCAGATTGTCTTGATCTGGGGCGAGCGCCTGGCCTGGGGCCAGGGTTTTGATTTGCATGCCAGCGGCCTGGACCGTCCCTTGTCGGCGTCTTTGGACGAGGCGGTACTGCAAATCAACCAGGCCATGGAGGCCTTGGTGCAAAGCTGCCCCAGCCAATACCTGTGGGGTTACGCACGCTACAAAGCGCCGCGCAAAGAGCTGTGATGGTGCGCCTGCTGATCGCCTTCATGCGCTTGATCGCGCCCTTGCCTTTGCCGCTGCTGCGTGCGCTGGGCTGGGGTTTTGGCATGTTGTTGTTGGCCTTGGCCCATGCGCGCCGGCATGTGGTGCAGGTGAATTTGCGCCACTGTTTTCCTGAACTGTCGGACGGCGAACGCGCAGCTTTGGCGCGCCAGCATTTTGTGCAGGTGGGCCAATCTTTGATCGACCGCGCTTGGCTCTGGCACGCGCCACTGGGGGTGGTGCGCCAGCGCCTGCAATGGACCGGTGCCGTAGAGCAACTGGCGGGCGAACAACCCACGGTGATTTTTGCGCCGCATTTTGTCGGCCTGGACGCGGGCGGGCTGGCACTGACTTTGCACAGCAGTACACCGGTGGCTTTTATTTATGTCACGCAGTCGAACCCGGATTTGGAGCGCTGGGTGAACCAGGGGCGTGAGCGGGGCGGGCCGGTCAAACCGTATTTCCGTCACGACGGCGTGAAACACATCGTCACCGCCTTGCGCCATGGCGAAAAATTACACCTCTCGCCCGACATGGATTTGGGCGCGGAAGACTCGGTGTTTGTGGACTTCATGGGCGTGCCCACGGCCACTGTCACATCACTGTCGCGCTTTGCCAAGTTGGGCCGAGCCAAGGTGGTGCCCATGCTCACCCGCATGACGCCCGCCGGTTACACCATCGAGGTCTTGCCCGCTTGGGCCGACTTTCCCTCAGGCGACTTGACCCTTGACACCGGGCGCATGAACGCGCGTTTGGCCGAATGGATTGCCGCCATGCCCAGCCAGTATTACTGGGTGCACAAGCGCTTTAAAACGCGGCCTGAAGGTCAGCCATCTTTGTACTGACTGGCTTCTTTTGACTTGGGGTCAGGCTGCACCGCGCGCCAAAAAAGCGCTGATTTCTTGCACCACCCGCTCAGGCTCTTCGTGCACCACCCAATGCGAGGCCTGGGGCAGAGGCACCAGCGTCAAGTCGGCGATGTAGTCTGCCAAGCCCTCGGTCAGGCTGGGCAACAAGGCATGGTCTTGCTGGCCCCAAATCACCAAGGTGGGGCGTTCAATGCGCAGCATCTCCATGGGCAAACTCACGGCAGCGGCTGCAGGCTCGCCGGTACGGGGCGGGCGCAGGGGCGAGGCTCGGTAGTAGTTCAGACCCCCACGGATCCCGTGTTGCCAAAGTTGGCGGTAGTCTTGTTGGACTTGCTCACTCAGCCAAGGGGTTTGGGCATCGCTGGTCTTGGCGCTGTCTTCTGGATGCGCATGGCTGGCCGACAACACCGCCAGCAGTTTTTCGAAATCGTTAGCGCTGTAGACCGCCTCGGCGTTATCTTGAATCAATTCATTCATGTAGGCGCTGGCCGCTTGTTGCGCCGGGTTGTGTTGGAGCTCACGCAAAAATGTCCCCGGGTGCGGCGAGTTGATGATCACCAGCTTAGCCAAGCGCTCCGGGTGCTGGTTGGCCAGATTCCAGGCCACTGCGCCGCCCCAGTCGTGCGCCACCAAAGCGGCCAATGGGTTGCCTTCGCCGCACTCGCTGTCGATCAAGGCGAGCACATCTTGCACCAGAAATTTGGCGCGGTAGTCTTTGACTTCGGGGGGCGCGCTGGAGCGTTCGTAGCCGCGCAAATTGGGCGCCACGCAGCGGTAGCCGCCGTGTTCGGGCTGGGCAAAATGTTCGAGCAGCGCGTCCCACACAAAAGCGCCTTCAGGAAAGCCGTGCAAGAACAGAAACACCGGTCGACCGCGTTCGCCGCAAGCGCGGCAACTCAAGGTGATGCCGTGGGGCAGGGCCTGCAGCCAGGTCTCGATCATGTGTTTCCTTAGGGGAGCCAAGACCGAGACCTTGGACTCAATCTTCGCTGGGGGGTTCGTCTTCTTCGTGGTTCAGTTCGGCCTGAGGCAACGCGGAGCTTTGCGCCGCGTCAGGGTCAATGGGGGCTTCGTGTGACCAGTCCCACAGCAATTGCGCGACCTCGTCCACACCCTGTTTTTTCAACGCCGAAAACAGTTTGGCTTCTCCACCGCCGGCTTGCAGTCGCGCAATCGACAGCGCTTTGGCGCCTTCGACGCGGGTCAGTTTGTCAGCCTTGGTCAACAAAATCAAAAACTTCAGGCCTTCTTGCACGCGGGGGCGGATCACGTCCAGCAGCACCTCGTCGAGTTCGGTCAGCCCCAAGCGCGGGTCGCACAGCAAGACAATGCCTTTCAGGTTTTCGCGCGTCACCAAATAGTTGGCCATGACCCGCTGCCAACGGATCTTGTCTTGCTTGGGCACGGCGGCATAGCCATAACCGGGCAAATCGGCCAGCACTGCGTCGGTCAGGCCCTGCTTGCCCAGAGAGAACAAGTTGATGTGCTGGGTGCGACCTGGCCGCTTGGAGGCGTACGCGAGTTGCTTTTGCTGCGTCAGGGTGTTGATGCAGGTGGATTTGCCCGCGTTGGAGCGGCCGACGAAGGCAATTTCCGGCACCACAATGGGCGGCAGGTGGTGCAGCTGGGCTGCGGTCGTCAAAAAACGGGCCGTGTGCATCCAGCCCATGGGCGTGACGGGCGGCGGGGTGATGGGCGCGGCAGCGCCGGAAACAGGGGCTGCGGTGGGTTTGATGGACATGAAAAAGGAGGAGCCTCTGGCGAAAATTGGGGTTGTCAGAAAACCCGGACTGCCTCCATTGTAGAATCACGTGGTTTTGCGCCTAATCTTTTGGATGTCGCCCATGAAGTTGATTACTGTTTTTTTGATGACCGCCCTGGTGGCCGGTTCCGTTTTTGCCTCTGACGCAGCGCCTAAAGCTGCCAAGCCTGATCTGGCCAAAGGTGAAGCCAGCTTCGGGGCCGTGTGCGCTGCTTGCCACGCCGCCGACGGCAACTCGGGCACGCCCGCCAACCCCAAATTGGCGCAGCAGCACCCTGAATACCTGATCAAGCAATTGCACGAATTCAAGTCGGGCAAGCGCGCCAACGCCATCATGAGCGGCTTCGCTTCGCAGTTGAGCGACGACGACATGCGCAACATCGCCTACTGGGTCAGCTCGAAAACAGCCAAACCCGGTTTCGCCAAAGACAAAGACACGGTGGCTTTGGGCGAGCGCATTTACCGCGGTGGCATTGCCGACCGCCAAGTGCCGGCTTGCGCCAGCTGCCACAGCCCCAACGGTGCGGGCATGCCTGCGCAGTACCCCCGTCTGGCGGGTCAGCATGCGGACTACACCACCACCCAAATGATTTCTTTCCGTGAAGGCGGCCGTAAGAACGGCGCGCAGATGACCATGGTGGCCGCCAAGATGAATGACCGTGAGATCAAAGCGGTCTCTGACTACATCGCCGGTTTGCGTTAAATTCAGTTGGGCTGGACAGGGCCCACCTAGGCAAGCGGGTCTCTTGAGACCCGTTTTTCATTGCTGTTCGACTTTGCCCAGACCCCTTTCACACGCCTCCCCCACCACCCATGACCGTTTCCACCCAAGGCCTGGACATTCAATCCCCATCGCGCACGCTGCGTGCGGCGGTGGAGTTGCTGTCGTCGATGCGGTTTTCCATTTCACTGCTCTCGCTCATTTGTGTGGCCTCGGTGCTGGGCACGGTGCTGAAACAGCACGAGCCCTTGTCCAATTACGTCAACCAGTTTGGCCCCTTTTGGGCCGAGGTGTTTGGCGCGATGAGCTTGTACACCGTTTACAGCGCGTGGTGGTTTTTGCTGATTCTGGCCTTCTTGGTGCTCAGCACCAGCTTGTGCATTGCGCGCAACACGCCCAAAATCTTTGCTGATCTGCGCACCTTCAAAGAAAACATCCGTGTCCAAAGCCTCAAGGCTTTTGGCCATCGGTTTGAAGCCACGCTGAATGAAACCCCGCAAGCCGGTGCCGAGCGCATCGGCCAGATGCTGGCCGGCGGCGGCTGGAAAGTGCGTTTGCAGCCGCGTGAGACGGCGCAAGGCACGGGTTGGATGGTGGCGGCACGAGCGGGCGCGGTCAACAAGCTGGGCTACATTGCGGCGCACAGCGCGATTGTGCTGGTGTGCGTGGGTGGTTTGTTGGACGGCGATTTGGTGGTGCGCGCGCAAATGTGGCTGGGAGACAAAACACCTTATGCCGGTGGCGGCATGATCGTCGACGTCAAGCCCGAGCACCGCTTGTCTGAGCGCAACCCCACCTTTCGCGGCAATCTGCTGGTGGCCGAAAACACCTCGTCCAGCACGGCCATCTTGAGCCAGTCGGATGGCATCCTGATCCAGGACCTGCCGTTTGCGATTGAGCTGAAAAAATTCATCGTCGAGTACTACTCCACCGGCATGCCCAAGTTGTTTGCCAGTGACATCGTGATCCACGACAAAGCCACCGGCGAGAAAACACAGGCGCGGGTGGAAGTGAATCACCCGGCGAATTTCAAAGGCATTGAGATTTACCAATCCAGCTTTGACGACGGCGGCTCTCGCGTCAAGTTGCAAGCCTTGCCGATGCAGGCCAACACCAAGGCGTTTGAG
>CAIWWN010000133.1 GCA_903916355.1 uncultured Burkholderiales bacterium | reverse complement strand
TACAAGTAGGCCTGTTGGGCATTGGCACCGTGGGCAGTGGCACTTTCAATGTGCTGCAACGCAATCAAGCAGAAATCAAGCGGCGCGCGGGCCGTGGCATTGAAGTCACGATGGTGGCCGATCTGGATGTGGCGCGCGCTCAAGGCCTGGTGGGGCCCGATGTGCAGGTGGTAAGCGACGCGCGTGCTGTGATCGCCAACCCCGACATCGATATCGTCATCGAGCTGATCGGTGGTTATGGCATTGCCAAGGCCTTGGTGCTGGAGGCCATTGCGGCCGGCAAGCACGTGGTCACGGCCAACAAGGCCTTGCTGGCGGTCCATGGCACCGAGATTTTTGCAGCGGCTTCGGCCAAGGGCGTGATGGTGGCTTTTGAAGCCGCTGTGGCCGGGGGCATCCCGATCATCAAGGCCTTGCGTGAGGGCCTGACGGCGAACCGCATTCAGTGGGTGGCGGGCATCATCAACGGCACCACCAACTTCATTTTGTCCGAGATGCGCGACAAGGGCTTGGACTTCAGTGTGGTGCTGCAAGAAGCACAACGCCTGGGTTATGCCGAGGCCGACCCGACGTTCGACATTGAAGGTGTGGATGCCGCGCACAAAGTCACTTTGATGAGCGCCATTGCCTTTGGTATTCCGGTGCAGTTTGACAAAGCCTATGTAGAAGGCATTACCCACTTGGGCGCAGCCGACATCAAGTACGCAGAACAATTGGGCTACCGCATCAAACTGCTGGGCGTGACCAAGCGTGTCGACAAAGGCATTGAATTGCGTGTGCACCCTTGCTTGGTGCCGACCCAACGTTTGATCGCCAACGTCGAAGGCGCGATGAACGCGGTGATGGTGCAGGGCGATGCCGTGGGCACCACCTTGTACTACGGCAAGGGCGCAGGCTCTGAGCCCACGGCCAGCGCCGTGATTGCCGACTTGGTCGACATCACCCGCTTGCATACGGCCGACCCGCTGAACCGGGTGCCGCATCTGGCCTTCCAGCCCAATGCCATGAGTGACTTGGTGGTTTTGCCGATGAGCGACATTGTCACGAGTTACTACCTGCGCTTGCGCGTCGCCGACGAAGCCGGCGTGCTGGCCCAATTGACCGGGCTGCTGGCCGATGCCGGCATCAGCATCGACGCCGTCCTGCAACGCGAAGCCGATCAGGTCAGCCAGGCGGGCGAAAACCAGACCGATGTGATCATCCTGACCCACGACACGCGCGAAGGCACGATGAACGAAGTGCTGGCCAAAATGCAGGCGCTGTCCACCGTGCTGGCCCCGATCACCCGCATTCGCAAGGAAGAGCTGAACTGATGCGTTACCTCTCGACACGCGGTCATGCCGACCGCAAACGCTTTTGTGAAATTTTGCTCGAAGGTCTGGCCCCTGATGGCGGTTTGTATTTGCCGGAGCATTACCCGCAAGTTGACGCGCAGACACTGGCCCAGTGGCGCGCGATCTGGCTCAGCCAAGGTTATGCCGGCTTGGCCTTTGCCGTTTTGTCTTTGTACATCGACGACATTCCAGCCGCTGATCTGAAAGCCCTGTGCGAAAAAACCTACACCGAAGCCGTGTTTGGCACGCCGCAGATTGTGCCGCTCAAGCCTTTGCAAGCGCCCGGCGCGGCTTCGCCGGAGTTGTATTTGGAAGCCTTGTCGAACGGACCGACCTTGGCCTTCAAAGACATGGCCATGCAGCTGCTCGGCAATTTGTTCGAGTACGAATTGGCCAGGCGCGGTGAAGAGCTGAATATTTTGGGTGCCACCTCGGGCGACACCGGCAGTGCTGCTGAATACGCCATGCGCGGTAAAAAAGGTGTGCGGGTCTTCATGACCAGCCCCAAAGGGCGCATGAGCCCTTTCCAGCAAGCGCAAATGTTCAGCCTGCTGGACGACAACATCCACAACATCGCCATCGACGGCGTGTTCGATGATTGCCAAGACATTGTCAAAGCGGTGTCCAACGATCTCGACTTCAAACGCAAATACAAAATTGGCACCGTGAATTCGATCAACTGGGCGCGCTTGTTGGCCCAGGTGGTGTACTACTTTGCCGGTTACTTTCAAGCCACAAAAACCAATGCCGAGCAGGTCAGCTTTGCCGTGCCCAGTGGCAACTTTGGCAATGTTTGTGCGGGCCATGTGGCCCGCATGATGGGCTTGCCGATTGCGCAACTGGTGGTGGCGACCAACGAGAACGATGTGCTCGACGAGTTCTTCCGTACTGGTGTTTACCGCGTGCGCGGCACCGCCGACACGCACGAAACCTCCAGCCCATCGATGGACATTTCCAAGGCCAGCAACTTCGAGCGCTTTGTCTTCGACTTGCTTGGCCGCGACGGTGCCCGTGTGGCCCAGCTGTTTGGCCCGGCCCTCAGCCAGCAAGGTCGCTTTGACTTGAGCGATGACCCGCTGTTTGCACAGGCTGCGCAGCGTTATGGTTTTGTCAGCGGCAAAAGCACACACGTTGACCGCTTGGCCACCCTGCGCGATGTGTTTGCGCGTTACGGTGTGATGATCGACACCCACACCGCCGACGGCGTCAAGGTGGCGCGTGAGCATCTGATTCCGGGCCAGCCCATGCTGGTGCTGGAAACCGCCTTGCCCATCAAATTTGCCGCAACTTTGGTCGAGGCCTTGGGCCGCGAGCCTGATCGCCCACCCCAGTTCAATGGCATCGAAGCTTTGCCCAAACGGGTCCTGATCATGCCTGCCGACACGGCGTTGATTCAGCGCTACATTGCTGAACACTGCGACTGATGCCATGAGCCAGCCCGAGACGACTTCGCCTCCACCGTCCCGTCCGGGCTTGATGGCCTTGGACGAGGCCTTGTCCCAATTACTCGCCATGGCCCAGCCCTTAGAAGGCGAAGAGTCACTGGCCACCTTTGACGCCGATGGTCGCGTGCTGGCACAAGACATCGTTTCGGCCTTGCAAGTGCCGCCCCAAGACAACTCGTCCATGGATGGCTACGCCCTGCGCTGCGCTGATGTGATCGCGCCAGGCGCTCGTTTGCGTGTGACGCAGCGTATCGCAGCGGGTCACCAGGGCGTGCCCTTGCAGGCCGGCGAAGCGGCGCGGATTTTTACCGGTGCACCCATTCCTGTCGGCGCAGATGCGGTGGTGATGCAAGAGGATACCTTGGCGGTGCAGGGCACGCACCCCCAAGCCGTGCCTGAAGTTCAAGTCCAATCCGTACCGCAACGGGGTCAATGGATTCGCCGCAGCGGTGAAGATGTCACGCTGGGCGCCACCGTCTTGCATCGCGGCGAGCGCTTGCACCCGGCCAGTTTGGGTTTGGCGGCGAGCATTGGTTTGGCGCATTTGCGCGTTATCCGCAGACCCCGCGTGGCTTTGTTCTCGACCGGTGATGAACTGGTGATGCCAGGCGACGTGGCCCCGCAGGACATGGCCGCCGGCGCCATCTACAACTCGAACCGTTTTTTCTTGCGTGCCTTGTTGCACCGTTTGGGTTGCGAAGTGAGCGATCTGGGCATCGTGCCCGATCGCCGCGACACCACGGTGGCGGCTTTGAAATCGGCAGCCGACCACCATGATCTGATTCTGACCAGCGGTGGCGTCTCGGTGGGTGAAGAGGACCACGTCAAACCGGCGGTGCAGTCCCTGGGCGCTTTGAATCTGTGGCAAATTGGCATGAAGCCAGGTAAACCCTTTGCCTATGGCTGGGTGCAGCGAGGTGAGGCCGGTCGCGCCCATTTCATCGGTTTGCCCGGCAATCCGGTCTCCAGTTTTGTGACTTTCTTGCTGTTGGTGCGGCCCTTTATTTTGCAATTGCAAGGTGCCAAACAAATCCAACCCGTTCGCATCACATTGCCTGCACATTTTGATTTGCCCAAGGCCGATCGCCGTCGTGAGTTTTTGCGGGTGCGCCGCAATGCCCAGGGGGGCCTTGATTTGTTTCCGAACCAAAGCTCAGGCGTGTTGACCTCGGCCGTGTGGGGCGATGGCTTGGTCGACAACCCTGCGGGCACAACGATCCAAAACGGCGATGGTGTGAGCTATCTCTCTTTTGCGGATTTGCTGTCTTGAACAGCGCCTGAGTCAGAAGGACAGATTGACATGATGCAAGTTCATTTGCGCTATTTCGCATCGATCCGCGAAGCCTTGGGCTGTGGCAGTGAAGCCTGGCAAACGGCCGCGACCACGGTGGGCGCCTTGCGCGCCGAGTTGCTGGTGCGTGGTGACGCTTTTCAATGCCTGGCCGCCGACAAACCGGTGCGCATGGCTTTGAACCAGGTGATGTGCCAGCCCTCAGACGCCCTCACGCCCGGTTGTGAAGTGGGTTTTTTCCCGCCCGTGACGGGGGGCTGAGGGTATGTCTGCACGCGTTAGCATCCAAACTGAGGATTTCAATCTGGCGCAAGAAATTGAGCGCTTGCGCTTGAATGATGCCCGCGTGGGCGCGGTCTGCAGCTTTGTGGGTACGGTGCGCGATACGCGGGCTTTGACGGGCCAGGCGCATGACGAGGTGCAGGCGATGGCACTGGAACACTACCCGGGCATGACCGAGAAGTCGATTGAAGCCATGATCGATGCCGCACACCAGCGTTTTGACATTTACCAGGCGCGTGTGATCCACCGCGTGGGGGAGTTGGCCCCGACCGATCAAATCGTGATGGTGGCGGTGACATCAGCGCACCGAGGTGAAAGCTTCAAGGCCTGTGAGTTTTTGATGGACTACCTCAAAACCCAAGCCCCTTTTTGGAAGAAAGAGCATACCCCGCAAGGCGCCCAGTGGGTCGATGCCCGCGTGACCGACGACCAGGCCTTGGCGCGCTGGGGCATTCAGACCGCGAACTGAAATCCTGGCATCAAGGTTTTGCGCCCGTGCCTTTGTTGCCTGAGCCGCCCGGTGCTGCCACAACCGGGGCCACGATGATAGGCGGTTGACCGGCCACCGCAGGGGCCACCACGGGCGGTGGCGCATCGGCGCGATTCGTGCCGGCAAGCAAGGACGAGCGGTCTTTGTCAACTGCAACCACCGGTGCCTTCGGTGGCGCCCCAGTGGCTATTTCAATGAATTGGTCCAAAACTTGACCCAAGGCCGGTGAGTCCGAATGTCCAAACCAATTCGGTCGATTGCTGTTGATATATTGCAATTTTTCAAGCGAGCAAGAGGGCCCGTTTCTGTTCAACCATTCGGTAATGGCCACATACCTTTCGCTGGGGTGGTGAATGCTGAAAGCGATCCCTCGAATTTCTGCAACCATGCAGCGTGGGGCTGCTGCCGACTTAGCTACAGTCGCCGCCGCCTGGGCTGAACCCATCAGGCCCAGGGCGAGCAAGGTACCGCACAGGGCCGCGTGCAGGTGTTGGCGAAGGTGTTTCATGGCAATCCTTGTGCAGTGATCAGTGGGTGTAGGTGGGTCGGGCCACAGCTGAAGCTTCGAGGTTATCGCTTTCAACCGGCATCACGGGCGTCTCCATGCGCCAATTGGCTTGTTGCAGGGCTTGCCCCATCAAATGCAGCAAGCCATGCAGAAGAGAGGATTGCAGACCGAGTTGGCAAGACCGACCGGTAGACCCTTCGCCGCTTTGATCTTGGAAGACCACATTCAGCGTACCACTGGAGTGCATGTTCAACTGCACATCGGTCACCAGAATGGGTTCTTCACCCAGCGGCAGTTGCGGGGTTTGACTGGTGAAGGGTGTTTTGAAATCGGCTTTTTCAAGAAAGGTTTCGCGTTTCAATTCGGTCAGCATCTGCTGCGCCGCAGAATCATTGACCATGACTTGGGGGTTGCGGGTTTCTAACTGAACCACACAGGCTTGCAAGTGGGGCAAAAGCCGCCCCGTCAACCGGCGGGTCAACCACAGGCGAAACTCTTGACCGTCTTGGGTATTCACGCGCAGCATCAAACGATCTTGCCGTTCTGCATAGTTCACCGACATTTGGTGGATGTTCATTCCTTGATTTTAGGCAAATGTGGTGCCCTTGGGAGACTTGAAAATGGGCTATTCAGCACAAGATTGATGCAAACAGGAGTTTTATTCATGCGAATTGACAAGCTAACCACCAAATTCCAAGAAGCATTGAGCGAGGCTATAGCCGAATGGAATGACATGTATTGATCTCCTGCTGCGCACTTAATGAAAAAAATATTCCGCCAAGATAGTGATTATGACATTATGACATGATTAAAGCT
>CAIWWN010000132.1 GCA_903916355.1 uncultured Burkholderiales bacterium | reverse complement strand
GTCAGTTGGTTAGTGCCACTAACCAACTGAAATTGCCCGCTGCCGATGGCAAAAAATACCTGACCGATGTGGCCGACACCGAGCAAATTTTGCGGCTCATTCAGTCAATCCCCAGCAAGCGGGCCGAACCTTTCAAACTGTGGCTGGCCGAAGTAGGCAGCCAACGCTTAGACCAGCTGCAAGACCCGGAGCTGAGCATCGAGCAGGCGATGCGGGATTACAAGCGCTTGGGCTACACAGACAACTGGATCAACCAGCGGCTCAAGAGCATCGAGATCCGCAAGGAGCTGACCGCCAGGCAAACAACTCACACCGCGCCGCCGCCTCCAGCGTCGCACCAAAGCGGGTGCGGATGGCTTCGTCCAAGGCGGCGTCTTTGGCGAAGTGGTGCTTTGGGGTGAGTTCGGTGAACCAGAAGTGGAGGATGGTTCTGATTGCATTAACCATTTCTAAGCAAAATTTGTTTTCATATCAATTGACCCCTGACCAGCGCAATGCAAAAAGTAGATATGGGTCTCGAATATCGAATACATCGCTTTCACCATCCCATTCTAAAATCATTAATCCTGAAGTTGCATTGGCTATTTCAGCCATGTGGGCACAAGCTCCAGTTACACTTGATCCGCTTGGCCCTTCACCGTTTTTGCATAGTCGTTGTATCCGACCCAAAAGATTTGGATATCTGATAGTTAGTTCTGGAGGGTTTTCAGATAAGGCTCTGAGAACGAGTGGATATACGTCCAGAGAAGCTCCATCGCGTAACGGGTATGATTTCCGACGCTCTCCACGTGTTTTGGGTCCGTCTTTCATGCTATCAATCACAGATGTGTAATCATTCATTAAAGAAGTCATTACGCAAATTTTACGAATGCAATTTGGATCGTTTGAGACAGGTTTTTTTTCCAAATAGCTCCCTTCAATGTTAAATTCATAGCAAAGGTTGAGGCAAAGCGCTTGCATTAATTGAGGTGAGCCTGCAGCCTCTTTTGCAAATGCTTCAATAGTGACCTCAGGTACAGAAACATTCAGCGCATCAAAGCCTTTTTGCGCAATAAGCTTAAGTGTAGATGAATTCCAATAGTCAAAATCTAGTTTAATCATTCGTCCTCTTAAATCTGAATTTGCAAGAATTAAATCATCTGCGTGGTATGGAACAGACGCACATACGAATAAAACACCATGGCGAACTGCCTCCTTAATCAAAGTTGCGATTTCATCCTGTATTAATTTAGGAATATAATGAAAGTCATCAATAAATATGATGAATCCTGTATTTGCAAACTCTCTAATAATGAGATTTAAGAAGTCCGGGCTTGTATTGCTGCTTACAGATGTGCTAGTAGTATTTTTTCCATCGACTTTCCCCGCTCCTTTTGCTATAAGGGGTATGGTTAACTCTAATGTGCCACCGGCGGATAATTCGTCAGTATGTGTCGTGCTTTGAGTAGCCAAAATTGGTGTCCCAACCTTGTCAAAAACTCTTTTCCACAAAACGTCTGCACTAGAGATGCTGGCACCTGTTACTTGAATAAGATTATCTTTCCCTATGACTGTTTCGATAAATACAGTTTTCCCAGATTTGGATGGTCCTGACAAGGTAATTACAGCCCCGCCCATTTCAATCGCTCGATTAAGAGTTAACTTTTTATCGATTAAATGCTCGCTGATGTAGGTAACCGTTGGTTGAGTTGTTGGTGTAAAAACTTCATTGCGTTTCATATATTAATTCCTTGTGTAATATTTTTAAAATAAAATTTAGATATTTTATTTTTGAGAACTAATTTCCCCAGCTGTCCTTCAATCCCATCAGACGGTTAAAAATTAGTTTCATTTCTGCAACGTGGTCTGCCGATCAACCACAAAGTGCCCACAGCACTCAAACTGAAACATCTGGCTTGATCTCGCTTGTGCGAGTGGCAGTTCCACATAAGCCGCTGCCACTTTAAGGCTGTCCGGGTTGAGGTTTTGCCAGAAGTCCTTGGCGCACAAGTCGTGTTCGGCTTCGCGGAACAGATGGCCATAAAGGCGCACTTCTGAGTTCAGGCAATAGGGCTTGAATGCCCAACGTGTGGGAGTTGCAGTCAAAAGTTGGGTCCATAGCGCAGCGCCGTTTAGCGATGTCGTGTGCGCTGGATGTTAACTTGTTGAATGAATTTTACATGCTCTTAATTGATTAAAATTAATTCTAAAAAAATGATAAAATATATTTTATTATCAAAAAATGTTAAATTTCACAATAATCTGACCCTATCAGGTACTGGGCAGTGATCCATTCCAGCACCAGCTGTGGCGTCACTTGCCCCAGCTGTCCTTCAACCCCGTTACCCGGTTAAACACCGGCTTGGCACCCGCCACATGATCCAGGCGATCCGCCACAAAGTACCCAAAGCGCTCAAACTGAAACTTCTGGTCCGGCAGCGCGGCGGCCAGTGATGGCTCGACATAAGCCGTCACCACTTTCAGGCTGTCCGGGTTGAGCGACTGCAAAAAGTCTTTGCCGCCCGCATCAGGATGCGCTTCGCTGAACAGGCGGTCGTACAGGCGCACTTCGGCTTGTACGCCATCGGCCAAGCTCACCCAGGTGATTGCGGCTTTGGCTTTGACGCTGTCTGAGCCGGGCGTGCCGCTCTTGGTGCCGGGGATGACTTTGGCATGCACTTCATTGACGCGTCCTGCCGCGTCGCGTGCGCAGCCGGTGCATTCGATCACGTAGCCGCCTTTGAGGCGCACCACCGCGCCAGCGGACGCAGTGCCATCCGCGTTCTTTTGCGGCGGGGAAAGGCGCTTGTAGCCCTTGGGCGGCACTTCTTCAAAGTCTTCGCGCTCGATCCACACTTTTTTGCCGATCAAGAATGTGCGGTCGGCTGGGGGTGTTTGCCCTTCGGCAATCGCGCTGTGGGGCAGTGCGGGTTGGCTGCAGGCCTCGGTGTAGCTGTCGCTGCCAAAGGCTTCGGCCCAGTTGGTCAGCACGAGCTTGACGGGGTCGAGCACGGCCATGCCGCGGTGGGCTTTGTTTTCCAGATCTTCGCGGAGGCACCCTTCGAGCGTGCTGTAGTCGATCCAGCTGTCGCTCTTGGTCACGCCAATGCGGTCGGCAAACAGGCGCAGGCTCTCTGGCGTGTAGCCCCGGCGGCGCAGGCCCACGATGGTCGGCATGCGCGGGTCGTCCCAGCCGCTGACTTTGCCCTCGGTCACCAGTTGCGCCAGCTTGCGTTTGCTGGTGATCACATAGGTCAGGTTCAGGCGGGCAAATTCATACTGTTTGGGGCTGGGCGCGGCCAAGAGTTTGCATTCGCACAAGCGCTCCATCAGCCAGTCGTAAAACGGGCGCTGGTCTTCAAACTCCAGCGTGCACAGGCTGTGGGTGATTTGCTCCAGCGCGTCTTCGATGGGGTGGGCAAAGGTGTACATCGGGTAGATGCACCATTTATCGCCCGTGTGGTGGTGGGTGGCGCGGCGGATGCGGTAGATGGCCGGGTCGCGCAGGTTGATGTTGGGCGACTGCATGCTGATCTTGGCGCGCAGCACGGCGGCGCCGTCGGCCAACTTGCCGTCGCGCATCTCGCGGAAACGCGCCAAGTTCTCTGCCACGGTGCGGCTGCGGAAAGGGCTGTCCACGCCGGGTTTGACAAAGTCGCCCCGGTTGGCGCGCATGTCTTCCGCGCTTTGCTCGTCCACATAGGCGTGGCCGGCTTCAATCAGCGCCTCGGCTGCGCGGTACATGAAGTCAAAGTAGTCGCTGGCCTGGTAGGCGGCGGCCCCCGCTGCGCCGTTCCAGTCAAAGCCCAGCCATTTCACAGCGTCGATGATGGAGTTGACGTACTCGGTGTCTTCTTTTTCGGGGTTGGTGTCGTCAAAGCGCAGGTGGCACACGCCGCCGTACTCTTTGGCCAGCCCGAAGTTGATGCAGATGCTTTTGGCGTGGCCCACGTGCAAATAGCCGTTCGGCTCAGGCGGAAAGCGGGTGCGGATCTTGGCCGGGTCTGGCTCGCCCGCAGCATGGTGCGCGGCGTCGCCGGGGCTGCCTGCCCAGCGGCGGCTGGCGTAGGTGCCTTTGTCCAGGTCGTTCTCGATGATCTGGCGCAGGAAGTTACTGACTTTGTGTTCGGGTACAGAAGTGGTCGCGGTGGCTTTGTCGGTGGGAGATGTCATGGCTTGATTTTAGGGGGAGACATGGCGTTTTCCCGCAGGGCCTTGTCGCTGACTCGCCAGGGGTACCGAATCGGTCTATGGCGAGGCCGATTCGGTGACGTCGTCAGTTGGGCACGTACAGCGGTGAACGTGGCCCATAAAGCAAACCATCCACGCGCCCAGCCCTGAGCAGTCGCTGGCTGGTGACACCCGCCATGGGGTGGCTTTGATCGGTCACCGAGCCAATGATTTGCTTTACCACTGCTGCGATCAGCAGGACTGCCAAGCCGCCTTGCTGCTGATTTTGTTGCTCGGCGGTGCTGGCCGATGCCTTGCCCGCCCAAAGGGTGCTGCCCGTTTTCAAGTCCACCAACTTGGCTTCGGCCGTCACGGTGGTGGCGCTGTCCAGCACTCTGAAGACCGTGCCGTATTGGGTCATGGTGATGTACAACGCCGCATCGGCGCCAAAAATTTCGCGCAATTTACTGGCTGCAAGTTGGTGTGCATCGCTGGCCTCACTGACGCCGTTTTCTTTGAGTGTTTCGTCCACCAAAGAAACGGGAAAGACGTAGTAACCCGACTCCGACAGCGGTTGCGTGACCTGCGCCAACATGCTGTAACTGGCCCGGACTTCGGGCGTCTGGTTCAGTGGCGGCAACACCAAAATGGACCTGGGCTTGCTTTCTTTGAGCAGTGTGTAGTCATAGGGCGGCGGGGGCGTTTTTTGTGTTGCACAGCCACTCAGCACGATGATCGCCAAAGCTGCAATCCATGGCTTGATTGAAAATTTCATGGTCTTTCTCTGGCCTCAGTTTTTTTTGAATTTGCGCAGCAGGAAATCAATGAAGGTTTCAGACTCTGGGAATACTTGCTTTTCAGCTTCCAGGTGTTCCTGAAAGCGCGCCATATCGCCTTGCTTGCCGTACAGCAAGCCCAGGTGGGCGAGATAGCCGGGCGGCGTGGCTTTGCCAGCGCTGCGTATTTTTTCCAAATCGGCTTCCATCAACTTGGCTTGCGCGTCCAAAGACTCGCGATCTCCACGAAAGTAGGTGTCCAGGTTTTTCTCGTAGCCATTCCAACCATAAAGATCGGGTGCCTTGGGCTTGGCACAACCGCCAAGAGCTGCCAGTGCGATCAACGCGACGGCGCTCATGCTGAGGCGTTGGCGCGGGGTGCACTTGCGCATGGCTTGCCTCACAGCGCAGGACGCCAAGCGCCACTGTCGATGCTGCCAACCAAGTTGTTGACGGCGTCGCGAATGGCCAAGTCCAGTACCTTGCCGTTCAAGGTCGAGTCATAACCTGCGGTGCCGCCAAAGCCGATCACTTCACGCTCTGAGAGGCTGTACTCGCCCGCACCTTGCGAAGAAAAAACCACTTCAGAAGTCAAAATGTTGACGATGTTGATGTTGACCTTGGCATAGGCGATTTGCGTTTTGCCGCGACCCAAAATGCCAAAGAGTTGACGGTCACCGACATCTTTGCGGCCGAATTCGGTCACATCGCCAGTGATCACATAGTCAGCGCCTTTGAGGCTTTGGTTTTGCTTTTTCAGTGCGGCTTCGGCTTTGATTTCGCTCATCATCGTGCGGTCTAGCACGTTGAAGCGCTGCGCTTGCTGCAGATGCGTCACCAAAATCGTCTGGGCCTGGCTGCCCATGCGGTCTTCACCGTTGGAAAACACCCCGCGCATGAACGAGGAACGGTTGTCAAATTTACCGATGGACACCGGAACGCGTACGCCGGCAAAGGGACGAGCGGCGGAGTCAACTTTTTGAATAGGAACGGTTCTGGCACCTTCCTCTACTGCGCAGCCCGCCAGGGCCAAAGTTGCCATACAGGCGATCATTAGTTGTTTCATGAAAATTCCTTTTTGAGACATTTATTTAAATATTTAGATATCAAAAAATTAATTTTATCAAATTTTATTTTCAATTTCATGAGGCGATTTCGTCGGTGTGCGTCGAGGATGGCCCCGCTATGTGTTTTGCGTGTGTCGCAGGCCCCAGTTGCTCCGGTTGCATAGGCCCACCGGGGTAGCTTCGGTAGCCGCGAGAGGCTAAATGGTTGGGGTAGCGTTCAATTGAAATGAAAGACTTGATGCGGGCCCGCAGCAGCAACACCCCATGGATGCACGCGATTCGCCACTGCGGGGGCGTGGCCCAGCCCAAGGCTTGGCGCAATGGGGGCCTGAGCATGCAAACCACAATGGGCTGCACCCAGCGCCGCAGCACGGCTGGGAACCAGTGCGCCATCACCGACAGTGTGGCTTGCGCCACCCGTGCATTGCTATCGTCATAGACCATTTCGTTTTGTTCATAGGTTTGGATCCAGAGGTCAAAGCTGGCCTTGTCCACAGGCAAGTCGTGTAAACCCATGCGCTGACCGATGCCGATCCAGTAGTTAAACCAAGCGTGGCTTTCATGCGCCGAGAAAGCCCGCCAGCCAAATGACGCCATCCAGACCATGGGAAAGTCGATGAAGGTCCACAGCACAAACAGAAAATCATCGTTGCGAATGCGGTAGCGGGCATGGATGGCATTCATGCGTTCAATGGCACGGTGCCCAAGGTCTTGCTCCCACCCCGCTTCCATGAACTGCGCAATCAGCATGCTGGTGTCGTCGTAACGTTGCTGGCCACGCTGTGCAAACTCTTCCGTAGCGTCAAGCAAGCGCGATACCGAACGACTGCCGAAGGTGTGGAACAAAGCCAGTTCTAGCGAGCGGGTGATGTCAAAGGGGAATTCATAGCAAGTCAACAGATAGACAATGCGCTGGCAGTCAGCTTGGGCGTCAAGTTGACTGATTTCTTGCCGAATTTGCGGCGCATGAAATATTTTCCAGGGGCGACGGTAAACCGGGCCTGGGGGAACTTGGGCTACGGCAGTCGGTGGATGGAAGGGGCATCGAGGTGCAGTCATGCGGATTTTATGAATTTAAAAGAATTCATTTATTATCGTTTCAGAGTGCATAGATGCCACACACGAAGTAATTTATACCCGGGTAAAAATATTTATCCGGGTATAATTAGAATTTTTACTTCAGGGATCGTTGAATGAATTTGCCCCTTCACACCGAGTTTGTGGCTTTTGAAGGCAGTTGTTGCTTGGCTCAAGGCGCTTTGTCTGAGGTCGCCTTGCAGGTCAAAACCGCCACGGAGGCGAGGCCTTTAGCCCGTTTCATGGTGTTTAACGCCAGCACCAGCGAGATCATTGATTTTGACCATCGAGGCACTTCGCAAGAGGTGTTGGCCCGGTTGGCGCTGACGCACCCGGCCTCGCAGGCGCTCAAACTGAGCGTACCCACAGTGCCGTTGACGGACGCGGTTCCCCCTAAGGCAGGCCCCGGTCGCCCCAAGTTAGGCGTGGTGGCGCGTGAGGTCACGCTGCTGCCGCGTCATTGGGCGTGGCTGGCCAGTCAGCCCGGCGGTGCCTCGGTGGCTTTGCGCAAATTGGTGGAGCAAGCTCGACGCGAAAGTCCTGCACAAGATTTACGCCGCCTGTCGCAAGAATCGGCCTATCGCTTCATGTCGGCCATGGCCGGTAGCCTGGAGGGTTTTGAGGAAGCCGCTCGCGCATTGTTTGCCGCAGACCGTGCGCGGTTTGATGCCTTGATTGCGCCTTGGCCGCAAGACATACAAGCGCATTTGCAGCGTGTGGCCCAAGTGGCCTTGACCCCGTTAGAAAAATTGACCGATGTGGAGTTTCCCCGGGCCTGAAAAGTTTCGCTCCCGTGAGGCGGCCATTGGGTGATCATTCCGGTGCTGCCACTTTGGTCGGCAGTTTTGCGACCACCCAGGCCGATCAGGCTACTTCTGCAAGGTCACCGCCTTCAAAAAGCCTTGCAGACTGTGTTTGGAGTTCAGTTGGTTGACTTGAATCAAGTTTTTAATTCTTTGGAGTGAAATAATAAGTTTCAAGTAATCAACTGAATGAGCGCTCTATGGCCAAAATTTCTGTTTCCTACGCTGTCGAGCCTCCGGTTCAAGCCGCCAAAGATAAAGCGCCGCGTCGGGTTCGCCAAGGCGATACCGTTGCGTCATTGCGTCGAACCGCGGCGGCAAGGGCCGTAGCGGGTGAGGCCGTTCAGGCTGCCCAAGGTAAACAGGTGGCCTCCGTTTTGGGCTTGATGCACAACACCGCGTTGTCGGCCACTGAGCGCGCAGAAGCTTTGCGCGTGACCTTGGCTGGCGCCTCACCTGACGACTTGCTGGTGCTGCAGCAGGCCTTGGCGGGCCATGGCACTGTGACCCCTGAGCTGCCCAAAACCCATTCCGATGACGAGTTGGCCAGCGACTGGCGCGACGGTGGCTACCCCTACAAAAACCTGATGCGCCGCACCACCTATGAAGCGCAAAAATACCAATTGCAGGTGGAGTTGCTCAAGCTCCAGGCCTGGGTGAAAGAAACCGGGCAGCGTGTGGTGATCTTGTTTGAGGGGCGTGACGGGGCGGGCAAGGGCGGCGCCATCAAGCGCTTCATGGAACATTTGAATCCTCGCGGTGCACGTGTGGTGGCGCTGGAGAAACCCAGCGAAGTGGAGCGCGGGCAGTGGTACTTTCAGCGTTACGTGCAGCATTTGCCCACCGCGGGTGAGATCGTCATGTTTGACCGCAGCTGGTACAACCGCTCCGGCGTCGAGCATGTGATGGGCTTTTGCAATGACCATGAATACAAAGAATTCATGCTGCAAGCGCCTGAGTTTGAGCGTCACTTGGTGCGCAGCGGCGTGTATGTGATCAAGTTTTGGTTCTCGGTCAGTCAAGCCGAGCAACGCCGCCGCTTCAATGAGCGCAAGGTGCATCCGCTCAAGCAATGGAAGCTCAGCCCGGTGGACTTGGCTTCACTCGACAAATGGGACGAATACACCCTGGCCAAAGAAGCCATGTTCTTTGAAACCGATACGGCAGAGGCGCCGTGGACCGTGATCAAGAGCGACTGCAAAAAGCGCGCACGTCTGAATGCCATGCGCTATGTGCTGCACAAAATGCCTTACCAAAATAAGCAGATCGACCTGATTGGCAAGCTCGATCCCTTCATCGTCGGCCGCGCCCATGTGGTGTACGAGCGAGGCGAAAAGCCGGGCGTCTTGCTCTGAGCCGAGCCCTCTCCAATTCAGTGAGTTGGCCGCTGGCTGCTGCATCTGCGCTGCTTTCGCCGGTCGCCTAAAATGGTTTGATGTCCCCGCCCGCCTGATGGGCGCCGGAATGCGTTTGACTGCGCGACTTGTCGCAGCGTGTCAGACCGAACTTCAAATCCATTTGCAGCTTGAGCGCAGGTGGCCAAGACCCTTTTAAAGAATCACCCCATTGGAGTTGCGCCATGCGTGAAAAGTTTCGTTCCCGTGAGGCGGCCATGCCGTTCATCATGCTGGCTGTTCTGATCGACATGGCGGCCATTGGCGTGATCGTGCCGGTCTTGCCCACGTTGGTGGCCAGTTTTGCCAGCACCCAGGCCGATCAGGCGTTTTGGTACGGCGTGGTCGCGGCGGCGTTTGGTTTGGCCAACTTTGTGGCCTCGCCGATTTTGGGGGCCTTGTCGGACCGTTTTGGACGCAGGCCGGTGATGTTGTTGGGCTTTATGGGCTTGGGGGTGAGCTTTTTTGGCACGGCCATGACCACTTCTTTGATGGGTTTGCTCATCGCTCGCACGCTGGGCGGCGCCATGCAGGCCAACGTTGCCATCGCCAATGCCTATGTGGCCGATATCTCAGCCCCCGAGGAGCGTGCCAAACGGTTTGGCTTTTTGGGCGCCATGATGGGTGTGGGTTTCATCATCGGGCCGGTGGTGGGCGGCTTGTTGGGGGCGGTGAATTTGCATTTGCCGTTTTACTTGGCGGGCAGCCTGACCCTGATCAATTTGCTTTACGGCTACTTTGTGTTGCCCGAGTCATTGCCTCTGGACAAGCGCAAGGCCTTCAGCTGGCGTTCGGCCAATCCGGCCACGTCGTTGCGCAAGCTGGGGCAACTCAAAGGCGTGGGGCCTTTGGTGGGTGTGGTCGCCTTCAGCGGGCTGGCGCAGTTTGTGTTGTACACCGTATGGGTGCTCTACAACAGCTTCAAGTTTGGCTGGGGGCCGCGCGAAAACGGTTGGTCTTTGGCCGTGGTGGGCATTGTGGCGGTACTGGTGCAAGGGGTGTTACTGGGGCGTTTGCTCAAGCGCTTTTCGCCGCAAAAGCTGGCCATTTGGGGTTTGGTGTCTTCCGTCATGGGTTACACCCTGTGGGGCGCAGCCACCGAAGGCTGGATGATGTACGCAGTGATCGCGGTCAATTTGTTAGGAGGCACAGTGACGGCCTCCGTGCAAAGCATGATTTCTTCAGCGGCCGACAGCAAAAGCCAAGGACAGACCATGGGGGCTGTGAGCTCACTCAATGGACTGATGGCTGTGGTGGCGCCCTTGTTGGGCGCCCCCATGCTGGCCATCGTGTCCCACTATCCACAAGGTGATTGGCGCATTGGCGCACCGTTTTACTTTTGTGCGTTACTGCAAGTGGCGTCGCTGGCGTTGGCGGTTCTGCATTTGCGCCGTCATCGGCACCGACTTGCACATGCTGCTCAGGCATGAAGCGCCAAGGGTTTGTAACGATGCGACACATTTGCTTTGCAGCTGTGGTCATCCGGTGAAGGGGCTGCTGCGCTAAAGGAAGGCGGGGCGCAGGTGTCTCGCAGGCTTTGGAAGGAGCATCCAATGTCAAAACACCTTGTTCTCAATCGACTGTGTTCTGTTGTCAAGCTGGCCTCAGCGTTGGGCCTGTCGGTCGTTTTGACCGCTTGTGTGCTCCCCCCGCATCAGGGGTATGGGTACAGCAACCACTATCCGTTGTACTCGCAACCCTCAGCGGTTTTCGTGCCACCGCGGCCTGTGTATTTGCAGCCGCGGCCTGTGGTTGTGCAACCGAATCGCCCCAGTCCGTTCATACCCGTGCCTGTTGGGGTGCCTCACAGACACGAGGGGGGTTGGAATTGGAATACGACCCAAAGGGAACGGTTGGAGCGCAGATCTGACGCGCCGCGCCATGTTTTTTGACTTGACGTTCATGCCCTCACATGGCTTTGAATAAATAGGCGTAAAGGCGGCTCACTCTCAGTAGCTCGGACTGGCCTTTCAGGCGCAAACTTAAGCGGCCCGTTTCATCACGGGTGACGGATTCGATGGAAGTGGCCCGCACCACGCAGGCCCGGTGGATCTGCCAAAACACTTGGGTGTCTAGCCGCTGCATCAACTCCTTGAGCGGGGTGCGCAGCAAAACCTCGCCGCCGTCCAGCGTGAATACGCGCACATATTTGTCGGCCGCCTCCAAGTACAGCACCTCGTCTACCGGCACCATGCGCAGTTGGTTGCCGACGCTGGCTTGCAGCATGTGCAATGGCGCTGCCGCAGGCGTTGCCGTTGTTTGGGCCTGCAGCAGTGAGCGCAGTTGGCTCAGCACCGGGTCCAGGTCGGTGGGGTGTGGCGCCGCGCGTTGTTGCAAGCGGTTTTGCAGCCGCGTCACGGTCTGCGCCAGCCGGTCGGCGCGCACGGGTTTGAGCACGTAGTCCACCGCTTGGGCGTCAAAAGCTTGAAGGGCATATTGGTCGTAGGCTGTCACAAACACCAGCAAGGGAAAAGCGTTTTCGGTGGGCCATTCTTCGGCCAGTTCGGCAGCGGCTTCCAGTCCGCTTTGCCCGGGCATGCGGATGTCAAAAAATAGCATATCCGGGCGATGTTGCAAGGCCATTTGCACGGCGCTCAGGCCATCGCCAGCGGTGGCTACAACTTGCAGCGCAGGCCACAAGGCTTGCAGCTCGCGCTGCAGGGCTTGGGCCAGGAGGGGCTCGTCTTCGGCGATCAGGGCGGAGGGCTGGGTTTTCATGGGGTGTTGTGTTCAAACGGGGGGCGTCAAGGGCAGGCTCAGCACCACGCAGGTGCCGCCCGTGCTCACAGCGCTGATGCGCATGCTGCCACGTTCGCCGTACAAGGTGTGCAGACGCTGGCGCACATGGCTCAGGCCCCAAGAGGCATCCGGTTTGCCGCTGTCGTCTGGCTGGGGCAGGGCACGGGCCGAATCGGCCAAAGCCAGCTCACTGATGCCGCAGCCGTTGTCGCGCACTGTTAGTAGCAACTGCGCGCCGTCCGTGCGGGCCTGCACCTCGATGTGGCCACCCGCCACCACCGGCTCCAGGCCGTGGCGAATGGCGTTTTCCACCAGCGGCTGCAAGACGAAGCTGGGCACCTGAACAGCTGCCAGCGTGGGCGGCAAGTTCAAATCAAACACCAGACGCGGCCCCATGCGAATCGCCATCAAGCAGAGGTAATCGTCTAGACGAGAAAACTCGTCGCTCAGTGGATGCAGCGGTTGGCGTGAGGCCAGCAAGGTGGTACGCAAATAGTCGTCCAGGTGGTCCAGCATGGCCAGAGCGCGCACTGTGTCTTGCCCGATCAAGGCTCGCAAATGCGCCAGCGTGTTGAACAGCATATGGGGTTCGAGCTGTGATTGCAGCAACATGAGCTGCGACTGCGTGACCTGCTGAGCCAATGATTCTGCTTTGGCGCGTTGGTAAAAATAGGCCACAAACGCGGCGCTGATGGCGAAGGAAGAAACCACCATTCCCTTAAAACGACCGGGTTTGAAAATCAGCAAATCCCAAGTCGACCAACCCGCGTAAGCATCGCCGACCAGCGTGC
Source organism: uncultured Burkholderiales bacterium (assembly GCA_903916355.1). Lineage (GTDB taxonomy): Bacteria > Pseudomonadota > Gammaproteobacteria > Burkholderiales > Burkholderiaceae_C > Limnohabitans_A. The sequence continues at coordinate 2,868 of CAIWWN010000132.1, read as the reverse complement.
CCAGCACATAGCCCAGCGGAATACCCACCAAAAGCATCAGGCTCGCCTGCAGCACGGGCGGCCAGTAAAACGGCGCTTGCGCATGCAAAAGACGCTTGAACACAAATCGAACCACATCGGTGAACAGCCAGATGAAAGTGGAGATGGCATAGGCGTAGACCAATGCTTTGTCAAAGGTTTGATGTGTTTCTTCCTGTGCAGCCCAATTGCCCAAGGCGATCAGCAAGGCGATACACCAAACAATCAACAAGCGCTGCAACAAAGGTTTGCGTTGATCGGCGGGCAACCAGGCGACGAGATTTTGGATGCGCATATTTTTCCGCTTCAGGGCGTGGGCAGGTGTGACTTGAAAAAGTCAGCCACTTTTTGGTGCAGTGCAGGCAGTTGGCTGCGGTCAAAACCAGGGGGGTCACTCAGCAGTTGGGAGGCGATGCTTTCAGTCGAACCCAAGGGCGGCAAAGGCGATAGCATCATCCCGTGGCCGGCCTGAGGAAGATCGGCAATGGTCACGCAAGTCTGGCAAATTATTTGCAACGCTTGGCCATGAAAACGGGGAATTTGATTAATGTCTTGCCCCGCCAGAATCAACCCCAAAGGTATCTTGGGCTTGACCAGGGTGGATAGATCAAAGTCTGCAGCAAACGGCACAGCGGCAATGACGGCGCGGATTCTGCGGTCCTCATGGCTGTAAGGCGTCGCGTCGTTGAAGCGCCAGCGGATCACCATCTTGGCCACTTGTTTTTTGATACCGTCCAGCCAGCCGCCGTTCAGGCGGGTGATGAAGCCGACACAAGAAGAAAAGTCTTCGGCTATATGCGATTCACAGTGATCGCGAAATCGGGCCGGTGACCACTGACCACCTGCCAAACTCAGCGCGGTATGTCCACCCGCAGAGCCGCCATAGACACCGACTTTCTCCGTGGACGTGACCGGACCCAGCAAGGGATCTTGAGCGATCAGGTCGATGGCCTGCGAGACTTCAGCAGGGCGCATTTTCCAACTGCTGGGGCCTGGATCGCTGAAGTCTTTGTAGTTGTCCCTGCGGTGTTCAGGCATGACCACCACGAAGCCGTTTTCGACCAAGGTGCGTGCCAGATCCACATGGAACCAGGGCGACCCGCCCGAGCCGTGCGATATGACCACCAAGGGGTGCCGACCTGCGTCGGGCTGCGCGTTGACGGCAAGTGAAAATTCAAACGGCCCTTTGTTCACAGACTGCTCAGCTTGCGCCGTCGGGTAGAACACGGTCAGCGGGATGCGGCCAGATTCGCCTGCCCGCTCCACGATGCCCATGCCTGCTTGTGACGCGCATGAAAAAGTCAACAGCCATCCGATCGCGAGGCACCTTGAACGGACTCGACGCAAAAGTTGGATGAAGCTCTGCAGGCTGAAAGTGTTTGATTTGGGAGTGCGCATGGGGGTCACAGCTTTTGCTTGAAGAATACCGCGATCTGGTCGAAGGCTTTTGGGCGGGCGATGAGGGTTGATCGAGACCGTTGCCAAGGTCAAGGCCTATCCATGAACAGCAGTTAGCAAGGTGGTTTGTGGTGGTTGGGGACATCAATGTTTTCATCGCAGTGGGCGTTGTCCGTATTGATTGTCGATTCAATCTTCTTTCAAAGTAGCGCGAAGCTTCTTGCGTTCATGCTCGAGCATTCGTTTTTCTAAGCCATTGCCTGGGGCAAAACCAAATACGGCCAAGCCGTGCATGAAAAGGCCAAATCCCCATCCTGCGGCGGGCCAGATCGACCAGGCTTGTCCCTTGCTCAGGGCCAGCATAGTCAGGCCTGCGTTGACCACCAGATAGATGAACGCGTGTGTGAAAAATCCCATCTTGGCTTTGGTGCGCTTGCGGGCCAGGTGTTCCAGTTCGTGGGGCAATGGGGTGGGGGTCATGGGGAGTCTCCAGGGGTGACGCTGTATGTGACGACATGCGTGGGTGTGGGGTGGATGAAGTGTAAGCAATGGCCCAAGTTGGCGCCTTGTTTTCACTTCAGATGGTTGACAAAAAACTGCACGATTTGGGCGTAGCTGTGTTCGCGTTCTTCGGCGCTAAAGGCAGCGGTGGGCATACCGCCCCGCGTTTGAGTCGCGGCCACGGCGTTCGCAACGGTGGCGGGCCAGGGCGAGAGCCAGTCAAAGTGCCCGGCGATGGGGTGATCCGACAGGCGGGTACAGCGGGTGCAGTGTTGCAAGAGCTTGTCGCTGTGAAAGCGGGGCAGCAGCACGCCATCGTTGCCTGCGGTGGTCAGGGCTACGGGGATGCGGATGCGCGCCAAGCTTTCGGGGGTGAAGATGACCCCGACAGGCACGGCCACGCTGACGGCTGTGATGCGAGGGTCGGGGCGCGGGTCTTGGCTTTGGCTCGGGCTTTGGCCACCTTGCAGCATTTTCATACTGGCCGGTGCGTTGTCCTCTGTCAAAAACAAACGGCTCAGGGCAAATTGCCCTTTGCGCAGGGTTTGTTTCAGGGGGTGAGCTGCCAGCCCGTTCAAACAAAAGCCGATGTCGTCGTTCAAGTGCTGGGCGCAGTGCTGGACCAAAGTCAGCATGCGCCATTGGCCGCCGGCCATCACGATGCCCGTGCCGCCGCCAGCCGACATGCCGTGCACGCCCACGTGCTGCAGGTCGAGCTGCGGTCCCAGCACCGGGTCTTGGGCCAGCGTGTTGATGGTCTCGCTCACATCCAACGGGCGCGTGCGCCAACTGTCAGGCCCTGCGTGGCTGAAGTCTTTGAAGTTGTCACCCCGGTGCAGGGGCTGCGCCACCACAAAGCCGGCACGCGCCAGTGTGGCGGCCAAGTCATGGTCATTGTCGGCACTGCCGGCCGTGCCGTGCGACAACACAATCAGCCGACGGCTGCCGGGC